>CAZEVT010000001.1:0-40029 GCA_964515005.1 uncultured Gammaproteobacteria bacterium
CGGTCTTCACTCGTCGGCTTGTCTTCTTTATATATAATCCCCAAGGGAATCTTGTCCCCCCACTCCATCGCCTTCTCAAACGCTTTGATTTTGTTGTCCGGCTTGTACTCCGCCTCTATCTTATAGAACCGGGATCGGTACCACGAGTAGGTGTGCACTTTATCAAACGTCACGCAGGGCTGCAGGACGTCAACAACCGCAAATCCTTTGTGTTCGATTGCCGCCTTTAACATTTCGGTGAGCCCCGGCGTATCCCCGGCAAATCCGCGCGCAACAAATGTAGCTCCTGCGGTGAGGGCAAGGGCCATGGGATTGACCGGCTCATCCATGACCCCCTCCGGCGTTGACTTGGTTTTGAAGCCTGCTTTTGCCGTCGGCGAGGCCTGGCCCGTGGTAAGCCCGTAGACCTGATTGTCGTGGATGATGACGCAAATATCCGGATTCCGTTTGGCGGCGTGGATGAAGTGGTTGCCGCCCTCACCCAATCCGTCTCCGTCTCCCGAAACCACAACAACCGGCAGTTTGTGATTGGCAAACTTCAATCCTTGGGCAACCGGCAATGTCCGGCCGTGTAAAGCCGCGACCCCGTAGATTTTCATCCAGTCATACATATTGCCGTGGCACCCGACGCCGTAGACGACCGCCCCGTCATCGGTTCCTATGTTAAGCTTTGCAAGCGCGTCTTTGAGCGCCATCCAGATACCGTAATCCCCGCATCCCGGGCACCAAGTCGGCAAGAAATTTGTTTTAAATGTGTCAGGCGTTACGCTCATACGACTTTCTCCACAATTTCTTCCGGGAAAAACGGTCTCCCGTCATACTTTAGTATTTTTTCTTTAATAAGAATACCCGTGTGCTCGCGGATGAGGGAGGCCATCTGCCCCGTGGCATTCTGCTCCACGTCGATAAGGCGCGTGGCGGGAGACAACAGTTTCATCGCGTCTTCTGTGGGAAACGGATAGATCCATGAAAAATGCACGACCTGGACCTTTTTTCCTTTCCCCTGCAGCAGCTTCATCGCGTCCAAAACCGGCCCGCGGGTACTGCCCCATGTCACAAAGGTAATCTCCGCTTCCGCGTCGCCAATTACCTGCGGCGGCCTGATGTCTTTTGCAATCGCCGTGGATTTTTTGAGCCGTTTTTCCGCCATGGAGCGGCGGGCGCCTGCCGCCTCCGTGACATGGCCAGTTTCGTCATGCTCGTAGGAATTGGCGTAGTAAAACCCATTTTTCATGCCCGGTACAGACCGGGCCGACACCCCGCCCTCGGCACTCAAATCATAGCGTTTAAACGACCCATCGGCAGGGAGGTCTGATTCTTTAACCAGTTTCCCCCGGTCTATAACGATGTCGCCTGAAAAGGTTGATTTCGGCGCGCACCACGTGCTTTCGTTGAGGTACTTGTCGGTCAACAAAAATACGGGCACCTGATACCGGTCGGCCAGATGAAATGCGTCAACCGTCAGCTGGTACGCTTCCGAAACATCAGCAGGCGCGAGAATGATCCTCGGAAACTCGCCATGCCCTGCGTGAATGGCAAACTGAAGTTCCCCCTGCTCGGTATAGGTGGGCATGCCGGTTGAAGGCCCGACGCGCATGCCAAGGTCAATTACCAGAGGCGCCTCGATCATCCCGCCCCAGGCCAAACCCTCGACCATGAGGGCAAATCCGCCGCCTGATGTTGCGACCATACTCCGGACCCCACCCAGGGAAGCGCCGAGGGCCATGTTGATCCCTGAAATTTCATCTTCCGGCTGCTTGTAGACCAGCTGGAGCGATTTGGCGTGATCGGCAAGGAATGTAATGAGCGAGTTGATGGGCGTCATGGGGTAAATGGCAGCAAATTTAAGTCCCGCACGGGCCGCCCCTACCCCGACGGCTTCGCTTGCGTTTATGACGAGCTGGTCTTCTTTCTTTGTTGCGGGCGCAAGAAACATCGACTGCTCGGTCCCGAAACTTTGTTTTACCAGGTCATATCCGGTCTTTGCAATATCAATATTATGCTTCACAACGTCCTCTCCCTTTTTCCCAAACATATCGGTAATAACCGATGCAAGTGCTTCAAACGGGGCTCCCAGAAGCGCAACCGTCACGCCCAAGGCGACGGTATTGCGCATAATCGGGTCTCCGTTCCCCTTCGCTACCAACTCGCGAAGCGGAACGGGAATGAGTTGGACGGGTTTGGGGAAATCCTCCGGCTTGTACTCACCATCCTTGGGATCAAATACCACGAGTGCTTTCTCATTAAGTTCATTTTTGTGAACATCGATAGTTTGTTTGTTGAGCGCCATGAGGATGTGGACGTCCCGGTTCATGGATTCAAACTTTTCTGTCGCGATCCTCACGGTAATCACATTGTGCCCGCCGCGGATGAGAGAAGGATACTCGTTTGTGGCAAACGTGTGGTAACCCATGCGGGCAAATGCGCGGGAAAGCATAATTCCCGAGGACATAATCCCGAATCCCGCCTCTCCGCCGATTTTCCAGGTAACGGAACTTTGCATATAGTTAGAATATCACAGTTAATCAGTCGAGGAACTAAACTACAATCATGCTAAGGAAATATTTGTTTGCCTGTTTCGTCCGTGATGATAATGGCCAAGACCGGGCAGCCGCGGGCCGCCTCAATGAGTATCTCGTCGGTTTCCTCTCCTGCGGTGTCCAAAATGATCGCTTTTGCCTCATCATCGAGCGCCCAGGCTTTGGGGGCAAGCGCCACGCAGGTAGCCGCGCCGATGCAGAGGTTCCGCTCGATGCGCATCGTGAGCTTCCGGACTTTCCGCGTTACTTTCGGGTCGTTATCGTCCATGATGTAATGATACTACCGCCTTCTGCAGTACCTCAAGCGGTAGAGTCGCGCACTTGGTTCGTGAGGGGGTAAGCGCACTTCCAAGCATATCAGTGATGTCTTTTACCTTCAGCTTCATCAGGGCATCAAGCTTCATTCCCTTTACCTTTTCCGTGAGCATGGATGCGGACGCCTGGCTTATGGCGCACCCTTCACCGGAAAAGCGGACGTCTTTAACGCGACGCGTCTTGTCCACTGATATTTCCATCACAATCCGGTCTCCGCAGGTGACATTCCCCTCTTCCACTTTCGCATCGGGTTTTGATAAATGTCCGAAGTTACGGGGATTCTTATAATGGTCAAGAATGACGGCGCGATAGATATCCATAGCTAGCCAAACATCGTATTTACTTTCTTGAGCCCGGCAACGAGCACATCGATATCACTTTTGGCGGTGTAGACATAAAAGGAAGCGCGGGCGGTAGCAACAAGACCCATGAAAAGATGCAGAGGCATCGCGCAGTGGTTCCCGCTCCGAATGCACACGTTGTCTTCGTCCAATATCTGGGCGATATCGTGGGCATGGGCGGACTTCAGGGTAAACGCAATGACTCCGCCTTTCTTTTTCGGATCGGTTGGCCCGTACATGGTGAGCCCGGGAATCTTTTTCAACTCTTTCATGGCATACGAAACTATTTCTTCCTCGTGTTTACGGACGTTTTTCATACCGAGCTTGTTTAAGTAATCTATGGCAGCACCGAAGCCGATAACGCCGGCAATATGCGGGGTGCCTGCTTCGTATTTGTGAGGTGCCTCCTTAAATATCGTTTTTTCGACCCGCACTTCGGAAATCATCTCGCCGCCGTACATAAACGGTTTCATGCTGGAGAGCAGTTCATATTTCCCCCAAAGAACACCAATCCCGGTTGGTCCCAACATTTTGTGTGAGGAAAACGCAACGAAGTCTGCTCCCCAATCGGTCACGTCAACCGGCATATGCGGGACGGCCTGTGCCGCATCAACCAGTACGAGACACTTCGGATTTAATTTCTTCACCTTTTTTACTATTGCCTTTACATCAACGATTGTCCCGAGCACATTGGATACCGCGGTGATTGCGAATACTTTCGTCCTTCGGGTAATTACCTTATCCAAATTAGTTTTTAGATCCCACACCTTCAAATGTCCCAATTGCTGCCACGGGACAAAATTTGAATGATGCTCCATGATGGAAGCCACGACTTCGTCCCCCTTATGTAAATTGTAGGCAATGAGATTTATAGACTCCGTAGTATTTCTAGTGAAAATTACTTCTTCCGGACGCCCGGCTCCGATGAATTTGGCCACCTTTACGCGGACATCTTCGTACTGCTTGGTTGCTTCTTCGCTGGTTTTGTAAATTCCCCGGAAAATATTGGCTGTGTACTTGGTGTAGTACTCATTCTCTTTCTCGATGACTTGCCGGGGCTTGAGGGACGTCGCCGCGGAATCCAAATACACGATGGGTTTTCCGTTAATGTTCCTTTGGAATTGAGGGAAATCCTTCTTGAGCCTAGATGCGTCTATCATGGGTCACATTATACTATGCGCGTGAAATATTTTTGTAATCTATCTCGCACACGCCCGTCTCCTATACGAGTCAAGGCGCTTTGGATAAAGCCGTCGACAACAAGCCTCTGGCCGCTCTCTACTCCGATCCCACGGGTTTGCAGATACCAAAGCTGTTCTTCGTCAATTGGCCCCGCCGTTGCCCCGTGGGTGCACCGCACGTCGTTTGCGAGAATCTCAAGTGACGGTTTACTCTCTGCATATGCCCGGCCGGAAAGAAGAAGGTTTTCATTCCTCTGGTATGCATCTGTTTTCTGAGCAGATTTCTCCACGCGGATACCGCCATCGTACAAACACCTCGCATGATCCGAAAGAATAGTTTTGATAAGTAAGTCACTTGTTGTATCCGGCGCCTGATGCACCTGGGATGTATGAAGAACTAATTTTTCTTCTCCTTTTGCGACCAAAATTCCTGTGATGGTAGCTGCTGACCCGCGGCCCGTAAGTTTTACGACGACTCTGGCATCTGCGCTCTTATTTTTTTTCGTTGTAAGAACCAAATCGAGTTTCACCCCGGCACTGACCCGGTATTCCCACATACTTTCCCCGGACGGAAGTGGTTCAACATGGACAGTATTCCGTTTCACTGTAAAAACATGTTTTTTTACCATAGATTACTTTTGGTACTAGTTTGTATTAACTTATATTCTTTCTGGTATGAACTGGTAAAGACTGGTAAAACAGCCTGTCCGCCGCGAGACGGGGACCGTTTTGACGGGCTTTTTACCCAACCGACCCTTCCATCTGTAGTTCAATTAAACGATTCATTTCAACTGCATACTCAAGCGGCAATTCTTTGACGATCGGTTCAATAAAACCGTTGACGATCATCGATTCTGCTTGCGGTTTGGAAATACCACGACTTTGGAGATAAAACATTTGCTCATCGCCGATTTTTGAAACCGTCGCTTCGTGTTCCATACGGACATCATGTTCATCAATCTTCATCGTAGGGTAGGTATCGCTCCTTGATGCCTCGTCCAAAAGCAGTGCATCGCAGACAACTTTGCTCTTTACATTCTTGGCGCCGGGATATACCTGCACCAGTCCCCGATAGGAAGTTCTTCCCCCGCCGCGGCTTACGGATTTGGAGATAATACGGGATGAAGTTTCGGGGGCAACATGAAGCATTTTCCCTCCGGCATCCTGATGCTGACCCGGACCGGCATACGCAATGGAAAGAACCTCACCTCTTGCTTTCCGCCCTGCAAGAACGACACTCGGATACTTCATCGTGAGCTTGCTGCCCAAATTCCCGTCTACCCACTCCATGATTGCCTCTTCTTCCGCCCTCGCACGCTTAGTCACCAGGTTATACACATTCGTACTCCAGTTCTGGATGGTCGTATACCGGACCCGCGCTCCTTTTTTGACGATAATCTCAACGACCGCTGAATGGAGGGAATCGGTCGTGTAAATGGGTGCGGTACAGTTATGTACAGCAAATCCTCGGACTAAATACGAATTACATTTTTCAACTTCCATATTAAAAACAGGACCCTCGTATGGATCTGAGTCTATTTTTTCTATTGGTACCAAGAAATATTCTCCTGCGTCACGCACTTTCGTCCATGTTTTGTTTGGCGTGTACACTAAAATATACTGAGTTTTCCGATAGATTTTTCTACCCAGGATTGTATCCGGTCCGGCTTTACGAATTTGAATACTCAAATATATCCCCAAGCGGGAAAATAGTTCCTGCAATTGGCGCGCGAGCATTTCTGACGCTGTTGAGGCTCGCATAAGCACGCTACCTTTGCGCTCAAACACATTGCCATCTCCCCGCCAATAACTTTCCAAAAAAATCTGCAACTTTTTTCCTGATAATGACATCACGTCATGGCTTAATACCTTAGATGCAGCACCCTTGCCGCAATGAGTCAACACAAAGTCTCTCAAGGGTTGTGAATACACTCTTACTTCTGTCGCATGTTTTTTGCGATCATGTATCAACATTGATTTTTTTCCTATTTTTTTCTGAACCACTGACTGTATATCCGCGATGAAATCTTTTTCTTTTGCTCCGCAAGAAAAACTAATAACCGACTGCTTTAGAGTTTTATGAATATATGTTGATCCTTCGGCAAGATAGTAACCCAACAATCTGCAATCATTCTCCTTTAATGTTGTTGATTCTGTGGATTGAATTTTTGGAAAAACGAGAAAGTCTCCCCGCTCTAGTTTTCCCGCTGCGATATATTCCGGCTTCTTTTTAAGAAGCGTCTTCGTATTCACTTCTGTAAGCCAACCATATCGAACGCGACGTCCAACCGTTGATCTGCTGATTGCCAATACCGGATGCTCAGAAGTCAATTGAAAACGATTATATGGTGAAATTGGATGTATCGTGTGCATTATACCCCTGTATTGGCGAACCATAACAGATCTAACCGAGTGACTCTTTCCGTCGTCGCCAATGACTGTATCTTTAGGCTTAATAGACTCGACATTCACCCATCGATCTCCCGTACTCACTTGTTCACCAGCAGGGAGGCACCCTTCGACGTAGTGCACGTAACTTCCCTCATCGGCAATGATCAGGGTCCGTTCAAACTGCCCCATGTTGGCGGCGTTGATGCGGAAGTACGCCTGAAGCGGCAGCTCCACATGCACGCCCGGCGGCACGTAGACAAATGATCCCCCGCTCCAGACTGCGCTATTGAGTGCCGCAAATTT
The DNA here is from genome assembly GCA_964515005.1 of uncultured Gammaproteobacteria bacterium. Classification (GTDB taxonomy): domain Bacteria; phylum Patescibacteriota; class Microgenomatia; order UBA10105; family UBA927; genus XYB1-FULL-47-11. The sequence continues at coordinate 7,072 of CAZEVT010000001.1, forward strand.
GTTGTCTGTCGCTGGGATGATCGTACCGAAATAACGCTTGACGAGCTCCGGATATTCCCGAAGCCCGGAGTCCATGTCCAAAAACACCACGCCCTTTTTCTGAAGCATTGCGTTTATGCTCTTATAGACTACCTCTGATTCGTACTGCGCGGAAACCCCCGCCAAAAACTTTTTCTCGGCCTCGGGAATGCCGATTTTGTCGTAGGTATTTCGTATCTCTTTGGGCAAATCTTTCCAGGAGCTTACTTTTTTCTCGGTCGGCTTAATGTAGTAGAAAATATCGTCGAAGTTGATGGTCGTCAAATCCCCGCCCCACATGGGTAGTTGTTTTTTATAGAAAAATTGGAGCGCCCTCAACCTATAATTGAGCATCCATTCGGGCTCTTTTTTGTACCAGCTGATATTCCGCACGACCTTTTCATCCAATCCCTTTTTGGATTTGAACACGTAGTTTTCCGGCTCATGAAAGCCGTATTTGTAGGAGCCGTCAATTATTTGAGTACGCGCCATATCCTTGTTCCTCTATCTCTTTGGCAAGAGATGCTTTCCCGGTTTTCACAATTTTCCCGTTTACTAATATGTGTACGACGTCGGGCTTGAGATATTTCAGAATCCGCTGGTAATGTGTAATGATGATAACACCGGTTCCTTTCTTTGCAAGAAGTCCGATGCCTTCAGCCACCACCTTGAGTGCATCCACATCAAGCCCGGTGTCAATCTCGTCAAAGATTGCAAACTTCGGGGCAAGAACCAGCGCCTGGAGCATTTCCATCTTTTTCTTCTCTCCGCCTGAAAACCCGTCGTGGATTCCCCGGGAAAGAAATGATTCGTCGATGTGGAGCTGCTTCGCATAGTCCTTGAGCATCTTCGTAAACTCAACAATCGACATGCCGCCCGCCTTCCACCTGCGGGCAAGAATGGGACTTTGTACCGCATCACTGACTTTTTTGGTTGACCCGTGCAGTTCCTGATATGCAGTCCGCAGTAAATTCATGACTGTGACCCCGGGGACCGCAATCGGCGACTGAAGCGCAAGAAAAAGCCCGGCTTTGGCCCGCGCCTCCGTCGGCAACGAACTAATATTTTTCTTATCAATGGTGATCTTCGACTTTTTGACTGTATATGCCGGGTGGCCCATGAGTGCGTAGGCAAGCGTCGACTTGCCGCTGCCGTTGGGACCCATCACCGCATGAATCTCTCCTGACCGGACGGTAAGAGTCACGCCGCGGAGGATTTCTTTGTTCTCGATTTCGGCGTGGAGATTTTTGACTGCGAGGGAATGCTTCATAACTCACCAGCGACCAGGTCATTTTTCCCCATAAACACTTCGGTCGTCCCGTACATACGGAAGATATAGTACTCTTTCTTCAAAAGCGGTTGATGGGGAACGGACAGGAACCGATCCACAGTTACCGTTTGCGTGATGTGCCGGCGAAGCGCCTTCTTTTTTGTCTCTGCATACTCTGAAATATCAATCACCGTCGTCACCGCCTTGTCCGGTACGCCCTTCCAGGGCTTGCCGAATGATTCGGGAGGATATATTTTTGTCTTCACCGCGTACGCAACGATCGACGCGGGCATGCAAACGTAGTAGAGCTTGGGAAATATCTGCTCGATCTCTTCCTGATCCTTCAATTTCTCCTCTATCCACTTGGCGTACTTCTGGAATGCATAGGTCGTCGCAAATGAAAGCTTGACGTGATCCGGATGATTGGTGATCCCCGTGGTATCGGCGGTGATGACCACATCGGGAATAATCTCAAGCATTTTTTTGTGAACCACATCCTCGACATCCCCGGGCGTGCGCTCACCAAGCGTCCCGTCTTTGTAGTCTAAGAATGTGACCGAATGAATACCCAGAACGGTTCCGGCGGCTTCCAGTTCCTTCTGGCGAACTTCCCCCACCTTTTCCCGGGCTAGGTTTGTTTTGGGTCCCGTAAGACCCGCTTCCCCGCGCGTGGCGCAGATGAGGTCAACCTGCCACCCTTCGTCCGTATATTTGGCAATCGTCCCGCCACACCAAAACGATTCATCATCGGGGTGCGCTGCAACAACAAGAATCCGTTTCATAGGCCTCTCATACTATCACATTTCCAGGCTCGCGATTTCTTTTTTGAGATTGGCAACCATCGCCCGGAGAACCATCACTTCCTGATGCTTCATCTCTGACATCGCACTTTCATGAATGACCCCGCGGTACCGCTTCATCTTAAAGCCAAGTTTTCCCTCGTAGTACGCAAGCCTTTCCTTGAGCTGTTTTAATTTTTCGAGCCTGTCCATGCTACAATCATACCATGGAATCAACGACTCTTGAGTATCCGACGGACTGGAAAGACTACGAGCTTATCGACTCCGGTGATGGCATGAAACTCGAACGGTTTGGGAGTTACACCGTGGCCCGCCCTGACCCCCGTGCGATCTGGACGCGATCAGACGCAAAACGTTGGAAGATGGCGGATGCGACGTTTGTTGAAGATCAGTGGAACATAAAAAAACAACCCCCATCTCCCTGGAAGGTTTCCTATAACGGCCTGACGTTCGTTCTAAGGCCCACGAGTTTCAAACACGTGGGCGTCTTCCCGGAACAAGCCGTCAACTGGCAATGGATTGAAAAACAAATCCACGGCGACCCCATAAAAGTCCTGAATCTCTTTGCCTACACGGGTGGGGCAACAATGGCGGCAGCCAGAGCAGGAGCGCACGTCACGCATGTGGATGCGGTCCGCAGTGCAATCGACTGGGCAAACGAAAATGCCACAGCCTCGGGACTAAAAGAGAAACCTATCCGCTGGATTGAAGAGGATGCGTATAAATTTGTTGCACGCGAAGCCAAGCGAGCCAACACCTATGAGGGTATCATCCTCGATCCCCCACGGTTCGGCCGCGGCTCCAAGGGTGAAGTGTGGAAAATTGAAGAAGATCTCCCTAAATTACTCAATGAAATCAAAAAAATTATCAAACCGAGATTTATTCTCCTCAACGCATATACTGCAGATTTATCCCCACTCGTATTGCACCATCTTCTCGCGGGTCTTGTGCCAGGGGAAATCACCTTCGGGGAACTTGCACTTCAGGAATCAACGGGAAAACGGCTCCTCCCTAGTGGCATCTTCGCCCGCTTGTCACAATAACGTTACTTCAACGCGTTTATCTATTTTCGCATCCGGATCTTGGATATAAAACTTTTCAGGGGTGATTTTGAAAAGTCTGTAAGGAGCAGGACTCATATACGATTCCTTTTTACATTCAATAAATGTCGTGTGGTACCACTTCAGCGCTTCATCGATCTTATCACCTTCCAGTACATACGCTTTTCCTTTAGCTTGTATTCCATTCCCTGTTCCTTCTTTTTGATTTGAATCGAATATTGCAAATGCAACCGTGGGGTTATTAAGTATGTGTTTTGTGTGTACGGAATCCAGTTGTGAGGCATAATAAAAATTGAACTGACTATCTACACAGTAATATACAGGTGCTACCCATGGATCTCCGTCCGCTGTTCCGAGCGTGAGATGATGATTGCTTTTAATAATATCCCGCGCCAGCTGGTTTAACACTTGTTGGTCCATATGCAACTACCTCCCGTAGGAACCAATGAGGTTGGTTTGCTCCATGATATGTCCTTTCATGGCAGCTTCCAGGTCAGCTTTTTTCGCTTTGCCGTCAAGGCCAATCGTTGTATCCAGAGCAAACAGCGTGAAGAAATACCGGTGTGATCCTGTAGGAGGACATGGTGGAACAAACCCTATGCTACCTGCGGAATTGGTCCCCTCCTGGGATTTGGGAGGGATTTTGCCGGAGGCAAGTTGAGTTGTACCCGGATCAATGTTCCAAATCACCCAGTGGGTAAACGTACCCCTGGGCGCATCCGGATCGTCAACAATCATGGCAAGCGACTTGGTACCTGTGGGCAAACCGGAAATAGAGAGGGGCGGATTGACCTTGCTCCCGTCACACGTATAGTCAACCGGAATTTTCTCTTCGTTTGCAAAGGCCGTGCTCGTAAGCTTCATGTTCTTTGGCGCCTCCTTCGGAGTGGGAATAACTTTGGGTACGTATTTATTCGGACCGACAAACGGAATGCTTACGTACCACACGCCAAGTGCGGCGACTACCAAAAGTATACCACCAGGAATAGTATTCTTTTTCATATTTTACTAATTAACTATGCTGAGCGCATTGGTCTAAGACCTGTTTATCGTTATAACTTCTTTTGCAAAATAATAGGTAAAACCTCCAGAAAAAGATCTTTGCTGAAATTCAAAATCCAAATAAGAATACCCTTAATTGACTCCCAATTAGTTTTCGGTTTGTCCAATTCCTCTTTTAACTGACTGAGTTTTAACTTTTCCTCAGAGTTTTCAGTTTTTGACATCAAATCATTTATCGTATAGTTAATTTTTAAAGCAATCTCCGTTTCATTTTTGTTGAATATAACAATACTAGGCTGTGTACTATTTTCTTGGCCAAATCCATATTCCTGTTCGAGCCTTGCAACAAGCCCTGACATAAGTGGCTCAACTAATCTGACGCTCATTATGGTACGAAGTTCGCGTTCAGGAATTTTTGAACGGGAATAATTCGTGTCAGATACACGACTTATCTCATCAACTATTAAATTGAAATTATCGACGATTGATCTAGGAACAGTATATGGTCCTGAAGCGCTACCACCTTTCTTAACCGCATCAAGATAGCCTTTGGCCTCTCCGTATAAAGATTTTATTCTTGTTAGTTGTATCTCCGCCATATTTTTTTAGAACTATTGTTGTTAAGTACGCATCTTGGCTGCGGGACTTGGATTCGAACCAAGATAACATCCTCCAGAGGGATGTGTACTACCGTTATACGATCCCGCAAATACCTTATTCAGGTAAGGCAATTATACCACTTGCGGAGCGCGAAATTAAGCCATCGCGGGAAAGACCCGAAAGGATTTTCTCGAAGAAGATGTGCGGTTTATCGTATTCCCTGGAAAGTTGCGCAAGGAGTCGTGGCTCCTGATAACTTCTTTCCCTGAGAAAATCCATGATTCTTCCCCGATAAAATCTATCTGAACCCTTAAACTTTTTTTGTTTTTTAACGGTATTCGGGACCTTCGCTAGCGCAAGGGCGCCGTAATCCATCAGAGCCTGGTGCCACTCCCAAGATTTTCCGACTGGTACAAGTGCATCTGCTACTTCCTGGACAACAGATTCTTTTTGCAGCTTGTCCTTGAAAAAGAAATGGGTAATGATTTGTCGTATGTTTGTGTCGATAAGGGGGACATCTTGAGCGTAAGCGAACACTAAAATTGCTCGAGCAGTATATTTTCCCAATCCAGGGAGTTTAACCAGTTCTTGCTCGCTTTCCGGAAATTCACCGTAATAATCCTTTACGATCCGTTCAGCGGCACGCTTAAGAAACAACGCCCGCCTGTTATATCCCATGCCGCGCCAGACGCGAAGAATCTTGGCGCGGCTTGCGCGGGCTAAGGTGTACACGTCGGGGAAAAAAAACAGAAATTCCTCATACTTCGGAAGTACCCGCGACACTTGGGTCTGTTGAAGCATGACTTCCGACACAAGGATATTGTACGGATCGCGCGTTTTTCGCCACGGAAGGTCACGCTTGCTGTCGGCCCACCAGTTAAAAATCATGTTCTGAAACGTCTTGATGCGCGTCTTCGTAAGCCTCATGAGTCCAAGTATAGTACAATAGAGTCATGAAATCAGGTATCGTCGCCCTTATCGGCCGTCCGAATGTCGGCAAATCCACGCTCCTCAACAACATCCTGGGACACAAAGTCTCTATCACGAGTCCCAAGCCGCAGACAACGCGGTTTAATATCCAGGCGGTCTTTGAGGACGAACGGGGCCAGATCATTTTTGTCGATACGCCGGGGATATTCGGCAAAGTTGAGGATTCGCTGGCTAGGAAAATAAACATGCGCGCCGAAGAGTCCATCTCCGGCGGCGTCGATGTTGTTCTTTACATGGTAGACCATACCCGTGAAAAAGATTTTGAAGAAAACAAGGCCCTCGGAATTGTGCGCAAGGTAAAAGCACCCAAAATCCTCGTTATCAACAAAATTGACGTCAAAAAACCCACCCACATCGTCCAGTACAAGTTTATGGAGGACGAATTTGATACGGTGGTCGAGATATCCGCACTCGCGCACAAAAACCTCAACACACTATTGGATGCAATCTTTTACTATCTTCCGGAAGGCGCGCCGCAGATTGATACCAAAACACTTGCCCAACCCGGACTCAATATCGACAGCCGCATATTCATCTCTGAAATCATCCGGGAGAAAGCGTTCCTTTTTCTCCGGAAAGAACTCCCGTACACATTAACCACCGTTGTTGACGATATTGTCGAGCGCGACAACGGGACGGTGTATATTAAAGCCCGGATTCTGACAAGCGCGGACCGCTACAAGGCAATGATCATCGGCAAGGGAGGCGTGATGATCAAGGAAATAAGCCAGGCCGCTCGGAAAGAACTGGAAACGGCAACAAGTAAAAAGGTGTATCTCGCGCTTACCGTTGAAACCGACCCGCACTGGGTGGAACAATTAGCGTAAACGGGCAAGCGTCTCTTCTTTACCGAGAATTTCCAGTGATTCCAAAAGAGGCGGGCCGACACTTTTGCCTGTGACCGCAATGCGAAGCTCCATAAAGACATCTTTTGCCTTTAAATTTGCTTTCTCTGCCGCATCTCGAATAGCCTTCTCCATCGCGTCATGATTCCAATCGCACGATTCTAAAACACCCTGAAGCACTGGGTGACTTTCTTTTTTTGCAGGCCGCTCGAAGAAAAACCCTGCAAGCGTTTCAAACTCAGGAAGCACTTTCATCCGATCCTTCACCAGTGGCCAAATCTCTTTGATCTTCTCTTCCGGATACTTTCCGTTATAAAACGCGTTAATGTCAGACTCTTGTAAATATTTTCCGTTCATCCATTTCAGCTTTTCGACATCAAAAATCGGTGCTGACGTCTGAATGTCTTCCAGTTTGAACTCGCGAGTCATTTCTTCCACTGAAAAAATATCCCGCCCATCGGGAAATGACCACGCCATGGTGGCTAAATAGTTTTTGATGGCAGCGGGCAAATATCCTTTTGTTTTGTAATCCGACACCCAGACAGGGTTTTTCCTTTTGGAGAGCTTGCTCCGGTCCGGATTCCGAAGCACGGATACGTGCGCAAACTGCGGCAGATCCCAACCGAAAAACGTATAAAGAAGAATATGCTTGGGAGTAGACGATATCCACTCTTCCCCGCGGATAATATGGGATATTTTCATGATGTGGTCATCGACGACGACCCCCAGGTGGTAGGTGGGAAACCCATCCGACTTGAGAATCACCTGATCATCAAGAAGTTTGTTTTCGAATGAAACGTCACCGCGGATAATGTCGTGGAACGTCGTGGTGCCTTCATCTGGAACATTCAAACGAATGACGTGTATTCCGTCAGCATCAACGCGTTTTTTTGCTTCGTGCAAGTCGATTTTTTTACATAATCCATCATACATGGGAGGCAAATGTTTAGCCTCTTGGTCCTTACGCATTTGTTCAAGGCGCTCTTTCGTACAATAACAGTAATATGCATGGCCTTTCGCGACGAGTTCCTCTGCGTGTTTTTTGTATATATCCAGCCGTTCTGACTGGCGATACGGCGCGTGCGGCCCGCCGATATCAGGTCCTTCATCGTGGGGAATACCAAGCCAAGCAAGGGACTCCAGGATTCTCTTTTCTGATCCTTCAACTAGCCGTGCTCTATCCGTGTCCTCAATACGTATGAGGAACTTGCCGTTGTTTTTTTTAGCAAACACGTAGTTTATGAGCGCGGTATAGGCGTTGCCGATGTGGAGGTCCTGACCGGTCGGAGAAGGCGCGATTCGTGTACGAACTGTAGCCATGTTATGTTGATTCTACCACGGAGTCACCGTATACTGAAATTGACCCCGATCGAATCGGGGCAAGCTGCCATGTCCTTAACCGAAACCGCATTCTACACAAGACGCGCCGTTAATTGGGCGATTTTGGGCGTCATTGCATATATCATACTTCGCATTTTCTGGAGTATCGTGGTTGCCCTCTTTATTATCCTCTTTCCCCCCAAGGCGCCGCCTCCGAATCATGCGTTTGGTCGCCTCCCGGCGGTGAAGTTTCCCGCCCAGGCCACCCCGAGCGCGCAGTTTACGATGCAGCTTGAAACCATTGAGGGAACGCTACCGGCCGCGTCTGCCTCGGCTGCCGTATACTTTATGCCCAAAACCGCTCCAAATCTCTTGGCTTTAAACCGCGCGCAGGAATTTGCAACCCGGCTGGAATTTGACCCGGCTCCCATTCAGGAAAGCAAAAATATCTACCGGTTTAATGATCCCCAACTCCCGCTGCGGCGCCTCCGGTACGACATCGTATCCGGAAACTTTATTGTCCGCTACGGGTTTGAGCGGGATCCGTCGGTTTTTATAGAAAAGAATCTCCCGCTGCCTGACGCGGCAAGACTCGAAACTATTAATCTTCTTGAATCGTACAATCTCTACCCGACCGATCTGTCCGAAGGGAATGCCAGCGTTTCGTTCTGGCGGTTAAACGGCGAGCAGTTGGTATCAACGAGCAGCCTGTCGCAGGCAGACGTCGTGCGCATCGACTTTTTCCGGAAAATGATCGGCGACACCCGCGTCTTCACCCCAGTCCCCGATGAGGCGTCGGTTGCATTTATCTTAAGCGGTGCCGAGGGAACCCGGAAACACGTCCTGCAGTTTGCCTACACCTTCTGGCCGATTGACTACCAAACATCGGCAACCTATGCCCTCAAAACCAGCGACGAAGCCTGGGCGCAACTCCAATCCAACAGAAACTATATCGCCCGCATGCCCGTAGGCGGGGGGCCGGCGATCGTGCGAAACGTGTATCTCGGGTATTACGATACGTTTGAGCCGCAAACGTACCTCCAGCCTATTTTTGTATTTGAGGGAGACAACGGATTCCTGGCGTATGTGCCTGCGGTTGCCCAGCCCTGGACCGAATAGTTACTTGGGCTCCATGACCTGCCACTGAAAGCTGCCAAATATCCAATCAATGAGAAATGCGGTGTCGCCGAACCTATCCTGACTTTTGAGAACCACGATAATCACCCGGTGGCCGTTCCGTTCAACCAGTGTGATGAGATTTTCTCCTGCCTCCTCCGTCCACCCGGTTTTAATTCCCCCGACTCCCGGAATTTTCCCCAACAGTTGATTCACATTTTTCAGCTGATGAAAATACGTATGCGTCACATCGGAAATAGTAATCTGCGGTATGGCAACCATCTTGGCAACCACGTTGTTGTTTAAAGCAACCGACCCTAAACGTGCCAGATCAACAGGCGTCATCCTCTGCCCCGGGTCATCGTAGCCCACCGGATTGGTGAAGGTGCTGCCCGTTAAATGAAGCGCCTGTGCTTTCTGGTTCATGGCCGCGACAAACTCCGCTACTCCCCCGGGGTAGTAGGCAGCAAGGGCCATCGCGGCGTCGTTGCCTGAATGGATAAGCGCGCCGAAGAGAAGATTTTCAACCGTAATCCGCTCTCCGGGAACAAGCCCCATCACCTGTCCGTCATTGGCAACAGCTCCTACCGTCACGATATCATCGAGCTTGTAATTTTCGAGGGCAACCAGCGCGGTCAAAATTTTCGTCGTTGAAGCCGGTGAAAGATGCTCGGTTTCATTCCGTTTGTAGAGATATACTCCGGAATCAACGTCAAGGACAACCACGCCTGTTGCCGTCACCTCAAAGGCGGGATAATACCCCGTTTGATTCACGGGGTACGGCGCGGGTGCAGTTGAGGGAAACGGCCAGAGGGCAGCTGCGGAAAATGACGGCAGTTTAGAAGTAAGATACACGTTTTGCCCGGGAGACAAGGCGACGAAAAAACCCAAAAGCAGTAAAAAGAGTATTCTCTCCCAAGACACTCGCCACCATGGGAGCTTTTTTCGAGCAGATGTTTTTTTGGCCATACTCAAGCTTTCGCGAATGTTCCGACGATCGGACGTGCGACTTTTTCAAAATCTTTTTCGTCCATGGCGATCGACTTGGTATGGAGCCCCGCGTTAAAAAAGACCTTCTCGTTATCCCCTAGCCCCTCTTCCATATAGAGAGGTATATTGAATATATGACTAAACGGCGGCACGGCGCCGATTGAGATACCGGTAATTTTTTTAACCTCCTCAGGCGTTGCCATTCGAAGATCTCGGACGCTGAAGAGTGATTTAAAAACTTTCGTGTCCATTTTTTGATCGCCGGGTACCACAACCATAATGGGCTTCCCATCAGCAAACATCACAAGCGCTTTGGCTCCTGCATGAAGCGGCGTATTTCTGATTTTTGCCGCTTCCTCGCTGGTTTTGACAGCTTCATGTTCGTATGCATCAAACGCGATATTATTTCCGTTCAACATCGCTGTAATTTGTTCATACACTTCATCCCCATCTCGCGTTCTCCCCAGGGGTGATAGACCTAACTCTACAAGTTGTGCTTCTGATGCTTCGCTTGGCGCATCCATGACACTGGTTTGGCCTGAAGCGGATGTCGGGTATGCCATGACCTCCCGGACGCTTGGCTCTCCAAGAAGTGCCATAAGTAGTCTGTCGATTCCCGGCGCTATTCCCCCGTGGGGCGGTACGCCAAAGCCAAATGCCGTGAGCATGTGTTCAAATTGTGCTTTTTGTTCCTTGGTAAATCCTATGAGGTCAAAGACTTTATCCTGCACTTCTTTTTGGTGGATGCGGATACTGCCGCCGCCCACCTCGAAGCCGTTGAGAACCAAATCGTGCTGGAGTCCGCGTACTTTTAAGGGATCCGACTCAAGAAGCGATATATCCTCGGGGTGCGGCGCGGTAAACATATGGTGGGAAGGCGCAAACTTGGCTTCTCCCGAACCGTAGTAGAAATCTTCCTTGGTTTGTTTGTTAAACAGCGGAAATTCGAGCGTCCAGCTGAATGCGAGTTCATTCGGATCATTTTTGTCGCTGCGCAAATCAGGCTTGTCGGTGCCGTACTTCTCCGTCACTTCTTTGTGGGAAAGCCGCGGCCACGGAGACTGGGTCATATGTTTCTCGGGAAAAATTTCTTTGACGAGCGTGGTGAACAACTCTTCGGTAAGCTGGAGTATGTCCTCCTGGGTTACAAAGGACATCTCAAGATCAAGCTGGGTAAATTCTCCATATGCGCGGTCGGCCCTAGGATCTTCGTCGCGGAAACAGCGGGCGATCTGAAAATACCGCTCGAGACCCGCGACCATAAGAAGCTGTTTGTACTGCTGCGGCGACTGCGGCAGCGCATAAAATTTGCCGGGCTGAAGGCGTGAAGGGACAATGAAGTCGCGTGCGCCTTCCGGCGTGGTTTTGGTCAGCATCGGCGTCTCTACCTCGACAAAATCGCGTGCTAAAAGAAAATTTCGAATGTACGCAACCACCTTCGAACGAACTTTTAAATTTTTGTTCATCCGGGCCCGCCGAAGATCCAGGTACCGATACTTGGAGCGAATCTCCTCATTGATCTCATACCCATCGGTATCTATCGGGAACGGGAGTTCACCCGCGGTGCTTACAATGTTGAGGCTTTTCACTTCAACTTCTATCTCCCCTGTTTCCAGCTTCGGGTTCACCATCGACTCGGGCCTTTTTTTCACCAAACCGGTCACCTCAATCACATACTCAGGCCTTACGTCTTTGGCGGAAGCAGTACATACAAGCTGTACTACTCCGGAGCGGTCCCGAAGGTCCAGGAACGTAATTTTCCCATGGTCGCGGCGGCTGTTCACCCAACCTTGAAGAAATATTTCCTGACCGACTTTGTTCGTGGTATCTTTGGTAAGCGTTCGCATAGGGAACTAATAGTGCTAATTGTAGTCGGATAATACGCCCTTGACAAGGTGAGAAATCTGCCAGTATAATATATTTTTGTAGTATGCAAAGCATGTGGCACTACTGTAAGACCCAGATTGTCCTCCGAAAAGGAGAGGGTTTGTGTGGTGGCGGATGTAACTGCTAAATAAACAAAAAACCACACGAACCCTCGCCAAGAAGCGGGGGTTTTTTTATGGAGAACACTGTGTCGGAAGGAGGAAAAACTATGAACAGCGAAATCAAATGGCACGTCACGTCGATAGGTGAAGGCGAAGAAACACTCAGTGTTTTGTTTCCTGCAGAAGTTCAGGCAACAGAACAACAAGGCAGTGAACCAGTCGAGTCAAATAGCGAAGAGTAAATTTATGAAAGTGAGCGAGTAGGGATAGCTATATCTTTTATCTTAAGCTGCAATTTCCTTGATCCGTTCCAAACATTCATATCGATGGTGTAGGCGATGTCTATCTGACTCCCCGATTTTAGTTGTCCGTAAAGCTTACCAAAGCCGAACGCAATAGCCTCCATTCTGTTCCCTGGTCCCTGACCCCTGATCCCTAGTTTTAGGTGCCTGCCGTCAGCGCCGACTAACCGGGTATCCTCAACGATAACTCCGTAGGTTGCAAAAACCGGCTCCGGGCTCCCAAATCCAAACGGCTCAAAATCCCGTAGCTGCTTCCATAATTCTTGGGTGACGTAGGAAAGTGGCAACTCCATGTCAATCCGAAGTGCACGGGTTAATAGTTCATCGGACAAGGCCTTTTCTGCAATCGTGACTAACCTGTCCCGAAGCTCATCGAGATATTTCGTCTCCACAGTAAATCCTGCAGCCATAGGGTGTCCGCCTACATCAACAAGGATATCGCTTGCCATCCGAATAGCCTCGACTATATTAAATCCCGGAATGGAGCGCGCAGACCCCTTGGAAATCTCCGGTCCCTGAGAAATCACAATCGCCGGACGGTAAAATTCTTCGACCAACTTACCGGCAACCAAGCCGATGACCCCCTGATTGTACGTATCGTGAGCGACAAACAACAGCTTGGGCAATGTCTCTCGGGAAGAAACAACTCCTTTGGCATGAAGTGATGTATCGATGGTCAGCTGCTGGCGTTCTTTGTTGGTGAGCCCAAGTTGCCGGGCAAGGAGCATCGCTTTGCCCGCGTCTTTGGTGCACAACAGCCGCAGGGCATCCATCGCATGCACGAGTCTGCCCATGGCGTTTAAGCGCGGGGCAAGCATATGGGAAATCTCATACGTTGAAAGGGCGCCCAGAACGAGTCCGGCATCCCGCATAAGCGCAACGAGTCCGACGCGTTTTGTTTTATTTAACTCCCCAAGACCGTATTTCACTATTGCCCGGTTTGCGCCGGTTAGTGATACAAGATCAGCAATCGTTCCCATGGCGGCAAACGCGAGAAGCTCTTCTTTCCGTGCTAATTCTTTCGCCACAAACCACGAAACGCCCGCGCCGCACAGTTCGGTGGTATGGACAATAAAACAATCCGGAAGCTTTTTAGGCTTCACATGGTGATCAGTGACGATGACCTCAATGCCGAGCGATGCGGCGTACGCCACCTGATCCCGCGCAGTAATTCCATGGTCAACGGTGATCACCAGGGCGGGGTCATACAACCCGCGCACCGCATCGATTCCTTTCTTGGAGAGTCCATATCCCTCGTCTACCCGATGCGGAATATATGGCATCACGCGGGCTCCGAGTGTGTGAATGGTTTCCCACATGATGGCACCTGCACAAATCCCGTCGGCGTCATAATCTGCATACACAACAATCGACTCTTTATTCTTAATGGCCTTCTTTATCCTATCCAATGCCTTCTTTAATGTTCCCGGGTTTATCCCGACGTCTTTGACGGTAAGCCTGTGTGGATCTTGGGGATGAAGAAAGCGTTCAATATCCTTTTTTGTCGTGAGTCCCCGGTTCTCAAGCAGGGAATCTATGATGTCATCTGACTCAAATTTCTTCAAAACCTGCCACTTCTTCGCCATACACGATATAATAGCAGTATGGTCACTCTTCCTCAATCCGCCCAAACCATTATCGACACATTAAAGAGAGCCGGCTACGAAGCGTACGCAGTCGGCGGGTCGGTGCGTGATCTTCTTTTGGGCAAACCGACCAAGGGGTGGGACTTTACGACCAGCGCCACGCCGGAAGAAATCGTAAAGGTTTTTCCCGACAGCTTTTATGACAACCAATTCGGAACCGTCGGGATAAAAATGACGGATGATATATATGAGGTAACGACCTACCGGAGCGAAAAGGGATACAAAGATCACCGGCATCCCGATACGGTGGTATGGGGCACGTCTCTTGAGGAAGATCTCTCGCGCCGCGACTTCACCATCAATGCCATTGCCTCCGACGGTAAAACGATTACTGACCCGTACAAGGGGCAGGAAGATTTAAAGGCTAAACTCATTCGCGCAGTCGGTGTTCCGTCAGACCGATTCGCGGAGGACGCGCTGAGGGAGATGCGTGCAGTGAGGATCGCTTCCGAGCTCGGATTCATGATAGAACCCAAAACGCTGGATGCCATCAAAAAGCACGCGTCAACAATCGCAAACATCTCTGCGGAACGGATTCACGATGAGCTTCTGCGCATCCTCGCTTCCCCCTTTGCCGCCGACGGCATCCTGCTTCTGAAAAACACGGATCTCTTGAAAGAAATTATTCCTGAACTTGAACCTGCGTTTGCAATTGAGCAGAAAAGCCCGGAGCGTCATCACATCTATGACGTCGGCACGCATAGCGTGATGGCCCTCAAACATTGTCCTTCCGCCGACCCCATCGTGCGCCTGGCGACACTCCTCCATGACATTGGGAAAATAAAAACTTTTAAGGTATTAAATGGCGTCATCACCTTTTACAACCATGAGGTGGTAAGTGCAAAAATTGCCAAAGGAATTCTTGGCCGACTTAAGTTCTCCCGACGCGATACGGAAAAAGTCCTTACCCTCATCCGCTGGCACCAGTTTACGGTTGATGAACGCCAGACCGACACCGCGCTTCGACGGTTTATCCGGCACGTGGGAAAAGAAAATCTCGATGACATGCTTGCGCTAAGGATTGGTGATCGGCTTGGCGGAGGAGCTGCAGAAACATCATGGCGTCTTGAACTATTTAAAAAGAGACTCGAAGTAGTGCAAAAACAGCCATTTACCGTGGCCGATTTAAAAATCAGCGGATTTGATGTGATGAAAGCGCTCAATGTAAAACCCAGTCCGATTATCGGCAAAGCCCTTAACCAGTTGTTCTCCGAAGTTGAATCGGATAAGCTTTCAAATGAAAAAGAAATATTACTTACCAGATTAAAAGAACTCAAAGCACACTTAGAAGAATTACCTCGCTAGAAACGTCTCAAGTTCTTTTGTGACCTGCTCATTTGAAAGAAAATGAATAGTTTGCATACCTGTTGTCTGAGCCGTCTGCACATTCTTCAAACTGTCATCTACATAGAGTATTTCTCGCGGATCTTTCTGAATCTTTTCTGCTATAGCGAGATAACCCCTGGGTTCCTTCTTGCTCAATCCTAATTCTTCAGCGGAATATATATCAAGAAAGACTTTTCGAACTTTTACTTGGATCTCTGGCACGTTTTGAATGGTACCGGTTGTAAAAATATACAAACCATACTCTTCTCTTTTTGTATTGAGAAAACCTAGAAGTTCTTCATTAAGCTGAAAATAATCAAAGATCCGATAATTAAAACCCGTCGATAACTTTCTATGCAATGGATTTAACTCACCCGTATAGGTTTTATCTTTGGGAAACAGAAGCACTCTAGAAAAGTCAAAAAGAAGTGTGCTGATCATACTTTCCTATTTCTATTCTCCCATTTGTCCCATAAAATGAGTATCGGGGTGGCAACAAAAGGTGAAGAGTAGGTACCGGAAATGGTGCCAACAAGTAGCGCAATTACAAACCACCGGATCGTCGCGCCGCCTAAAAGAATAAGGGCAAGAAGCATAAAGATAATCGTGAAGGAATTGGCAAGAGAGCGGCCGATCGTTTCGGTGAGCGCTTGATCCGAGAGCTCCGCAAACGTCGCGTGCTTTCCTTTTCTCACTTTCTCGCGGATCCGGTCAAATACCACGATGGTATCGTGGACTGAAAAGCTCATCGTCGTTAAGAATGCCGTGACAAAAAGCGTATCCACCTCGACGTGGAGATAGTGACCAAGAAGAGAGAATATACCAAGAACTACGAGAAGATCGTGAAGAAGCGCAACAACGGCAGACACGCCGAATTTAATATTTTTGAATGCGTATGCCACGTAGGCAAGAATGGCAATGATGGCAAGGATCGCCGCAATGATGGTTTTGCGAAGTAATTCCGCCCCTAACACCGGACCCACCGTTTCTTTTCTCAAAATCTCACCCGCAACTGACGCCGACCCATCCTGTAATCGAATAAGATATGTATCACTCGACGTTTTTTGGACCATTGGACCAACAGGCGCAGATGCGCTTCTGACTTCGATAAGCGTGCCTCCCGCAAAATCAACAGACGGACGAAGACCAAACCGGAGAAGCGAATACACACCCGGCACCAAGACAAGGGCGGAAATGACAACATACCACCCGATGTATTTGGAAAAACGAATCATATATCTTTCTCCTTATACAGGACCCGTATAAACGTCCGCGTGACGACGATACCGGTAAACAAACTTGCAAGGACGCCGATAAATAGCGTCACGGCAAATCCGCGGACCAGTCCGGAGCTCGGCAGAAGATCCCAGTTGCCGGGATTGTACAAAATCCCGCAGGTGATAAGTGTGGTCACATTGGCGTCCCGGATACTATCCCATGCTTTCCCAAACCCAAGTTCCATTGCCACGTGCCACGGGCGGCCCGCGCGCTTTTCTTCTTTAAAACGTTCAAAAATGAGAATATTGGCGTCCACCGCCATGCCAATGGAGAGAATAAACCCGGCAATACCCGGAAGCGTGAGGGTTATCGGGATCCAGCGGAATATGGCAAACGTCAAAAGACCATAGACGACAAGCGCCGCGTCAGCCATAAGTCCGAGCCATCCATACTGGGCGACCATGAAGATAGCAACGATGAGAAGCCCGATGGCGCCTGCTCTGATACTCTTTTCGACTGACTCTGCCCCCAACGTCGGGCCGACGGTCCGCTCCTCAACTACCGAAACCGGAACCGGAAGCGCTCCGGCATTAAGCTGAAGCGCTAAATTTTTGGCTTCCTCCTGGGTAAACTGGCCGTTTATCACGGCCTGGCCATCGAGGATCTCCTGTTGAACCGTCGGGGCGGTAATGGGGGCACCGTCCAGGAATATGGCAAGCTGCTTTCCCACGAGTCGCCGGGTTACCTCACCAAATTTTTTGCCACCATCCGCGGTAAACTCAATCCCCACCTGCGGCTCACCATTGGTCGTGTCAAAGGAGACGATTGCGCGTTTCAGGTCTTTGCCGGTCAGGCCAACCGGTTTGGTCACCTGATACAATTCTTCAGTGGTCGCAAGTGCGCTCATTGTGGCACCCGGGTCAGTAAATTCACGAAACTCAAGCTGCGCCGTTTGACCGATAAGCGATATGGCCTGGGCAACATCCGTGACCCCGGGAAGCTCCACAATGATCCGGTAACTGCCTTCCGAAACCGCGGTTTGCACGGTAGGTTCCGAAACGCCAAAAAAATTCACGCGGCGTTCGATAACTTTCTTTGCGCTTTCCAGGGCTGATGCCCGGTCTCCCGCCACGACCCCATTCATGTCCGCGGTAAGCACTAAATGGGTGCCGCCAGAAAGATCCAGGCCTAATTTCGTCCGAAATTCTTTCCCCGGAAGTTTCAGGGGATTCACAACACGATCAACTTTCCATGGTCCAATTTGAAATTTCAACGGATAATTGGAAGGCAAGTCAACGGACGCTAAGAAAAGCGTGAGCAGTATGAGAACGATGAAAACTCGTCTGGGGTTTTTCCACATGGCTAGCTGACCAATTCGTCCTCATCGCCGACGATCATCGCGCGTGAGCCCTCAAGAATAGATAATGCAAAGGGGTCACGCCTTCGTTTACGAAAGGCAAATTCCTCCTCGGTCATCACGGTATAGTTGATTTCCCGCTCGCGGCGGACCTCTTCTGCCTTCACCAGCTGTGACAGCTCGGGTAGCACAACATTCCCGACCACCAAAAGGTCCACATCGCTACTTGATTTCTTGGGAAGCCCACGCAAATACCTGCCGGAGATCATGGCAAATTTAATCTTACCCAATTTGGCTTTCTGTTTGATAAGATCCCATCCCAAACCGGACGTTTTTCCGATAAGCTCGAGGAGGTCAAAATACAAGGGATAATCTTTGCGGAATGTATAGAACAGACGGTTGGCGCGGGGTTCTTTCGAAACCATACCCGCCTTTTCCATGTGCAGGAGTTCCCGCCGGACGGCGTTTATTTCCTCGCCGACCTTCCGCACAATATCCCGAACATGAAATATCGTCCCAGGGTGAGTAAAAAAGAGCGTGAGGACTTTCACGCGAACCCTGGAAATAATAATGTCTTCTAAAATCATAGTGCTCCTTCCAGGGGCAGACTTACCTATACCCTTCAAACTCAAGTTTGTACGGGTATCCTCCCATCTAACCCGCTTTTTCGCCCTCTCGGGCTGCAAACCGGAGTAAGATGGGTGTATCTATTATTCATATGAAATCTCAGTGCCGGTGGGCACCATTTCGATCCAGATGGCCCCCCGGTTAAAGCTGATTTCTTTCCCTGCTGCGTCAAAGAATTTCGTCCGGTCGTTGCGTGTGGCTTTCTTCCACGTAATTTTTACGTTTTTCCCATCCTGCCAAAGCGCTCCGTCCCCGCTTCCCACATTGGCATAGAGAAGATGCGCATGATCATCGACCGGCCCTGTTTCTTTAGCGAGTAGGACAACGATATTTTTGGCCGTGAGCTGCTCATTGGTCTCCAGATCCATGTGGGCCGCCCCACCATTAAAACGCTTATAACTATTTGTGGCGGCCTCATAGACCCATTTAACCCCGTACTCTTTCTCGTACCCTTTCCAGGCTGAAAAACTTCCCGAAAATGCAGTACCCCGGTCTCCCTCCTTGGCATCGTCTTTAAACTTCCAGGACACAAAATTCTTGTCCCAGGGAACGCCCTTGGCATCGACATTGGTCCACCCGCGGTCGGCGGCAATTTTATAGAGCTTGTCGGTCACGCAAATCATCGTGTGTTCGGTAGCGACCGGATGGTCCAGGCGGTCAGGGTTTCTAAAACAGGTCGGGAACGAAATCCCGAACTGATCCATATCCTTTATCTTGTACTGATCGATCTGACAGAGGGCCTTGGCCCGGTCATCAACGGTCGGATCATTACAGAGTCCTGCGCCTCCCACATGGTTGTACGCGGCGTCATACTCCAAAACCCACGGCAGGAAGTAGGTTCTCGCGCTTCGAACCGGTGCCAGATTGACGCTGCTTACCGATATACCGCAGTAAAAGATGCCCATAAACCGGGTAATCCCGCCTTCGGCAACCGCCTCGTATACGACATCTGCAAGCGACAGCCCTGACTGTGGGCGCGATTCCGCATGATTTTCAATCATGACCGCAAGCGGGCGGCGTTTCACCCATACATCGCGCTCCTGCTTGGTATACATTTTTCCGTTAATGGGGCACGCTTCTGTGCGGGGAATCGATGGATCAATCACAAAATGCGATTGGGTTCCGCCGACGGAAGTGACTGGGGAGAGGGTGCCGCTTGTGCGCGGGCCAAAAAAAGTAAACGCGGCGAATGATAAACCCGAGGATATCAGGTAGAGGGCAAGTCCGACTATTCCCGTCATGATGTACTGTTGTTTATTCATGTGTCCCTTCAAATGGTTTTGCTTTTTGCACCGCCTGCGCCTCTTCCCGGGAAAGCGCGAGTTCTTTTCCCTTCCCGCGGCTCACTTCCTTTGTATACCACCGGTGTCCGGTTCGCGCATACAGTGACGTCATAACCAATCCATTGTCATTTCCGTCCAAAAGCGCGAGTGTAAAGCTTTGGGAGCCGCCAGTATCCGAAAAAGGATTGAACCGAACGAGCCCCACACGCTGGATATGTAACTTCCCATCTTTCCGAACCGCCGCAATGGCTTCAAACAACTCTTTCCCCTCACGACCAAGATTTTTCTGCCTGTCCAATAGTCCTTCAAGAACTTCCTTCAGTCCCGCTTCTTTCCCGCCGCGGGTCAGCCTGTTATAGTGCCGGACCATCCGAACGACGAAAAAGGATAATATGAAAAGCCATAAGGCCAATGCGACACTGAACACCATTGGTATTCATTATACAACAACCCCCACTTGTGTAAAGTAGGGGTTGTTAGACAGAAATTTCTTTGCAAAAAAACGTTAGCCTCCGATCTTGTACATTCCGGTGCCACACACAGGACACTTTCCTTTCATGGCTGGTTTACCATTTTTCATGGTCACTTTCACGGCATTCGGATCTTCGCGCTTTGCGCGACATTTTACACAATACATGCTTGCCATAGACTCATTCACCTCCCTTCAAAAAAATTCTTCGTTACATTCGCCAGTACAGAAGAAGCTCAGCGCTTACGGCGATGGCGGCCAAAAGAACAATCTTCGTTATATCCCGTTTGATAAGCGTCAGGTCCTGTGTAGCTTCGGAGGGTGTCACTTCCGGGTGAGCCGCCGGAGCCTGGCGTCTCACATCTGCAATCATTTTTTCCCGTTTTGATTTTTTAGGCATAACTAGCCTCGTGGGCTTGAGCGTAGCACGAGGCAGGCACGGTTGTCAATGTTTGGAGACATGTGGTACAATTATAGGGTACCTTGGAATCCGAATCCTCGCTCCGCTAGTTCCGTAAGGAGCGACGTGGAGAGGAAAGTCCAGACAGCAGAATGCGAGGGGACTGTGCGTAAGCACTGACGGGTAACCGCTGGTGCCCCGATGTCGAAAGATGTTGGGGACGACGTCCCGCCTTTGGCGGGACCGAGAGAGTCACAGAGACGATCTTTTTCCTGTAGCCCGACGGCTATGGAAGAAGTGTGAAAAGGACAATCCCACCCGCTGCAACCGACGACTGGTCCGTTATATGACGCATTCCAAAGGACCGAAGTGTGCGGGCATTAGAGAAATGAGGACTAAAACAGAATCTGGCTTATGAGACTCCAGGGTACAATAAAGTCTCCCTTACCATTATGGTGAGGGAGTTTTTTTGGTCAAAAACGAATTGAGTACCGCCTGAAACACGAGAACGAATGGTACGGCCAGGACCGCTCCGACGAGGCCAGCGAGCCTCCCTCCCACCATAAGGGCGATAATGGTCACGAGCGGCGAGAGGCCGACGCTTTTGTTCATGATCCAGGGAACAAGCACATTGTTTTCTATCTGTTGGATCACAAAATACAAACCAACCGTACTGAGGGCAAGAATCGGAGACGTGGCAAGAGCGACCAGAACCGCGGGAACTGCCGAGATAATCGGGCCGATCATAGGGATAATTTCCAAAAGACCGGCAAGGATGGCAAGCGGCAGGGCAAAATCAACGCGGAGTATGGAAAGTCCTATGTACGTCAAAACGCCAACGAAAGACATCAGAAGCAATTCTCCCCGCACCCAACCGCCGAGGCGACGCTCAACTGCACGCAAGACCTGTGCCGTCTGTTTCCCGATTGACGAACCAAACATGTCAACAAGTGTCACTTCCGCGCGCCTGCGCTCCAGCAAGAAATAAAAGGTAAACACGAGGACAGTCACCGTCGTTACTATATTAGAAAAAATTCCAACCGTGAATTTAACAACATTTTCACCAAGCGGCGTCAACTGTTGGGTGAGAGATGCAATATCGATATTCCAATACGGCAGCACCCGCGCAATCACCCTCGGGAGCTCTTGGACAAGTTTTGTCGATTGCGTAACCAAGGCAGGTATTGAACTGGCGAAAGAAACGCCGAGCGTACCCAACACAACTATGTACACTAAAAGAACGCTTATGGCGCGGGGAATCCGGAACCTTTCAAGCCCCAACACAATTGGATAGATGGCGGTCATCAGAAGAAACGCAATAAAAAGAAGAAACAATATATCCCGTATTTGCAAAATAAGCCATGCGCCGGCCAAGACCGACAGCGTAAAAAGAATCGTCTGCTGGGATATCTCAATTTTTCTCTGCATGCTTAACTAAGTATACCACATCAGAAAAAAGTGTCGGTGACGTGCAATCAAACCAATGAATACCTTTTTGTTTTTTAAACCACGTGAGTTGTTTTCTGGCAATTGCATGCTCATTACTTGGTTTCTCTTTCATCCCTCCCAGTATGCGTTCCTTTAAATGATCATCGATACGCTTGTATAAAACCGGTAGTGGTGCCGTTAAGCCAATGACGATTGCTTGCTCTCCACGACTTCGTTTTATTGAGCGTCTCGCAATTTCTATTCTTCTTATTAATCGTCTTGAGTTGTTCCAATCAGAGTCATTCATATCTCCTCGCGGTATCATCTTCTGAAGCTCCTGCACTGATAAGTTCCTCTGGCGGAGTTCCTTGTTTGGAGGAATAGCTATTGTATCAAACGGATCAAGTAAAGCCTTTATATATAACCCCGAGCCCCCTACCACAATAGGAAGTTTGTCTCTTTTCCGAATATCTTGGATTGCTGCGCGTGCTAATTTTACCCAGTGGCTCACACTAAATTCTTCTCCTGGGCTCACAATATCATACAGCCAAATAGGTACATTGGGCCGTTCTTTATTAGTAAGAAGATCCATACCACGGTACACTTGCCGCGAATCAGCAGACACAAGTTCTCCGTGAAACGTTTTGGCGAGCTCTGCGGCAAGCGCGGTTTTTCCCGTTGCCGTGGGTCCACAGACGATAAGAAGTTTATTCATTGAGGATAAATTTTTCTATCACTGTTGCCACGCCGTCATCTTGAACAGATGGTGCGATGAAATCCGCAATTGTCTTAAGTTCCGGCACGGCGTTTCCCATGGCAATCTTGAGTCCGCAGGCCATAAGAAGCGGAAAATCATTATACCCGTCCCCCACTCCTATCATTTCATGAGTTTGAATATTGAGCATCTTCGCTACCTCAACGATGCCGTGAAGTTTTGAGGCCTGGTCATTCACGATATCCAAGCACTCAAATCGCTCATCCCACGCTTCCATTCTATGGAATGAGATTCCGGGTAGTTTTTCCAATTTTCGTTGAATTTCCTGCAACACAGAAGGTTCTAATTTTGGAAAATACATCCCTACGACCTTTTTAGGATAGTGGACGCCATCGTACGGCACCTCGCGCTCGCCGTCGAAAACCTTTACCTCCACACCATGTTCTTTTGCGGACTCTAGTATAGTCTTCATCGGTTTCTTGGGAAATAATTTTTCAATAACAATTTTCTTTTTTTGCGGATCATAAATTTGTGTACCGCTGGAAATCACACAAAAACCGGTCAAATCTAAGTGCTCTATGATAAGTCGAGCTGCGGAAAGAGGTCGAGAAGTAGCCAGACAGACACTAACACCAGCCTTTTTACATGCATGAATTGCATCTACGACTCGTGACGACGGCAAATTGTCCACACCATGGACAACTGTCGTCCCATCAACATCGAGGAAAAGCGCTTTATACTTCATGAGGGGAAATTATTCTTTGCCGACAATCACCTGCGCGTCGTAATCTGATTCGTCTGCAAGATCTGCGGCCGTTGTTCCCAACACGTAATCTTCTTTCAGATCCGCCTCAAGGTGGGCAAGCGCGGCAGACGCCGATGCCTTCACATGAATCTCCGTCGTATCGAACGTATACTCATCGGTGTTGCCGGTGTTGCTTACCGTATACCCTTTTTCCGTGAGGAGACTCTTCATTTTCCCGGCGGCCCCTGGCGTCCCTCCGCCGTTTAAAACCTGAATCGAAAGTGCTGTTTTATCTATCTCCTCCGGCGTGGGGGTGGCAACCGGTGTCGGGGTTGCCTCGGGCGTCGGCGTCGGCCCGGCAAGCATAGACGTGAGGGCCGCTGGTTTGGTCACCGCAAACAGTATGCCGCCCGATACCAGTGCGACCACGATCGTAATCATTGCCCATACGACAATGGGTTTGGTACGATTTCGCTTGTGCATGGAAATTTCGGGCATCACGCTGGGTCCGCGGTCCTCCGAATATAGCTCATCAACCATTTCCTTCTTTCTTTCTGTTCTTTCCGGCTCCTTTTCCTCGACCGGTTCAACTGTTTCTTCCGACGCCTCGGGAATTTCTTCAGTGGTCCCTGAAGACTGTATTTCCGGTTCTGATGCGGACTCACCTTCATCAGCGACCTCAACCACTTCAACAACCTGCGTCACCGAAGCGCGCACGGGTTCTTCGCGTTCTTCAGGAACTGCTGCTTCCGCTTGTGCGGTTGCCTTTTTGGTTGTCCTTCGTTTTCTTGACGGCATAGACCTAGTGTATCATATTTGTCTAGTTTGTCACCTAGATGAGTATACCAAAAAAAGAATCCCGACGTAGGTCGGGACCCTTTTATGGTTGTTATTCGCGTAAGCTTACCGAACAACTTTCTTGAGTGCCTTTCCAGCGGTAAATCCTGGAGTTTTTCGTGCCGGAATATTGATCGGCGCTCCTGTTTGTGGGTTTCTTCCGGTTCGTGATTTGCGGTTTCGGACCATGAAAGTTCCGAATCCGGTCACCACAACCTTGTCGCCCTTTTTGAGTGCGTCGGTAATGCCACCAAAGACGGAGGCAACTGCTTCACGTGCTGCTTTTGCAGTAAGGCTCGCTTTTTTTGCAACGACTTCGACTAAATCTGCTTTTGTCATAAATGTATTTCACCTCCTCTTGGGCAGAGGGATAGAATGGGCTAGTTTTTTTACCGTCCCGTCATAACGGGATTCACGAGGCAATGTAAAGAATATGGAACGTCCTGTCAATATATCAATTTAGGAAGATTGTCAGTACAATCCAAACAAAATCAAATGTATTATTTAGCTATTTCTGTCGCGCGAAGTTCACGGATGACGGAAATTTTTATCTGTCCGGGATACGTCAACTTTTCTTCCACTTCTTTCTTGAGCTCCTGCGCCATCAGAACCGCCGTGGCATCGTCAACCTGACCCGGATCTACAATGACGCGAATCTCGCGGCCTGCCTGAAATGCGAATGCTTCCGTCACCCCTTTATGGGCTTTTGCAATGTTTTCGAGCTCGGCAAGACGCTTGATATACTCTTCAACATTTTCGTTTCTTGCGCCGGGCCTACTTCCTGATATTGCGTCTGAAATATACACAAGCATAGACTCAACCGATGTAAACGGTGTGTCCTCATGATGCTGTGCAACACAATCGATGACCTTTTGCGGCATACCGTACTTTTTCAAAAGCTCGACGCCAAGTTCCACGTGTGTACCCTCCCGATCCATGATGACTTTACCGACGTCGTGCAAAAGACACCCGAGTCGCACGACATTGACATCTGCTTTCACTTCCTGGGCAAGGGCGATACCGATTTTGGTTTCCTCAAGCGTATGGGCGATCATATTTTGCCCGTAGGAGAAGCGATATTTGAACCGTCCCAGGTGGGCAACAATTGGTGCTGGTAAATTGTAGACGCCGACCGCATGGCAAAGCTTTTGCCCTTCCTCAAACATGATCCGTTCAATCTCTTTTTTCACCTGCTCAACGAGTTCCTCGATGCGGCCCGGTTGCACGCGTCCGTCCCGAAGAAGCCGTTCGAGGGTCACACGGGCAATCTCGCGGCGAACCGGATCAAAACACGAAAGGCGAATAATGCCTTCTTCATCCAAATCCACATCAACTCCGGTTGCCGTTTCAAATGCCCGGATGTTTCTTCCTTCTTTCCCGATAATCCGACCCTTCATTTCCTCATCCGGAATCTTCACAACAGAAACCGTATATTCCGCAACATACTCGGTAGCCCCGTGCTTCATGGCATCAACAAGAAGTTCTTTGGCCTTTACATCTGCCTCTTCGCGGGCGCGGTCACCTGACTCCCGAACCTCGCGTGCCAAATCTTCCTTTAGAGAATCCCGCATCGCTTCCATAATGACGACGCGCGCCTCATCGCGGGTCAAATGTGCGACTTTCTCAAGCTTGTCGATGTGTTCCTGTTTCAGCTTCTCAATACCCTTAAGATCGGCATCCAGTGTCCCCTCAAGATTCTGAAGTCTTTTTTCCCGCTCGGTCAACACTCCTTCTCTTCGCTCCTGATCGACGAGTTTGCGCCGTACTTCATCCTCCGCATCCCGACGGATTTTAAATGCTTCGTCTTTCGCTTCCACAACAAGCTCGCGGGCTTTGGCCTCAGCCATTTTTACGACGGCCTGGGTATCCACCTGAGGCGCTGCCACTGTTTTAGGAGTAACGACTACCTTCGGTTTGGGTTGGAAAGGCGCCTGTACGGATGCGGGAGCTTTTTTAGCTTTGACTAACCCGGAAAGGGTTTTAAGAACATCTAACATAGGTTAAGAAGATCTATTGAAGAAGAAGTGCAGCAAAAGAACCGCCTTTAGGCGATAGTTGAAGTAGGAAGTTTTTGATTACGTAAAAAATGCATAATCCTACAAAATTGCTGTTTCAATCTCCAATGACCTTACGGTCGCTATAGTTGCATTGTACCTCAATCACTCGCCCCCGTCAATGAGTCGGGCAATCGTTTCAAAGTCAAACCCACGGCGCCCCAGGTAGTCATAGAGCTTCTTTTTACGGTCCAAAGCCGGTAATTTAGCCCATAAGGGCATCTTCCTCCCTACCGCCTGTTTGGCAGCCGTAAGCTGGCTCTGGGAGCCTCGGGAGGCCAACGCCGAGGCTATCACGGCCTCGGGTACTCCCTTGGCTTTCAGCTCCATCTTGATGAGCTTGTTTCCCTTAGGCTTAAACTCCGTCCGCTGCGAAACCCACCAGTCCGCGAACTTTCCATTATCCACGTAGCCCAGTTCCCCCATCCGGGTGACGACTTTTTGAAGAAGTCCTGCGCCCGACACCTTCCACTTGGTTAATTTCTTCGTGAGGAAATCCCGAAGTTCTTTTTCGCTTCTGGGGCGGAATGACACAAATCGAATCGCGGCATTCACCAATCTTTCGTAGTACGGATTATCCATTATTTCAGAACATCTACAAAATCCTTTACTCTATCCCAAAGGCCTCTTCGGTTACTTGCGTATTTTATTAATTGAGGTCTAACTCCTTCACTGGACGATGTAAAGCTCGACTTAAAAGCAAGTGAAGATTTTGGGTTCTTATATTTTTCTGAAAGCTGGAGGCCTCCCCACATCATTACTTGATCAGAGTCAGCCCGTACTCTACGAAGCAAAGAGCCAGGGTGCTTTTTATCAGGATCTCCTAACAATGGATCCCAACAAATTAACTCTTTTCCGTCCTTACTAGTACCAATTGCCATAACCAAATGACCCTGGTCATGCAATTCTATTCCTACCCCATAACCTCTCTTGATTGCATCGGAGGCGACAAGTCCTAGTCTAGTATTTTCTCTATCAAATGGAAGATCATCGCGAGAAGTAAAAACCTTTGAATCCTTGGACCCAACATTTAAAAGTCGTTCGCGAAATTCTGTAACCGAAAGTTGATCAGTTCTTCCTTCCTGAATATAGGATCTAAGTTTATTTAAACCAGTTGATGCAACTAATCCACTCTGAACCTCTTCATTTGATTGAGATCCTACACCAAAGGCAGTAGCATCTCTCTGCATCCTCTCTAAACCAGTCAATACAAAAAAAGCACACGAATATGCGTCTGTTTGTTTTATTCCAGCAAACCAACTGGGGTCCACATTTAAAATGTCGCTGGGTTTAATTAACTCTTTGGGGGAAGAGTCATGCGTGCCCCATTTAATTTCTCCCTTAGCAGGCTTTGGATTATCACCAAAATTTATATTAGGCATAAATTTTTTATTGGTCGGGGTGAGCAGACTTGAACTGCTAACCGCTCGAACCCCATTCGAGTGCGCTACCAATTGCGCCACACCCCGGTTGAATGCTTGTATTCTACCATTTTTTATGTAAGAATGAATCCACTTCAAAGACTGCCCCTTTTGAAAGGAGTAAGAGTATGCCACAAGACGCGAAACTTCAAGCCATCAAGCTAGCGATGGAACAGATCGAGAAACAATACGGCAAAGGCTCGATCATGAAACTCGGTGAGAAAACCGGAATCAGACAAGCAATTGATGTCATACCTACCGGCATACTTCCCCTGGATCTAGCGCTCGGTGTCGGAGGACTTCCCCGCGGAAGAATTGTTGAAATATACGGACCCGAAGCATCCGGGAAAACGACGGTCTGTCTTTCTACCATTGCCGAAGCACAAAAGGCGGGCGGGACGGCCGCCTTTATCGATGCCGAACATGCCCTCGATCCGCAGTGGGCAGAAATTCTCGGCATCAAGCTTGATGATCTTCTCATCTCCCAACCCGACACCGGCGAACAGGCCTTGGAGATTGCCGAAACACTCATTCGAAGTGGCGGCGTCGATATTATCGTTATTGATTCGGTTGCCGCTCTTGTTCCTCGCGCGGAAATCGAGGGGGAAATGGGCGACAGCATGATGGGCGTACACGCGCGTCTCATGTCCCAGGCGCTTCGGAAGTTAACGGCAGTCATCTCCAAATCCAAAGCAGTCGTGATATTCACCAACCAACTACGGCAAAAAATCGGGGTGATGTTTGGTAACCCGGAAACCACCACAGGTGGTATGGCGCTGAAGTTTTACTCCAGCATCCGCATGGACTCGAGGAAAATTGAATCTCTCAAAGACGGAGACCGCGTCATCGGCAGCAGACACCGCGTGCGCGTCGTCAAAAACAAAGTATCTCCGCCATTTCGGATGGCAGAGTTTGATGTTATGCATGACGGGGTATCCCGCGAAGGCGGACTCATTGATGTAGGGCTTGAGTTTAATATACTCACCAAATCCGGGGCATTTATTAAATACGGGCAACAAATGCTGGGACAAGGGCGCGAGGCGGCAAAACTCTACCTCAAAGAAAATCCAAAGACAGTGAAGGAAATCACCGACGCTATTTGGAAAATCGTAAAATCCGGCCATGCCGCCGCCAAAGTGGCAATGGGAGTCGAAGAGGCAGAGTAATCTCTTATTGCACGAACCGAATCTCGAGGTGTGAATCAAAAGCGTGGGCCATTTTTTTAAGAAATGCTACCGTGGGATTTCCCCTGCCGCTTTCTAAACGTGAAATAACCGATTGTTTTGTGCCAATTTTTCCAGCTAGTTTTTCCTGTGTTAACCCCTTTTCCATGCGCGCTTGAAGAATTGCCTCAATAACCGCAAACTCTGGCTGCTGCTTGTCGTACTCAGCTTTAAATTTTGAGTCGCGAAGTTTTTCTCGTCTGTATGTGGAGAAATCAAGATATTTACGCTTCATAGCATATATGCTATATTATTTCTTTCATTCTGTCAAGGGCTATTTGTATTTCCTTTTGGGGAGTTTTTTGAGTTTTTTTCTTGAAGGCATGAAGGATGTAATAGGCATCTTTCTGTTGGGTATAGAAAATTCGTATACTATCTTTGCCCACTACCCTTAATTCATACAGCGTACCCTGAATCTTTTTAGCATACGGTGGTTTTATAAAAGGTCCAAATTTCTCAAGAAGCCTAATAGTTCGAAACGCTTTCAAATACCCTGATCGTTCAAGTAATTCGATAAACTCTTTTACTGGAGCATCACCTCTGACTGTTTGGAAAAACTTTACTTTCCAACTCATAAAACCATTGTAGCATCGAGGGATAAATCATGTAGGAAAACTACCGTTTTGGAGATTGCCCCAGTACCAGAACAAGCTCGGTACGGGGCTACAGCCACGAAACTATCGTTTCGGACTTTGTTTGCGTGCTCTTGCTTTCCCTGCGTATCCCGCTTTTCTTCGCTGTTTGGCACGAGGATCTCGCATGAGGAATCCGCGCTTTTTGAGAATCGGGCGAAACTTTTCATTGTCCACTTTAAGAAGCGCTCGTGAGATGGCATGAATGGTTGCCGTCAACTGACCATTGAGTCCTCCGCCTGTGGTAGTTATGGATACGGCAAACCGGTTCATGGTGTTGGTTGTACGGAATGGCTCCTGATACATTTTCAAAAACACTTCACCCGGGAAAAACTTTTCAACCGGTAACCCGTTCACAATGATATCGCCCTTTTTCACTATTACGCTTTTAATAGTCATCTCCTCACCAGTAACGACATAGAGACGCGCGCGGGCTGATGCTGTTTTTCTTCGCCCTACTGCCTCGTAATATGAAAGTTCTTTTGGTTTATCTGCCATAGTTATGTAGACTGCGCAGGCAGGTCCGTAAATTTATCTTTGTATGGATGATTCGTTTCTGGGTAAATCCAAAGCCGAGTCACGAGTCTTGCCCGCAGTTTGTTTTTGGGCAACATGCCCCATATGGCCCGTTTCATGGGTTCCGTCGGTTTTTCCTGTCTCACCTGCCAGAGCGCTTTTTGTTTGAGTCCCCCCGGGTGACCGGAGTAGTTACCATAGAGTTTTTCTTTGTCTTTATGTCCGGTGACGGTAAAGTGTGCCGCATTCACAACGACCACGAAGTCTCCACAGTCCATGTTTCTGACGAAGTTCTTTTTGGATTTCCCCATAAGTTTATGTGCTATCTCCGTCGCGACGCGGCCGAGGGTTTTCCCTTTGACATCGATAAGATGCCAAGAGCGCTTCATATCAGAAATTTTGGTTGGTTTGGTTTGTGCATTCATACTTTCTTTTTGACAATTTTTTTGACTGTTTTTGGTTTTACAACTTCTGCTTTTACTCTTTCATCGACAAATTGAAGTAGCACTACTTCTGTTGAATCCCCTAATCTTTTTCCGAGCTTCACAATTCTTGTAAATCCGCTCGTTCTATTTGCAAATCGTGTTTTTACGTCACTTAACAGCATCTTTTCAATGTCTTTACTCGCGAGTTCTTTCTCCACTCCACGCACCGATCCCTTTTTGGCAAGGGTCACGAGTTTCTCAACTAGCGGTTGGACTGCTTTTGCTTTGGCCAAGCTCGTCCGGATGGTGCCGTGGATAATGAGATCGCGGGCCAGTCCCTGAAACAAGCGTCGCCGCTCGTTTTTGGTTCTCGATAGTTTCCTGCCAAAATAACTGTGCCGCATAGGTTATACCGAAATCGCTACTCCTTTTTCCCGAAGCTTTTCCTCAACCACTCCCAGAGATTTGCTCCCGAGATTCTTTATCTTCATAAGGTCCGCGCGCTTCGTCCCCAACAGCTGTCCGATTGTTTCAATCCCGCCGTTCCCTAGTGCATTCACAATGCGGGTCGGAATATCGAGCTCCTCAATGCGCATCTTCAAAACCTCGTCAGAAACTGACGGTGTTACCGCGACTGCTTCCCCGGTCCCTGCCTCTTTGGGCTCCACCACCTGGGTGAAGTAGGAAACCAAAATTTTGGCCGCAGACTTAAGTGCTTCAAGCGCGCTTACCGTCCCATCAGTCCAGATTTCCGTCACGAGCCGGTCAAGGTTCGTCATACGACCGACGCGGGTTGCTTCCACCCGGTAGTTGACCCGGATAATCGGCGAAAAAAGCGCATCAACCGACATCACGCCCACTTCATCAAAGTGCCGCTCGTCTGCAGAAACGTATCCCATGCCTTTTTCTGCAGTTAGCGTCGCGTCCAGGCTGGCCTTTTTGTCAGACAGGTGTGCAAGCACCAAGTCAGGATTGACGATGGTCACTCCAGCAGGGGCTTCGATATCTTTTGCGGTCACTTCTCCCGGACCTTTTTTAGAAATGGTCATGGTCACCGGTTCGGAATCATCCTCAATCGTCAGGCGAACCTTTTTGAGGTTCATCAAAAATTCAACGACATCTTCCTTCATACCGGGAAGCGCACTGAACTGATGCTTTACGCCTTCAATTTTGCAGGAAACAATGGCCGATCCAGCGAGGGACGACAAAAGTACACGCCGGAGGCTATTGCCAAGCGTCTGACCATATCCCTGTACCAGGGGCTCTATACTAAACATTCCGAAGCCTGGTTTGTCTACCTCCACCTTTATTTGAAAATTTGGATCTATCATACTCCTCCTTCTCGCTATCGCGAGTAATGTTCAATAATAAGCTGTTCACTAATGTCTTCGGCAACGTCTGTCCGGATCGGCAACCTGACTACTTTGGCAACGGGACCGCGGCGAGTCAGCCACTCCGGAGTCGTAAGCGTTTTGTCTTCCAAAAGCGCCTTTACCGCCGGAATATCAAGCGCTTTTGTCTTCATGGTGATGACCTGGTCCTTGGCGACCAAATACGAGGGGATGGATACTTTTTTTGAGTCAACCATGACATGGCCATGGGTGACAAATTGTCGGGCTGATGCGCGCGTTGGCGCAAGGTTTGCGCGGTACAACACATTGTCCAGGCGCCGCTCCAAAAACTCCAAAAGTTTTTCTCCGGTATTGCCCCGCCATTTGCGGGCCAGTTCAAAATTTTTTCGAAACTGCCGCTCAAGCAGGCCGTATAGACGCTTTGCTTTCTGCTTTTCCCGAAGCTGTAATCCGTAATCGGATACTTTTCGTCTCCCTTTGGCGCCGTGTTGGCCGGGTGGAATATTTGCACGCTTGAGGTAGTTCGCGTGAGATTTGGATCCTATGGTTTTGAGCCCGAGATCAATTCCTTCTCGACGCGCTAGTCTATTTTTTGGTCCGGTGTATCTTGCCATAGTTAAACTCTCCTCTTTTTCTTCGCCCGGACGCCGTTGTGGGGCATCGGGGTGACGTCGGCAATAAGGGCAATCTGTAGTCCAACGGCTTTGAGCCCCCGAAGCGCGGCATCGCGGCCGGCGCCAGGTCCTTTAATATATACTTCTACTTCCCGAAGTCCCCGGTCCTGGGCTTTGCGCGCAACCGCTTCAACCGCGGTCGTTGCTGCATAGGGCGTCGACTTACGGGCACCCTTAAAGCCCGCCATACCGGACGATCCCCAGCAAATGGTATTGCCGGATTCGTCGGTTATCGTGACGAGAGTATTGTTAAACGTCGCGGTAATAAATACCTTGCCTTTTTCAACAACCCGATCTGTTTTTTTAGT
>CAZEVT010000001.1:40129-88735 GCA_964515005.1 uncultured Gammaproteobacteria bacterium
TTTTGAAAAAATTATTTTGCTGCCTCCGCGGCCGGAGTTTCTGTCTTCACCCGGTCGTCTTTTTTCATTGCTCCGATCGTGACGCGCTTACCGCGCTTTGTACGGGCGTTACTTCTTGTCCTTTGTCCGCGGGAAGGAAGCTTCTTGGCGTGCCGGCTACCCCGGTATGAGCGGATTTCAATAAGGCGTTTGATGTTATCAGACACTTGTTTTCGGAGATCCCCCTCCACGCTGTATCCTTTCTCGATGATTTTGGCGATTTTGTTGGTTTCTTCGTCGGTTAAGGATTTCACCCGGCGGGACCCCTCAACTTGGGCATCTTTCAGAATCCCGACGACGTTACTGCGCCCGATACCATACAGGTAGGTGAGTGCAATATCCAGTCGTTTTTCGCTTGGTAAATCAACTCCTGCTATACGGGCCATATATTATCCTTGCCTTTGTTTATGTTTCGGATTTTCGCACACGACATAGTTCCTGCCGCGGCGCCGGACAATTTTACACTTCACACACATTGTTTTGATGCTTGCTCGAACTTTCATATTTGTCCCGCTGAGCGGGATTATCATTTTACCCGGTAGGTAATTCTCCCTTTTGTTGAATCGTAAGGGGTCACCTCGACTTTCACTTTGTCTCCCGGCATGATGCGGATGAAATTCAAACGCATCTTACCGGACAAATGACAAAGAACAATGTGACCATTCGGCAGTTTCACTCGAAATAATGTATTGGGAAGACATTCGGTCACTTCCCCTTCGACCTCGATATTTCCTTGATGAGCCATATACGCAAAAACAACAAAAACAATCCCTCTTTGAATCGAGGTTTCTTGTAGTAGCTACATTGTACCTCAATTTGCGCCTTCGGTCAACACCAACGGGCTACCCGCTGTTATGGCTATCGTGTGTTCAAAAACCGACGCACGCGACCGGTCACGGGTCGCAAGCGTCCAACCGTCATCATTTTCATAGACAATCTCCCCGCGACCCATGGCATAGATGGGCTCAATGGCAATGGTCATGCCCGCCTGCAAGAGTAAGGTATTCTCAATGGCTCCCCGCAGGTAGTTAGGCACCTGAGGCTCCTCATGGAGCTCATGTCCCACGCCGTGACCTACGAGCGACTTCACAATGCTGTAGCCGGCGGTTTCAATCGTTTCCTGAATAACTTTTGAAATATCGCCAATTCTGTTGCCAATTTTTGCCGCCTTTATCCCACGTTCCAAAGCCAATTTTCCCGCTTCTAAAAATTTATCATCCATAGCATTTATTATTTTTGTCCATGCGGTGTCTGTATGAAAACCTTTATACAAAAGCCCGATGTCGATAGTTAACATATCTCCCTCTTTGAGTCGGTATGCTGTCGGTATCCCGTGGACGACCACCTCATTGACGCATAAACACGTCGCCCATTTGTACCCTTTCACGGTTTTAAAAGACGCGGAGCCGCCGGAATCTGCAATGAGCTCGTCTGCGAGCTTGTCGATATCCAAAAGTACCGCGCCAGGGATGCTTGCCTCAAGAAGTTTTTGAAGAATACTATGTAATTTCTTTCCGCCCTCCCGCATGATGGCGATTTCTTCAGGGGTTTTAATGTCGATCATAGAAGCTTACGCCTCCGAAGCTCTGCAATAATCACCTCAACTACCTGATCTTGCGTCATGCCAGTGGTATCAAGTTCCCAGGCATCCGGAAGTTTCTGCAGGGGATCTGTGAGTCGCCCAGTGTCTTGCTTATCACGCTCTATAGTTTCGGTAAGGACTTCTTCAAGAGTTCTATTGATGCCTTTTGTCTTTTCCTGCTCCCACCGGCGGCGCGCACGCTCCTCAACCGATGCATCTAAATAAATCTTAAGTTGCGCATCGGGAAGCACACGAAGACCGATATCCCGTCCTTCCATAACTACTTTTTTCCCTTTTGCAATCT
Organism: uncultured Gammaproteobacteria bacterium; assembly: GCA_964515005.1. Taxonomy (GTDB): domain Bacteria; phylum Patescibacteriota; class Microgenomatia; order UBA10105; family UBA927; genus XYB1-FULL-47-11. The sequence continues at coordinate 42,055 of CAZEVT010000001.1, forward strand.
CTCGTTGGAGTTTGACCAATTGCTGTCGGACCTCTGGTATGACTGCAACATCCGAAGAGCCCATGTTCTCCCTAAAAATTTCCTCTGTTACGTCTTTGCCATTCACCGTAAATGCGAAGGAACGTTCCGATCCTTTTGGGGGCTCTGTTTGATTAATAATGGTTTTCTGGAGTACTCCCAATACTCCTGCCGTGTCTTTTGTGGAAACGTTCTCTTGACGACACGCATATGCGAGCGCACGATAAAATCCGCCGGTATTGATGTTTACGAGTCCTAATTTTTGAGCGAGCATTGCCGCGATATCCCCTTTTCCTGCGGCTACCGGCCCGTCAATGGCAATTTGAAGATCCATCATAGGTTCCAATTCACGTTGCGGTTCCACTTGCATATTTCATAATCTCCTTCTGTACTTCTTCAATCGACTGATCGGCATTAATTTCCGTCAGCACGCCTTTTTGCCGGTAAAACTCAAGGACGTCTTTTTCTCCTTCTCCATAAATAGCAAGTCTCGATTTAATTCGTTCCGGCGAGTCGTGAAGCTCGCTGCTTCCTGCATGGAGCGGACGACCGCGCTTGATGAGACGGCGGTAGGACTCCTCTTCGCTTAGGTTAAGATAAAATACCTTTTCGACGCTGTACCCGTATTTATCAATTTTGTCATCTAAGAACTTGGCCTGCTCGACGTTTCGCGGGAACCCGTCCATGATCCAGCCGCCCTTTGCATCCTCTTCTTTGAGGCGCCATTTCCACAGGACAAACATTTCACTGTCCGCAACGTACTTGCCCTCGGCAAGCGACTCCCGGCATACCTCGCCGATTATTCCTTTATCGTTTGCCGCAGCGTCACGAACCAGATCTCCGGACGTGAGAATAGGCAACTTGAGTGCTTCCGAAAGCAACTTTGCCTGCGTTCCTTTTCCTGATCCTTCCGGTCCAAAAAATACAATATGCATATGCCTCCTTTTTCTGTAAGAAACCCTACTGCTTCAAAAAGCCTTCATAATTTCTCATAACGAGTTGTGCCTCAAGTGACTTGACGGTTTCCAAAACTACCGATACGACGATAAGGACGCCGGTGCCGCCGACAAGAAACGCCGAGACGCCGGACGCCTGACGCGCAAGTGATGGCAAAATGGCAATAAGCCCCAAGAAGAGTGCGCCGGCAACCGTGATCCGGGTCAGGATGTAATTAAGGTAGGAGGCCGTTGCCGACCCCGGTCGGATACCAGGAATAAAGCCGCCGTATTTTTGAATCTCATCTGATATCTTTTTCGGGTTGAAGGTAATCGCCGTATAAAAATAGGTAAATCCGATAACCAGGAGGAAATAGATCACGTTATACCACGCACCATTGGGATTAAATACCGAAGCCAGGAATCGCCCGAAGCCAACGGCCGCCGGACTCTTCACCTGCTGCAGGAATCCTCCCAACACCGAAGGCAACAGAACCAGTGACACCGCAAATATAATGGGGATGACCCCCGCCTGGTTGACCCGCAGCGGCAAATATGATGTGTTGCCGCCGGACACTTTGTTTCCCCGAATACGGCGCGCATAATGCACCGTAATTCGGCGGACTGCTTCATTGACAAATACCGTTGCCGCAATAACGAGGATTGCCAGGCCGGCAAACATAATCATGTTGGTTGCCTGTTCACTGGTGAAGGTGGTTGCCGCCTGCCCGAAAACGACGGGCATTCTCCCGACGATTCCGGCAAAAATAAGAAGCGAGATGCCGTTGCCTATCCCGTACTCGGTAATCATTTCGCCAAACCACATGGCAAGAAGCGTTCCTGCAGTCATCGTAACGACCATGGTGATAAGACTCATGGGGTCAAGCGTTGAGATAATACCCTGATTGCGAAGAAGCGCAATCATGCCGATCCCTTGCATGGTCGCCAGGGGGACGGTAATAAGGCGGGTGTACTGGTTGATTTTTTCCCTACCATATTCGCCTTCCTTCTGAAGTTCTTCGAGCTTTGGAACGACAATCGTCAGAAGCTGGAGAATAATGGAGGCGTTGATATAGGGGTTGAGCCCTAAAGCCATGACGGAAAAATTCACGAGCGTTCCGCCTGAGAATATATCCAAAAGCCCTAGAAACTGATTTTGGGAAAAAAGAGCTGCAAGCTTGGCGGTATCGACGGCAGGTATCGGGATATGCGCAAAGAGCCGGAACACGAAAAATATGCCTGCGGTGAGCAAAATCTTCCGGCGGATTTGCGGCGTTTTCCAGCTATTGATTAAAGGCGATAACAGTTTATCCATGAGCAAGCGAAGGTGTCACCACTCCTCCGGCTTTTTCGATGAGTTTTGTCGCTGACTTCGACGCGGGAACGGCGACCGTCAGTTTTACCGTAACCGGCTTGCCTCCCAGTATTTTCACCCGGCCTACACCTTTGTCTATCATATGATATTTGAGGAGGGTTTCCAATGTCACTTTCGTGTCCGCGGGAAGCGCGTTAAGCTTATCCGCCCGAATAGGGTAGACCTCCTCCTGACGCGTGCGGTTGCGGTCTTTGCCCCGAAGAAGCGGCAGACGTTTGATAATCGACAGTTGTCCGCCCTCAAAGCCCTGCGGGATAGTGCCGCGGGATTTTTGCCCTTTAGTGCCGCGCCCTGATGTTTTGACCTTACCGGACCCGTGTCCCCGGCCAAGTCTTTTTTTGCGACGCCGCACAAGCTTTTGCAAATGGTGTTGTTTTGAATCTTCTTTCATACTATTTTTTACTTTCTCACTATCATTTTCAATGATTTTAGCGCTTCCATGGTCGCATATACATTGGAGGCCTGATTTTTGCTTCCCAAAATCTTTGACACCACGTCGCGGATTCCGGCCGCCTCAACCACCGCGCGAACGGCGCCTCCGGCAATTACTCCGGTGCCGGGAGGGGCGGGCTTCAGCATGACGCGTGCGGCTCCCCGCTTGACGCGTACTTCGTGGGGAATTGTCGTCCCCTTCATCGGAACCAGAAACATATGGCGGGACGCGTAACTGACTGCCTTCCGCACGGAAGACGAAACATCAGGAGCTCCCCCGAGTCCCACGCCGACCCGGCCTTTCTTGTCCCCGACGACCGCAAGAACCGAAAATCCGATCTTATTTCCGCCTTTGGTTTTTTTGGATACGCGGTTGACCTGCACTATTTTTTCTTCCAGGCCGCTGGTATTTGGTCTGTCATGTCTCATATAGTTAATCCTCCTTTGCGCGCCGCTTCTGCTATTTCTTTTACCGTACCATGAAATCTATATCCGCTCCGGTCAAACACTGCGGTCTTGATTCCTTTGATAAGAGCCGCTTTGGCTATCGCCGCCCCCAACTCTTTCCCGGCAGACTTGTTTTTCCCTTTCTGACTGACGGCAACAAGGGTCACCCCTTTGGTGTCGTCGATAAGCTGGACTGAAATTGCCTGGTTGGAACGAAACACGCTCATCCTCGGCCGCGCGCTCGTTCCCGTGACTTTTGCCCGGACGCGTGCTTTTCTTTTTTGTCTCAAAACATATCTTGTTTCCATAGTTTTACTTTGCTCCCGGCGCTCCTCCGACCGCCTTGGCTGCTTTTCCTGCTTTTTTCCTTATGTGTTCGCCTTCGTATTTTATACCTTTTCCTTTATACGGCTCCGGTTTCTTTACGTCCCGGATTTTTGCAGCCATTTGGCCGACCAGCTGTTTGTCGATCCCTGAAACGACAATTTTCCCTTCACTTGCGGCAAATTGAATGCCCGCAGGCGGCGCAATAACAACGGGATGGGAAAATCCTACATTGATCGTCAAGTCGGTTCCCGCAACTGCCGCCCGGTATCCAACACCAGACAGTTCAAGCGTTTTGGTCCAGCCGCGCGTTACCCCGGTGATGAAATTGGCAAGCTCGGCCCGAACATAGCCGTGCAAAGCACGTGTCGCTTTGTCATCGCCTTTTCGCTTTATCTCAATCTTACCGTCCGCAATCGCAACTGTAATGTTTTTAGGTACCGTCAGTGTCAACTCTCCTTTTGCGCCCTTGACCACGATCCGGTGGCCCTCAGCGGTCACTGTGGCGCCCTCTGGAATCGATATGATTGCGTTTCCTATTCTAGACATAAGAATTACCTTCTTGACATAATAGTTACCAAATTTTGCAGAGCAACTCTCCGCCAATCCCTTGCTTTTTTGCGTCTTTCCCGGTCAAAAGCCCCCTCGGAGTCGAGAGAATGGCAATCCCCATGCCGCCGACAACCGTGGGAATTTCGTCGTGAGGTACGTATCTCCTTAGTCCCGGCTTACTTATACGTTTGACGTCGGTTATCACGGACGCCCCGTCTTCATACTTCACGCCGATTTTGAGATTTGCTTTCGGATCCGCGCCAACTTTTTCAGCAGATCCGATGTACCCCTCCTGCAAGAGAATATCCGCAAGAGCTTTTTTGAGCTTGGAATATGGCAGCACAATCGTCGTGTTTTTAGCGAGCGCCGCATTCTTTATTTGTATGAGCATGTCACCGATCGGATCATTTACCATAATAGTCTCCTTACCACGATGCTTTTATAACTCCCGGCAATTCGCCTTTATGTGCAAGCTTCCTGAAACACAATCTGCAGAGTCCAAATTTGCGCATATACGCCCGGGACCTGCCGCAGATTTGACAGCGGTTCCGGTACCGAACCCTAAATTTTTGTTTGTGCGCAAACTTGACGATGTCAGATGTTTTAGCCATGTTGCTCCTGTCTGCCCGCGGGCGCGACCTTTTCAAACGGAACCCCAAACAGGGTCAGCAGTTTTTTCCCGTCACTGTTATTTGTTGCGGTCGTCACAAACGTAATTTCAAATCCCCGGGTTTTATCAACCATGCTGTAATCAAGTTCCGGAAATATGGTTTGCTCGTCCACCCCGAGGGTGTAGTTGCCGCGTCCGTCAAAACCCCGGTTGGGTACGCCGTGAAAATCGCGGACACGAGGAAGGGCGATCCGGATAAACTTAGAGAGAAAGTCATACATGCGCGTGCCCCGCAGTGTCGCCCGGAGTCCGACGGCGTCGCCTGCTCTGAGTTTGAAGCTGGAAATAGCCCGTTTGGCACGGGTAATCTGGGGCTTTTGCCCGGCAATCACCGCAAGCTGCGCGGACATGCTCTCGAGCACTTTTTTGTTGGCAAGCGCCTCACCCATACCGGAATTGATGACAATTTTGGTGAGCTTCGGCACCGCCATGCGGTTGGAGGTCCCGTCTTTGAGGAAAACCGGAACGATTGTTTTGTTATATTGTTCGAGTAGATCGTGCATAGTATTTAGATAACTTGCTTACATTTTTTACAGATTCGCGTTTTTTCATCCTTCACAATCGAATACCCGACGCGGGTTTGCTTACCGCACTTAGGACAAATTAAAGCAACCTTGGCGATCGCGAGAGGTTTGATAATTTCAATGATTCCCCCCGGCGTCTTTTCATCGCGTTTCTTTTTGTGCTTCTTAAACACGTTGATGCCGGGAACGAGGACCGCCGAGATTTTGGGGAACGCTTTTTCGATCGTTCCATTTTTCCCCTTGTCCTTACCCATCGTTACGATGATCTGATCTCCTTTTTTCAGTTTCATATAAAAAACCTCCGGTTTAGAATACCTCCGGCGCCATACTGACTATTTTGTCAAACCCTTTGTCTTTGAGTTCCCGCGCAACCGGTCCAAACACGCGCGTCCCACGGGGGTTTTTGTCTTTCTCATTATCAATGACGACCCCTGCGTTATCATCAAAGCGAATATATGATCCATCGGAACGCTGGTACTCCTTGCGGGTGCGGACGATAACCACTTTGATCAGCTCATCGTCCTTGACGATCCCCGTCGGATCTGCTTTCCGCACCACGCACTGGACGATATCCCCAAGATGGGCAAACTTTTGCTTGGACGCCCCGTATATGTGGATGACACTCATCAGCTGTACGCCTGAGTTGTCTGCCGCCACGAGTTTTGTTCGACGTTGAATCATACGTTTACCCTAGTTTTCCTTTCACCATGAAATGTTTTCGCCGGCTTATTGGCCTGGTTTCAACAATTTCGACCTTGTCCCCGACAACGAGCTCTGTACTTTCATTGTGCACCGCAAACTTTTTGGTCCGCTTGACTGCCTTCTCATAGAGCGGATGACGAAATTCGTGCACGACCGCAACGATCACGGTTTTGGGTACCACCGATACCACCGTTCCTATTAATGTTCTTTTTGTATCCAGTTTATTCATGCGTCAACTCCTTTTGCCTCATAAGCGTTTCGATAATTGCAATTTTACGTTTCAGTGCCGTTCCTTCCCGTACGTTTTTGGCGGGCTTACTATACCGGCCTACGGCATATATAGCAAGCGCACGCTTCGCGTCAGTCAGAACTTTCCCAAGTTCTTCTTTGCCCATCGCGCTCAATGTCTGTTTTTCTTTTTTCTTCATAGCATCTTTCCTTTAGGAACCTTTTTCCGTTAGGAACGTCATTCCTTTTCGACAAAAATCGTCCGTACCGGTAGTTTTGCCGACGCCAGACGAAGCGATTCTTTGGCCTGTTCGTGCGTAATGCCTGCCATCTCAAAAAGAATTCTGCCGGGTCTCACTACCGCCACGTATTCATAGACGTCGCCTTTCCCGCTCCCCATACGGGTTTCCGGAGGCTTGCGGGTGACGGGCTTATCAGGAAATATCCGGATCCAGATTCTTCCCCCACGGCGGGTGTAATGGGTGAGCGCGCGCCGCGCGGCCTCGATCTGACGGCTCGACACCCAGCCTGCGGTCGTTGCCTTCAGGCCATACTGCCCGAAGTCCACGTTTGCGCCCCGGGTGGCTACGCCCCCGCGTTTACCCCGAAATGTTTTTCTATGTTTGGCTCTCTTTGGTGCTAACATATGTTAAAATTTCAAATGTTATGTGGTTGCTTTGCAAATCCACACTTTTACGCCGATATATCCAGATTTCGTTAAGGCCGGAACAATGGCAAAATCCACTTCTTCCCGGATGGTTGACAACGGTACCGTTCCCGACTGAAACTTCTCGCGGCGGTGAATTTCCGCGCCGTTTATCCGGCCCGAAAGCTGAATCCGCACGCCCTTGGCTCCTGCGGTCATCGCCCGCTCGACTGCCTGATTACTTATTCTCTTGTACGGCATGCGTTTGATAAGCTGATCGGCGATGTTGACGCCAACCAGATACGCGTTTAGGTTGGGTTCCTTTACCGGCTCGACCGCAACCTCTACTTTTGAACGGCTCGCCTCCTGAGACGATTTTGTTTTTGCCTCATAGGGATTAACGTATCCGGTCTGGGTAGCAACGATCTTTTCAACGTACTTTTTAAGCTCTTCAAGTCCGCTTCCCCCCCGACCGATGACGACGCCTGGACGCGAAACGTGAAGCGTGATTTTCACTTTGTTTATCGAGCGCTCAATCTGCACCTGGGCCAAGCCTGCGGGCTTCAGGCGTGCAAAAAGAATCTCCCGGATTTTTGCATCCGAAAGAAGGAGCTGCTTATACCGCTTGCTATCGGCAAACCAGCGGGAACTCCAGGTAAATGTGGTTCCCAATCTAAACCCTCGCGGGTTAACTTTTTGACCCATTGTCCTCCAATACTATCCGTATATGCGTCATTCTCTTTTTAAATGCATGTGCCTGCCCTTTAGAAACGGCATGCCACCTTTTCATTGCGGGCCCGCCCATAATTTCGATTGTTTTAAACCGGAGCCCATCCGCCACAACACCCTTTTGTTTGGCGTTGGCTATTGCGGATGCAATCGTTTTGGTCAGCGGAATGGCTGCGGCCTTTGGGGTATGAATAAGAGCCGCAAGGGCAGCGCCAGGCGAAAGCCTGCGGATGGCGTCTGCCACCAGCCGCACTTTGCGGGTACTTACTCGAACATATTTGGTTGTAGCTTGATAGTTCATAGAGTTTTAGGTCTTGTCCATGGTTCGCTTGGTCACTTGTCCGTGGCCCCGGAAGGTACGCGTGGGAGAAAACTCACCCAGGCGGTGCCCGACCATGGCCTCGGATATAAAGACTTCAATATGAGTCCTTCCGTTGTGGACCGCAAACTTGTGTCCGACAAAGTCCGGCGCAATCTGACTATTCCTGGACCAGGTTTTGATGGCACTACGGTCCCCGCTTCCTTTTTGCCTGTTGACCTTGGTCAAAAGATTGCGGTCTATGTATGGTCCTTTTTTGCTGCTTCGTGACATGTTTTTTTTATTTCCTTCTTTGTAAAATAAACTTGTTGCTGTACTTTTTCTTCGTCCTGGTTTTCTTGCCTAAGGTGTGCTTTCCCCATGGACTCTTTGGTGAACTCATGCCGATTCCGCTTCTTCCCTCTCCTCCACCGTGGGGATGAGATCTCGGATTCATAGCAACTCCACGTACCCCAGGCCGGATACCCATGTGCCTACTTGTTCCTGCTTTTCCAATGACGCGATTTCGCCATTCCACATTGCCGACCTGACCGACGGTTGCGCGGCACTTCGCGTCAAAGACGCGGACTTCGCCCGAAGGAAGCTTCAATTGTACCGTATTTCCGTCAACGGCCAGTACTGTCGCCGCAGTTCCCGCGCTTCGAATCATCTGGGCACCGTGGCCCGGCTTGATTTCAACATTGTGGACCAGTGTCCCCACGGGAATTGCCCCCAGGGGCATACAATTGCCGGGAAGGATATCAGTCGCACTCGCCGAAATCACCGTTGCTCCTACCACCAAACCAACAGGCGCCGGAATATAACGCTTGTCCCCATCGGAATACACAAGAAGTGCAACATCCGCGGTCCGGTTCGGGTCATATTCCAGGGAAGCGACCTTCGCAGGCACGCCGATTTTGTCCCGCTTCCAGTCGATCACCCGAAGATACCGTTTGTGACGGCCGCCCTGATGGCGCATGGACACGTGTCCCTGGACATCCCGCCCGGATTTTTTCGGTAAAATAATAGTCAAGCTTTTTGGTGTCGTAAATTCCATATTACTTGCCCGCCTTAGCTTTAGCGACGGCGGGTTTTTTCTCCTCAACTGGTGCTTCTTTGCTCGTTACCTCAAACGCATCGATCTGTTGCCCCTTCTTCACCTGGGCAATCGCCTTCTTGGTGTCGGACTTTCTGGTAGATACCATTTTCTTGCCATGCCTGCGCACTTTGCCGTGGACCGCGATGGTTCGCACCGTCAGGACATTTACGTGATACATCGTTTCCACTTCACGAGCGATCTGTTCTTTGTTCGCGTGTTTGGAAACGGCAAACGTATACCAGCCGTCTCGGGCGAGACCCAGCGATTTTTCTGTAATGATAGGGCGAATGATGTACATAATTACTTCTTTAGCCCCGCAAGGGCTTCTTTCATAAATACGACATTTCCGTGTGTCATGACGCCGTACGTATGAAGATCCGTCACCGGCAACACATCAACGCGATCTAGGTTTCTCGATGCACGGACAACTGCTTCTGCGTCATTTGGAACGACTAGAAGTGTTTTTCCATGAAGTCCGATTGCTCCAAATGCTTTTGCTACCAATTTCGTTTTGGGTTTAAGATCGGTCAATCCGGAAACCACCTTCACATTTCCTTTTTCATATTGCTGGGAAAGAGCAGATGCGAGTGCCGCCTGTTTCATCTTGTGCGGGAACTTCATGCTGTAATCGCGCGGCTTTGGCCCGAATACGATGCCGCCCCCGACAAAAATAGGCGCACGGATTGCTCCGTGACGCGCTCGCCCTGTTCCCTTTTGCTTGTAGATTTTTCGCGTTGATCCTTCAACCTGCCCCCGGGTTTTGGTTGAGGCATTCCCGACCCGTTGATTTGCCAAATACACACGAGTTGCAAGGGCAATGAGTTGTTTGTTTACTTTTTGACCAAAGTATTCAGAGGGAAGCGTGACGGAGCCTGCCGCCTTTCCGTCCGTACCCACGACCGAGGCCCGGATGCCGGTTTCTTTTACTACTTTTGCTGCTGGTTTTACTTTGACTGCTTTTTTGACTGCCATATTACCCCTTTTTTTGAATAAGAAGGAGGCCATTTTTGCCTCCGGGAACCAATCCTTTTACCGTCAATATATTCATTTCTGCGTCAACTGCGACCACCTGAAGTTTTCGAAGCGTCACCTGGTCATTGCCCATGCGGCCGGCCATTCGTTTGCCCCGATACACGCGGCCGGGAGTGGTCGTCGCGCCGATACTTCCCGGAGCCCGTTCACGGTCTGATTGGCCGTGAGTTCTGGGGCCGCCCATAAAGTGGTGGCGCTTGACGACTCCGGCAAACCCTTTGCCTTTGCTTACTCCGGAAATCGTTATCTTGTCTCCAACGGAAAGCACATCCCCGACCTTAATCTCGGCTCCCGGTTTGTCGGCATCAGAAAGCTCCGAAACCCGAAATTCCCGTAAAAAACGGAGCTTTTTGTCTAGCCCCGCTTTCTTTATGTGTCCAATTTCGGCTTTGGAGAGATTTTTGATGGCGCCGAAACCGAGTTGAATGCTTTTATAGGTTTCTCCGTCGTGAACTTTGGTAACCCAGCACGGACCTGCCTGTATCATGGTGACGGGAATTCGCTTGCCCGCGCCATCAAAGGCTTGTGTCTGACTCATTTTGGTTCCCAGTAGTGCATTCATAGTGTCTTCCCAAAAAAAAGCGACCCCGGTTGAGGTCGCACTCATCCGAGACTTTTGATAGGTTAGCAATGAAAGGTTTTTCCCTCCATATCAAGCTAAGTATACCAGAGTATCTCTCTTAATTCCAATTTACATTTTGATCTCTACATCGACTCCTGCAGGCAGATCCAGGTGCATCAGCTGATCGATAGTCTTGTCAGTCGGCTCAATGATATCAATCAGGCGCTTGTGCGTCTTGATCATGAAATCTTCCCGGCTATTGCGGTCGATAAAAGGACTTCTCGCTACGTTAAAATGTTCGCGGTCGGTAGGAAGCGGAATAGGTCCCACGACCTGCGCACCCGTTCGAACTGCGGTATCTAAAATCTTCTGACAGCAATCATCAATAATCCTGCTGTCATACGCTTTTAAACGTACTCGTATTCGTCCTTTTGGCATAGTAGAAATCTCTCAAAGAGCTTAGGCGAACTAATTCCCTTACGCAATGATCTTCGTGATTGCTCCCGCCCCGACGGTGTGTCCGCCTTCGCGAACGGCAAATCGCATACCTTCTTCAAGGGCGACGGGAACGATAAGCTTCACGGTCATCTTGGTGTTGTCTCCCGGCATAACCATCTCCACGCCTGTTGGAAGGGCAACTTCTCCGGTTACATCGGTTGTCCGGATATAAAACTGTGGCCGGTAGCCGGTGAAAAATGGCGTATGTCGTCCGCCTTCTTCTTTGGCCAACACATAGACTTCGGCCTCAAACTCCGTGTGGGGTTTGATGGATCCGGGATGGGCAAGAACTTGTCCCCGCTCCACCTGATCTTTTTCGATTCCCCGAAGCAAAATCCCGACGTTGTCTCCTGCTTGTCCCTCGTCAAGAAGTTTTCGGAACATCTCGACTCCGGTAACCACTGTCGATTGGGTAGCCTTGATTCCCACGATTTCAATAGTTTCGTTAACTTTGACGCGGCCCCGCTCAATCCGACCGGTGACGACGGTTCCGCGGCCTTTGATTGAAAAAATGTCCTCAATAGGCATCAGGAACGGCTTATCAAGTGCACGGACCGGCGTCGGGATGTACTCGTCGACCGTATCCATGAGCTGTTGGATGGCTTTTTCTGCTTCCGCGTCTCCCTTAAGGGCGTTGATGGCACTCCCACGGATAACCGGGGTTTTGTCTCCCGGGAAGCCGTATTTCGTCAAAAGCTCCCGGACTTCCATTTCGACCAAATCCAAGAGCTCTTTGTCCTGCACCATGTCGCATTTGTTCATAAAAACGACAATTGCAGGTACATTGACCTGTTTTGCAAGCAAAATGTGTTCCCGGGTCTGGGGCATAGGGCCGTCAGGCGCGGAAACAACCAAAATGGCGCCGTCCATCTGGGCGGCACCGGTAATCATGTTTTTGACGTAATCAGCGTGTCCCGGCGCATCAATGTGTGCGTAGTGGCGCTTTTTGGTCTCGTATTCAGAGTGATGGATGTTGATGGTAACGCCTCGGGCTTTTTCCTCCGGAGCGCTGTCGATTTCCTCGTATTTGAGGGCTTTAGCAAGTCCCTGCTTGGCCAGTACGTGGGTAATGGCGGACGTCAGGGTCGTTTTTCCATGGTCAACGTGCCCAATAGTCCCGATATTCAAATGGGGTTTCGTTCGTTCAAATTTTTTCTGGTCTGCCATAGGGCCTCCTTTTACCCCGATCCAATCGGGGCTAATTAATAAATACTGTTATAACAACAAAAAAACCTCAACTCACCTGAGCCTTGAATATATTGTACCACAGCTTCCCCACGCTGACAATAGGCCTCACGCTTAGGCGCGGGTAATGCTGCTGCGGCCGGACTGCTCGATAATCTTCTCCTGGATGTTTCGCGGCACCTCTTCGTAGTGGGACGGCTCCATATAATAGGTCGCGCGGCCTTTACTCATGCTTCGGAGCGTGGTGGCATACCCGGAAAGCTCAGCCAAAGGAACCATGGCCACAATCACGGTCACGTGGCCGCGCTTGCTCGTTCCCAAAATCTGCGAGCGCTTGGCGCCGAGGTCACCGATGATGTCTCCCATAAACTCATCAGGCGTCGTTACCTCCACCTTCATGATAGGCTCGAGTATCGTGGCTTGTGCCTGCTTCACCGCATGTTGGAGGGCCATACTTCCTGCGATTTTGAAGGCAATTTCCGAGGAATCAACATCATGGTAGGTTCCGTCGTAGAGCGTCACCGACATGTCAACCAATGGGTAGCCGGCAACCACGCCGTTTTCCATGGCTTCGCGGATACCCTTTTCGATAGGGGCGATAAACTCCTTGGGGATGGCGCCGCCCTTGATGTCATTGATCCACTCGTACCCTTCGCCCCGGCCCTTGGGTGCAATACGGATGAAACAGTGACCGTATTGACCGCGGCCTCCGGATTGGCGGATATATTTCCCTTCCCCTTCCGCTTCAGCCTTGATCGTTTCTTTGTAGGCAACCTGCGGGGCCCCGACATTTGCCTCTACCTTAAACTCGCGTTTCATGCGGTCGACAAGGATCTCAAGATGAAGCTCTCCCATGCCCCAGATGATCGTCTGGTTGGTTTCGAGATTAGATTTAATCTTAAACGTGGGATCTTCCTCACTAAGCCTTTGCAAGGCATAGCCCATCTTTTCCTGGTCGTTTTTGGTTTTGGGCTCGATGGCCAGGGAAATAACCGGATCGGGGAAGGAAATTTTCTCCAAAACAATCGGATTATCCTGGGAACAGACGGTGTCTCCGGTAATTGTCTCCTTAAATCCGACAACCGCAACGATTTCTCCGGCATACGCTTCTTTGATTTCTTCCCGTTGGTTGGCATGCATCAGAAGCAAGCGTCCCACGCGCTCTGTCCCGCCTTTTGAGGAATTGTAGGCGTAGCTTCCGGATTCGAGTTTTCCTGAATAAATACGAACGTACGTAAGTTTCCCGACGTGCGGATCGATCTGGATTTTGAAGGCAAGCCCGGAGAATGGATCTTCTTTAACTCGATTGCGGCTAATTTTCTCACCGGTCTTTGGATCCGTCCCCTCAACAGGAGGGAGATCTAAAGGAGAAGGAAGATAGTCAACGACGGCATCAAGAAGCGGCTGGACGCCTTTATTCCGCAGGCTGGATCCGGCATAGATAGGCACGAGCTTGTAGGCAATGACTGCCCGGCGAAGCGCAGCCTTGAGTTCTTCAACCGTGGGCTCGGTACCATTGAGAAATTTCTCAAGAAGCGCGTCGTCAGTTTCTGAAATGCGCTCGACCAGTGCGGCGCGGGATTTTTCCACTTCGTCTTTGAGATCCGAAGGAATTTTGACCTCATCGGGGTGCGCCCCGAGATCGTCCGAATTCCATACGTAGGCAACCCTGGGCAACAGATCGACAATCCCTTTAAACGTGTTTTCCACTCCGATCGGGACCACCATCACGGCACAGTGGGCGCCTAAGCGGTCTTCGATCGATTTGATCGTGGCTCGGAAATCTGCGCCCAGCTTGTCCATTTTATTGATAAAGCAGAGGCGGGGTACGAGGTATTTATCTGCCTGGTGCCACACGGTCTCCGATTGCGACTGCACGCCCTCTTCAGCGTCAAGAACCGTAATGCCTCCATCAAGAACACGGAGAGACCGTTCTACTTCTGCGGTAAAGTCAACGTGTCCCGGGGTATCGATGATGTTGAAGCGGTAGTTTTTCCAAAATGCGGTGGTTGCAGCAGAGACAATCGTAATTCCCCGTTCTTTTTCCTGCTCCATCCAGTCCATTTGGGTGGTACCCTCGTCGATGTCTCCGATTTTGTATGACCTACCGGTGTAATACAAAATCCGCTCGGTGGTCGTGGTTTTCCCGGCATCAATATGCGCGATGATGCCGATGTTCCGCACTTTATCAAGTGGAACATCTCGCTGTTCGGTCGTAATGGTTGTTGGTGCGGCCATAATAAAAAGGGCTACGCACAAGCGCGCAGCCGTGTTTCAACCCCAATATTGTACTAAAATTTTGCGACCTTGTCTATAACTTGCGAAGCACATTGAGGTAGTTATCTACGCCATGCTTTGTATATACTAAAATTTTGAAGCTATTTGAGAAGAACCACATTCACAAATCGTTGTCCATTCTCAACCCCACCCTGAGTGCGATATTCAATTCTATAATTTCTACCCAACCCATCTCGTACATACGTTGCCCCAGGTCTCATAACCTCTTTATTAAGTGGTTTGACAATCTTGAATGGAACATCTCCCTGTGTTTTTAATCGCTCCCATGCCTCGACTGTGTACGCAGCGGAATCACCTTCGATAAGAGGAATGCGGCCCTGGAGCTTCTTCATGGGCTATATAGTACTCTCTTTCTCTGGAATTTTCAACTCTTTAAGGACACTCTCCATTATATTTCAATCAAATTACTGTCGGCTTCTGAGATTCCAAACTGCCCGAACGTTAATTTGTAAAATCCTGTGTGACCCCCAGCATAACGCTTACTTCCTTCCGAGGTCTACGTCCTCGCGTCGGAAGAGCGCGTATGCGGGGCAGGCATCATCCCTAGTTCGTAAAGTCTTGGGTCACCATCATGCCATACCTGTCCGTGCTGATGATCCCGATGCCGATGTGGCGGAAGGAGGGATCCAGGATATTTCTCCGGTGGCCGGGACTGTTCATAAGACCCGCGTGTGCAATTGCCACATCCGGAGCATAGGCTAAATTTTCCCCTGCAACAGTGTAGGGGACGCTGCCCTGGGTGAGCCTGTCCCCTGCGTCTTTCCCGTCTGGATTGACGTGGGCAAAATACTGCCGCAAAAACATATCCCTGCTGTGTTCCCGGGCTACTGCGGTTGTTTTTATATCCACTGTGAAGTTCGGCAGTCCTGCTTTTTTCCGTTCTGCGTTAAGAAGCGCAAGCATGTCCCGTTCGGCGGGATCATCAACAAGGAGCTCACTGGCTTTGGCCGCCACATCGAGGGCGACCCGTTCTTTGGACCCCGGCTCAATGGTACGGAATTTAATCGCCTCATCTCTCACCTGTTCGATCGTTGATTTAATCGGTGCGCCGTATTTCTCCACAAGAGCAACGAGTGAGTTTCCGATCTTGGAAGCTTTAATATCCGCTCGAACCGTACCCCGGAGAGGAAGCGCAAGAATAACGAGGAGTATAAATGAGATAATGATGAGTCCGTTAAAAACCGAAATGAGAATCCCCAGCCATTTATTTGCTTTCGAAGAAATGAGTTTCTTGGGTATTTTCTTCATCACGAACCACGCAACTTCCGAAAGAATTGCCTCGGCGATGAAGGCGACGATGATATACCCCAGGACCGTCGACCACATCGGGGCAATGCCGAATTTGTCCGTAAGAAAGTCGCCAACCGGCGCATGGAATTTGACGGCAAACCATAACGAGGCAAGAAACGTGACAAAAGAGAGTCCCAGATCAGCAAATCCCGAAATCCACCCCTGGAATCCGTAATACGCAAGGACGCCGACAATCACCCAGTCGATCCAGTTGAAGGTCATACACTCATTGTAGCCAAATCGTACAATTTGAGCTATAGTTAATTTTGTGAGATACTTAACAACAGTATGAAAAATCCAATCTTCGGATGCCTTGCGGCTCTTGCTGTGACGGCCGGCGCCTGGTGGTATATCTCCGACTCTGATTTAATGCCCGGTGTATTCAACCAAAGTTCTCTGTCGGTAAATCAAACAGGTCAGAATTCTCAACAAGCAGCAACACGCTACCTCGCCTACTCCCAAGAGGCATTTGAGGCGGCACGCGATACAAAGCGGGTCTTGTACTTTCATGCACCGTGGTGCTCAACCTGCATACCTACGGACAAAGAACTTTCCGATGAACGCGACAAAATTCCCGAAGGCGTCACCCTGTTTAAAACCGACTACGACACCTCCATTGAATTGAAGAGAAAATATAATATCGCCTATCAACACACATTTGTTCTCGTAGATGCTGCTGGCCGTGAAATCACCAAATGGAACGGGGGCGCAATTACCGAGCTTATTGAGCGTACCAAGTAATTAGCCATGATCCTCCTTGTCTTTTTTGCATTTCTCGCTGGTATCGTGACTATCTTATCCCCGTGCATTCTGCCGATTCTCCCGATTGTTTTATCCGGTTCGCTCACGGGCGGCAAACGGCGGCCGCTTGGCGTGGTAACCGGATTTATTTTAAGTTTTACCTTCTTTACTCTGTTTCTCTCGGCAATCGTGAAGGCAACCGGCATTTCCGCAGATGCGCTGCGCACAGTTGCTGTCGTGATGATCGCATCTTTCGGGCTAAGCCTCATTATCCCCAAATTTCGCGTTTGGATGGAAAAATTATTTTCGCAACTTTCGGGACTCTTACCCCAACAATCTCAAAGAGACGGGTTTATGGGTGGCATTCTCGTTGGTTTCACCCTCGGCCTTATTTGGGCGCCGTGCGTTGGACCAATCCTCGCGTCGATAATCTCACTTGCGCTCACCGGAACGGTCACGGGGTCAGCAGTTGTCATCACCGTTGCCTACTCTGTGGGTACTGCTATCCCTATGCTTGCCATCACCTACGGCGGACGGACACTCCTTACCCGCATTCCATGGCTTACCCGAAATACTCTCGCAATCCAAAAGATATTTGGAGTTCTTATGATCGTCACAGCTATTGCGATTTACTTCAGTTGGGATCGCCAGTTTCAGGCGTATATTTTAGAAAAGTTTCCCAATTATGGTGTTGGGCTAACAAAGCTGGAAGACAACGATTTGGTAAAGAATGAACTTAAAAAAATGAAGGAACAACCCAACCTTGATTCTGCACCAAATCTTATAACCGGCGGTCAATGGTTCAACGGACAAAGCGTGACTCTTTTAGAACTACGAGGAAAGGTTGTACTAATGGATTTTTGGACATATACGTGCATAAATTGTATTCGAACACTTCCCTACCTCAAAAATTGGCATGCGAAGTACAAAGACAAGGGACTCATTATTATCGGCGTTCACACACCAGAATTTGAATTTGAAAAGAATCCCGACAACGTTGCCAAGGCCATTAAAGACTTTGATCTTGAATATCTCGTCATGCAAGATAATGACTTTGCCACCTGGAATGCGTATGACAACCGCTACTGGCCGGCAAAATATTTGATAGATAAAAACGGGAAAATTCGATATACGCATTTCGGCGAAGGCGACTATGACGAAACCGAGAAAAAAATCCAGGAGCTTCTTGCGCTGGATATGCCGATTGATAACCCCGAGTATCAGGTCCATGCCCGGACGCCGGAAACCTATCTTGGAACCGCACGGGGCGGGTTTGCACCAGCATATACGCTTGGAGGCAGCTGGACCAAATCAGAAGAATACGCCATGCCCGCCACCGGCGCAACACTTACTTTTCCCTTTGACGCCGCAGACGTATTCTTGGTCATGCGTCCAAAAGATAAACCGGGGAAAGTAGAAGTGTATTTGGACGGGAAATTAGTAAATACTATTACCGTAGATACCGACCGGCTCTATGACCTCATTAAACTCCCAACCCCCGGGCAACACATCCTGCTACTGAAATTTTTAGACCCCAACCTCGAACTCTACGCGTTTACATTTGGGTAAATTTGAGTATAATGCCCCCTATGAACCCCGAAGGGCCAAAAATTCTAATATTTAGTAAAGGAGCAAATCCTGTACGAGACGGCGTCCTTCTCGGATCGCTGATTTCAGGAGTAAACCACCTCATCCAAAATAATATAAATGCTGCATTATTTGATTTTATTATTCAAACAGGAGCCATGCTAACAGAACGCGGGGCAAGAGAGGCTTCGGGTCTTCAAGGCGTTATCGACCTGTTGTTCCCTAAAATTCGTACTTAGGTTTTGAAAATTTTGTAAACAACTCCTGCTTTATCATCAGAAATATATAAATTCCCTTTGTCATCAAACAGTAAATCCACAGGACGGCCGAGGGCGCTGCCTTTACTCAACCAGCCGGATATAAAATCTTCTGCTCCCAGAGAATTTCCTTTGTCGTCAAGTTTAAACCGGACAATCTTGTACCCCGTCGGCTCTGTTCTATTCCAAGAACCGTGGTACGCTACAAGAAGATCTCCCGCGTATTCCTTGCCCCAGGCGGCGGGAATAAATGCAATGCCAAGAGGAGCCGAATGGGCCTGATACTCAATAACCGGCGGCTCTGTGGTTTTACAAAAATCAATGAACTTCCCAGCCGCGTCAAAACTCTTGTCATGGACCCGTTTGCTGTAACAATACGGCCATCCGTAGTTTTTTTCCTCCAAAATGATGTTTACTTCTTCCGGTGGCGTATTATCCCCCAAAAGATCACGCCCCATGTCGGTCGCCCACATTTGTTTTGTCACTGGATGCCAGGTGAAAAACACGCTATTTCGCAGGCCCGTCGCAAACTGTTTCAGGTCACTGCCGTCGGCATTGGCAACGAGTATTTTTGCCCGCTGCGCGTTGTCCTCAACGCACACGTTGCACGTTGATCCGATGGCAATATACAGCTTCCCGTCTGGCCCGAATCCGATGGTTCTGGTGAAATGGTTGCCGCCGGAAGGCAGGTCGATGATTTTCCGGCGAGCGGAAGCTTTCGCATTTGACACGTCATAGTCATAGACTGCAACGGCATTGTTTTCCGCAATATACAGTGCGCCGTTTTTGAACGCCAATCCGTGCGGCTGACGAAGGCCTTGCACGACCACCGACTCCTGCCCAGTTGCAGAAACGGCAAATACTTTACCAGATGCAGGACTACTTACCAGGACTCTACCTTTGGGATCGAGCACTAGCACCCGTGCATTGGGGACGTTTTTGGCGTAGGTTGCAATGGAAAACCCGTTCGGAAGTGTAAGAGGAAGTCCGGTAGTATTTTGTGGCGCCGTCTTTGTTTGAGGAATAATTGTTGGTGCGGGGCCAACCGCCGGTGCAACTCCCCGCCGCGCCCAAATCACAACCCCAATCAAAAGAATAAGCAAAATCCATCCGATTTTTTTCATAACGATTCGAGCTTGAGTGCCATGATAAAGTCGTTTTCTGAAAGTCCGCCGATGGCATGGGTCCAGAGTTCAACGAGCACCTTGTTGTAGTAAATGTGAAGGTCCGGGTGATGCCCTTCCGCCTCTGCAATCGGCACAATCTTGTCAACGAATGCAATCGCTTCCGGGAAATTCTTGAATGTGAACTGGTGGCTGATTTTTTTGGCTCCCGAACCGGCCTTGTTCGTATCGACCAGTTCCCACGGGACGGAAAGCGCAGGTTTATACGCGTATATTTTCTCCGTGTTAAACGGTTCCTCCGTCCCCTCGCAGGGAATGCAGTGCTTCTTTTGTAAATCCGCCTTGTCCATGAGTTACTTGAATAAATTAAAAATAACAGTAAGTGCAATACTTAAAATAATGGAGCTGACAAGCGGAAAATAAATGGTAAATCCCTCTTTTTGGATGTAGACGTCTCCGGGAAGTAAGGGAATTTTCATGCCCGGAGCGATATTTGCAAATATACCAGCGAGGATAAGGATGATCCCGAAAAGTATAAGCGGATTTCCCATAGCCCTATTCTAACATTTTCCACAAAATACGGGCTCCATACGTGCGGTACGGCGACCACTTGCGGACAATTTTTTCCATTTGCTTCACCGTGGGCTCTTTTTTGAACTTATAGAGTTTTTGGATTGCGCGCCTAAGTCCCAAATCGCCATACGAAAACACGTCTTCCCGCCCGAGGGAAAACATAAGAAACATTTCTGCGCTCCACGGGCCGATCCCTTTGATTTTCGTCAGCTCTGCAATGACCTCTTCGTTTTTCATATCCCGAAGCGTTCGCAAATCAAAATCCTGTGCGTGCCTTGCAAGATTTTTTAGATATGTTATTTTCGAGCCAGACGTCCCAACAGAGCGGATTTTCGCGTCCCTCAAAGCAAGTAGTTTTTTGGCTGTTACCTTCTTTCGGGGAAACAGCGCCTCAAACCGGGCGTAGATCGTGGCTCCCGCTTTTTCCGATAGTTGCTGCTGCACGATAATTTCACAAAGATCAGAGAAATAATCATTACTGGGAACGATGAGATCTATGGCTTTAATGGCTGCGGCCAAAGTAGGATCAACGGTTTTGAAATGCTTGATTATGTGTTTCATGTCACATATTGTACAATAAAAAACATGCACATACTTCTGGTCTGGGCTACCAACTCCGGTTCCACGCAAACGGTCGCGCATATGGTCAATGATGCTCTCACGGCCGCAGGACACACAGTCACCATGAAGGAAGCACGCGAAACGTCTCCTGAAGATTTTACCAGCCCCCAAGTAGTTATCATTGGCTCCCCCAGCTGGGACTTTGACAGCAACGAGGGATTCCCCCATGAAGACTACTTGCCGCTCATGGAAAAAATGAAAACAACCGAGATTGCCAAACCTTTTGCCATTTTCGGTCTCGGGGATTCCTCGTATAAATTCTTCTGCGGCGCAGTTGACCACTTTGAAGAATTTGTAAAAAACCTAAAAGGGACGTTGCTCGTTCCTTCCCTCCGCATTGATAAATACTATACAAACACTGAGGATAATAACGGAAAAATAACGACCTGGCTTGAGGAACTCAAAAAGAAGCTTACCACTTAAAATGCGCAAACGCCCGGTTGGCGTCGGCCATACGCTGCACGGTGTCCCGTTTCTTGATCGCTTCACCCTGACCTTTGGCAGCATCCGTAAGCTCGGCCGCGAGCTTCGGGGCAAATCCTTTAAACTCCTTACTTGATCTTTTGTTGGCAAACTGTACGATCCACCGCATGGCGAGGGCCATTCTGCGGTCACCGCGCACTTCGGTCGGAACCTGATACGAGGCGCCTCCCACACGCCGTGCCTTCACTTCCATTTTTGGCCCAACGTTATTTATTGCGGTTTCAAATACCACCACCGGGTCTTCGCCTTTTTCTTTTATGCTTTCCAATGCTTTGTAGACGACATCCCGGGCGGTACTCTTTTTGCCGCTTTTCATCACCCGGTTTATGAAACGGGTAAGGAGTCTGTTCCCATAGAGGGGATCGGGCTCAAATACGGGGTGTGATACGCGTCCTGATCTCATAGATTAACTGGCAGCCGCGGGTGCGGGTCCCGGGCTACCTGCTTTGGCGCCGTAGCGGGAACGACCCTGTTTGCGGTTTGCTACTCCCGAAGAGTCATATTTTCCCCGAACAATATGATATTTTACGCCTGGTAGGTCGGGGACCCTTCCGCCGCGAACCAAAACAATTGCGTGTTCCGTAAGCTCGTGGCCGATTCCCGGAATATATGCCGTCACTTCCTGCTTGTTTGAAAGCCGGACGCGGGCAACTTTCCGAAGCGCAGAGTTTGGCTTTTTGGGTGTCATGGTTTTGACCAAGGTCACCACTCCCCGCTTGAAGGGAGATGGCACCTGATGCGTGACGCGGTCTTTGGCATTAAAAAACTTCCGCAGTGCGGTTGCTTTTATCTTTTTTGCCCGGGAGTGTCGGCCGTATTTGATAAGTTGGTTAATCGTCGGCATATTAGTGTTTTATTGCTGCCCGTTCCGCAGATACCGGAATGAGTCGTCCGATTATAACGTTTTCTTTAAGACCCAGCAACTTATCCTCCTTGGCAGCCAGGGCTGCATCAGTCAGAACATTGGTCGTTTCCTGGAAAGACGCGGCAGACAACCACGACTCGGTGAAGAGTGACGCCCGCGTAATCCCAAGGACAATTATCTGTGCGGTTGACGGCTCTCCCCCTGCGGCCAGCACCCTGGCGTTTTCGTCCTGGAAACGCATCCGGTCAACGAGTTCGCCGGGAAGCAGCATCGTGTCGCCGGAGGTGTCGACGCGTACCTTGTCGCTCATTTTCCGAACGATCACTTCAAAATGCTTATCATGAATCATAATGCCCTGGGACTCATAGACCCGCTGAATTTCGGTGATAAGATATTTTTGTGCTCCGCGAAGCCCCCGCACTTGGAGTACTTCTTTGAGATCCAAATAGCCTCCGGCAAGCTGGTCTCCTGCGGCAACCAATTCCCCGTCTTTGACTTTAAGTTCGCTCGTTAGGGGAATAACATATTCACGCTCTTCCGGCGGCTTGATCGTGGTATTTTTGACCCGGACTTTGTACCCGGCTTCGGTTTCAATAACTTCCACTTTTCCGGCAATCTCAGAAAGCGGCGACAACACCCGCGGCAAGCGGACTTCAAAAAGCTCCTCGACCCGCGGCAAGCCCTGCGTCACGTCAAGTCCCACGATACCTCCGGCGTGCCGCACACGCATGGTCAGCTGTGTACCGGGCTCGCCGATGGATTGGGCGGCAAGCACGCCCACGGGCGTACCCAGTTCAACCTGCGCATCGGTGCTGTAGTCCCTTCCGTAACAGGCCGCACACATACCAATCGGCGCCTGACAGGATATGGCCGAACGAACGAGTACCGACTGCACGTCATGTTCATCCAAGAGCCCTGCGTTTTCCTCAGTAATTTCCTCTCCCTTAGCAATAAGAACTTTCTTGCTGTTTGGTGCCGTCACATCAACAGCCGCGAATCTACCGATAACGCGTGTGGCAAGTACCGCCTGCCGGTCCTCGGCCCGTACAACTTCCCATCCTTCCGAGGTGCCGCAGTCGGCCATGCGAATGATCATGTCGTGGGAAACGTCGACCAAGCGTCGGGTTAAGTACCCGGCGTCCGCGGTCTTCAGGGCCGAGTCAGTCAAGCCTTTGCGGGATCCGCGGGTTGAGGTGACGTATTCAAAAATAGAAAGACCCTCACGGTAGTTACTCTTGGTCGGAAGCTCAACGATTTTCCCGAGCGGGTCAACGACAAGCCCTTTGATTGCAGAGAGCTGTTTGAGCTGATCTTTGGAGGCCCGGGCGCTACCGGATTCAATAATCATCTTGACCGGGTTGTTATTGGGCATTTGCGCCCACGTCATATCTGCCATGCGCTCGGTCACTTCGATCCAAATTTCGTTTGCCAACCGCTTCTTTTCCTCAAGCGTAATGAGGCCTTGCTGATAGTTTTGGTCCACTTCGGTAACTTTCTTCTCGGCAACTCCTACGATCTCAGCCTTTTCGGGAATCTGAATACAGTCAAAGACCGATACAGAAAGCCCGCCGCATATGGTCGCGCCCCAAAACCCGAGGTTTTTGATTGCGTCTATGAGGGCAACCACTTCTTCACGGGTGTAAAGCTTCAGGGCTTTCGTGATGATGGATTTCACGGTTGCCGCTTTCACCGGGGTATTGACGAAGCGGAGTCCTTCAGGGAGTATTTCGTTAAAGAGCACCTTGCCGACGGTGGTCGTCAGAAGTTCTTTTGCTATCGCGACGCGAATGGGAGAGCGCAGAGCTATTTTGCCTGTCTGATAGGCAAAGACTGCATCTTCCTGCGTTGCAAACACGGTAAGTTCCTTCTCTTCTTGCGGGGCGTTTGGATCAACCGTTGAGAGGTAGTAGCAGCCCAATACCATTTCCTTGTTGGGAACCGTAATCGGAGACCCGTCCGCGGGCTTGAGGAGATTATGCGTCGGAAGCATGAGGTGGGCCGCCTCGTGCTGACTCTCGGTAGAAAGCGGAATATGTACGGCCATTTGGTCTCCGTCAAAGTCTGCGTTGTATCCGGCACACACACAGGGGTGTATGCGGATGGCGGACCCTTCGATAAGGATGGGGTAAAAGGCCTGAATACCCAGCTTATGCAGGGTCGGCGCACGGTTTAAAAGAACCGGATGGTGTTTGGTAATCTCCTCAAGAATGTCAAAAACCTCCGGCGTCCGGCGCTCCAGCACATTCTTGGCATTTTTGACGTTCGGGGCAATTCCCCGGACAATAAGCTCGCGAAGGACAAACGGCTTGAACATTTCGAGAGCCATTTCTTTGGGGATACCGCACTGGGTGAGATTAAGTTCAGGCCCGACAACGATAACGGAACGCCCCGAATAGTCGACGCGTTTCCCAAGCAAATTCTGCCGGAACCGGCCTTGTTTGCCGCGAAGCATGTCAGACAAAGATCGCAAAGGCGCAATCACGGCGCGAGAACTCGGGCGCTGGGTCACGTCGATCAAGGAATCGACCGCTTCCTGCAGCATCCGCTTTTCATTCCGCAGAATTATTTCCGGCGCCCCCAAAGCCATAAGATGCTTGAGGCGGTTGTTGCGGTTTATGACTCTCCGGTACAAATCATTCAAGTCGCTGGTTGCGAACCTTCCGCCGGTCAGCTGTACCATGGGCCGCAGATCTGGAGGAATAACCGGCAAGGTATTGATAATCATCCAGGAAGGGGCAATATTGGCTTTGCGCATGCCGTCAACCAGGCGCAGGCGTTTGGTCAGTTTAATATGCCGTTGTCCGCTCGTGTTTTGAATTTCTTCGCGAAGACTCGCTGCAAGCTTATCAAGATCAAGCTTTTTGATCACGTCAAGAACCGCCTCCGCGCCCATCCCTACTTCAAAACAGGCGGTTGTCTCATATTCGAAAAGCCTCAAAAATTCGTCTTCCGTAAGCGTCGCCAAGGGTCGGATTGATTTGACGATCGACACGACCTGATCGGTAATGGTCTTAATCTTTTCTTCTTCCTGGCTCCCCTGGTCTTCAATTCTTGAGATTTCCTGGCGTTCCTTCAGCGTGAGCTCCGATACCGCCATATCGCGGGCTTCAGTCCCCGAGACGCGGCCCTTTACCTCTTCTTTTTGCTTCACATACCCGGCCTTTAAGACCGCAACCTCTTCCTTCACTCGCTTGGCGACCTCTTCCATGCGGGTCTTTCCGCCTTGTCCCAAATGCGTCATCACGGTTTTCCGTTTTTCCTCATCCACGCGGGTAACCAGATATTGGGCAAAATAGATGACCTCTTCCAGGGCTCTCGGGCTGATATCCAGAAGAAGCGAAAGCTTACTGGGCGCGCCTTTGAAAAACCAGACATGGGCAACGGGAGCCACGAGCGCAATATGGCCCATACGCTCACGCCTGACTTTACTCTGGGTGACTTCAACGCCGCATTTGTCGCAAACGATGCCGCGGTACCGGATCCTCTTGTACTTGCCGCAGTAACATTCCCAGTCTTTCGTAGGGCCAAAAATCCGCTCATCGAAGAGCCCGTCTTTTTCGGGCTTAAGCGTCCGGTAGTTGATCGTTTCCGGCTTCGTTACCTCCCCATACGACCAGGACTTCACTTCCTCGGGTGAGGCAAGGGTAATTTTCAACCCTGCAAAGTCTACAATATTGGCAAATGTCGCTTTTTTATCCATGTGTTTCCTCCGTCGGTGCCGGAGCCGCTTCCGCTACCGCTTCTTCTCCGCTTGCCTTTGCTATCTCTACTGCTTCTTTTTTCACCACGTCGTCAGTTACGGTCTGCGTGGGTGAGACAGGTCGCACGGTCACGGCACCTGTCGGATTGACGTTGAGGCCCAGTGCCTGAAGTTCTTTCACAAGCACTTTGAATGATTCGGGAATTGTTGATTCGGGGATATCGGTTCCTTTGACAATTGCTTCAAATGCTTTGGCGCGTCCCACGACATCGTCGGATTTGATGGTAAGCATTTCCTGAAGGATATGGGCGGCCCGGTGCGACTCAAGCGCCCAGACTTCCATTTCTCCCAACCGTTGTCCTCCCATTTGCGCTTTGCCGCCTAGTGGCTGCTGGGTAACGAGCGAGTAGGGACCGGTTGACCGGGCATGGGTTTTGTCCTCCACCATGTGGATGAGCTTCATGATGTACCCAACGCCAACGACGATAGGCTCAGAGTATGCCTCGCCGGTCCTGCCGTCGTAGAGCGTGCTTTTGCCTGATACCGGAACCCCTGCCTCTTTGAGTTTTTCGATAATATGTTCCTCACCGATATGCTCAAAAACCGGAAGTGCCACTTTTTGGTTTAACGCCTTTGCGGCCAATCCTAAATGCGCTTCTAAAAGCTGTCCTAAGTTCATACGGGACAAAACCGAAAGCGGAGAAATAATAACGTCAACAATCGTGCCGTCAGGAAGATGCGGCATGTCAGAGCCCGGCACTACTTTGGAGATAACTCCCTTGTTGCCGTGGCGTCCGGCGAGCTTGTCCCCAACAACGACTTTCCGCATCTGGGCTACTTTCACAACAATTTTGCGGTTGGTTCCGGGCTCGAGCTCATCGCCTTGTTCTTTGTCAAGAATCTTCACTTCAATAACCGTGCCGCGTTCTCCGTGTGCAACCCGAAGGCTGGTGTCGCGAACTTCGCGGGCCTTTTCGCCGAAAATAGCCCGTAGGAGCCGCTCTTCTGCAGTAAGCTCGGTTTCTCCCTTGGGTGCAATTTTTCCAACAAGTATGTCATTAGGGCCGACCTGGGCGCCAACAACGACAATACCATTCTCATCAAGATTCCGAAGCGCTTCTTCCCCGACATTGGGGATATCGCGGGTTGTTTCCTCCGGGCCCAGCTTGGTATCAACAACACTCGCGTCGTATTCTTCGATATGAACCGAGGTCAGAACGTCTTCGCGAACGAGCCTATCGGAAACGACAATGGCGTCCTCATATCCCAGTCCGTCAAAGCTCATATAGGCGATAACCACATTGGCGCCGAGGGCGAGTTCTCCGTCTTCGCTTGCCGGTCCCTCAATCAAAACCTGACCCTTTTTCACTTTTTGACCGGTGTGGACAATCACCCGCTGGTTGTAACAGGTTGACTGGGCGCTCCTCGTAAATTTGGCAGTGGACCACGAAAGCGTCTCTCCGTCTTTTGATTCAAACTCGACGCGCGTTCCGTCGGAGTAACGCACGGTGCCGTCATCCGGGGCCATAATAACGCGGCCCATGGTGGCGGAAATTATCGCTTCCATACCCGTGCCGACAAACGGCGTTTCGGGATTCACGAGCGGCACTGCCTGACACTGCATGTGTGTGCCCATAAGTGCGCGGTTTGCCTCATCGTGGGCCAAAAACGGAATAAGGGAGGCCGGCGCCCCGACAACCTGGCGGGGAATTATATCAATATATTCAACAACACTCGCATCCGCTTCTAAAAACTCTCCTTTATACCGAACCGCGACACGCTCATCGGTAATATGGCCATTGGCGTCAATTGCCACGCCTGCGTGGGTAATGTAATGGTACTGTTCATCGCTGGCATCCAGATACACCATTTCGTCTGTTACTTTTTTCTTGTTCACTTTCCGGTATGGTGTCTCCAAAAACCCGTACTCATTGGCCCGGGCGTAGAGGGACATATAGGTCACCAAGCCAATGTTGGGCCCTTCGGGGGAACGAACCGGACAAATCCGACCGTACTGCGAAGCGTTGATGTCCCGGATGGAGAAGGATGCGCGTTCCCGCGAGATACCGCCGACGCCCATAACCGTCAACCTTCGAAGGTTGTCCACTTCGGCCAGTGGATTGGTTTGGTCAAGAATGGTCGAAAGCTGACTGGTACGGAAAAAGTCATTGACCGAGGCGATAATGGGCCGCGCGTTAACCAGTTGCATCGGCGTCAAATCTTCGGCAGTGGGGCCAGCGAGGCTCATTTTCTCCCGAACCGACCGCTCGAGCCGCAAAAGTCCGACACGGAAGGCGTTAGTGGAAACGAGCTCTCCGACGCGGCGCACGCGGCGATTACCCAGGTGATCAATGTCATCGACATCTCCCTCTCCATTTGCCAGATTCATAAGGTAGGAAATGGCGCCAATGATGTCTTCGCGGGTCAACACCCAGTGATCTTTGTCATTGGGAACAGAAAGGGCCAGCTTCTTGTTCATTTTGTAGCGCCCTACGCGCTCCAGAGAGTAGCGCCTATAATCAAAAAACATGGTGCGCAAGAGTTCCTGCGCGTTATCAATAACAATGGGCTCGCCCGGGCGGAGTTTCCGGTAGAGCTCCAAAACAGCCTCGGTCTGACTTGTCGTCGGATCTTTGGCAAGCGTTGCCTCGATATACCTGTGGTCTCCGGTCTTCACACCCTTAAATGCCGTGATGATGTCTTCGTTTGTCGAAAGGCCAATGGCCCGTAAAAAGGTAGACGCCACAAATTTGCGGCGTCTATCGATGCGAACCATAAGTACATCGTTTCGGGTGACAATAAACTCGAGCCAGCTGCCGTGCATCGGCCGGATTTCCGCGCTATAGAGAGTCTTGCCGGTTGTCGTATCCACGGTTCCGGTGTAGTAGATACCGGGAGACCGGACGAGCTGGTTGACGACACAGCGCTCGATACCGTTGATTATAAACGTACCGTTCTCGGTCATCGCGGGGATATCACCCAAAAAGACCTCCTGCATCACGCGGTGGCTGGTTTGTTTGTTGACCAAGGTCGCCATGACCTTCAAAGGCATGTCATAGGTAAGACCTTTTTCAAGCGCAACCGGAGGCGTAAGGCGGGGTCTGCCGAAAAAATAATCGCCAAACGACAGTTCCCAATTTTTACCGGTAAAATCATTGATGGGGGTTACTTCGGAAAGAAGATCGCGGATACCCTGCTCCAAAAACCACTGGTACGATTCACGCTGTACCAAGGTCAAGTCGATCGCAGGAAGGTTCGGGTGATCCGTGTCCCACAGCCGCTTATGAGTTGGGTCTTGTGCCATTAGATAAATCCTCTAGTGAACGACGAAAAGAAGCGAACAATGAACGTTCGCCTCTTGTGGCTATTCAATTAATGCGTATTATACGCGACTTTTCCCTTTTGTCAAGCTTGGGCGCGAATATAGATATTTTGATTGTATCCCCCCACCCCAACAAACTCCGCGCGGCCTGCGATAATATCTTCTAAAGGAAGGCAGTTGCGGCAGCCGTCTTTTTGTTTGCAGACAAAGCGTTCCACTTTTCGGGCGAGGGCAATCATGCGGGCATGTTCCATGACGCGCTTAGTCGCATCTTCCCCGGTGGGCAAAGATACCGCAGTCGGCGCATCATCACGTTCAAGGTACCAATAACTGGCCCCAGCCACGGGTTTAGTTTGGCAGTGAGCCGCAAGAAGAAGATATATGGGAAGCTGCAACGAATCTTCGTCTTCATCAAATTTGCCGGTCTTGAAATCTATAATCCTCACCGAATCAGACTCGGGGACATACTCCAGCCAGTCTATTTTGCCGCAAAGGATAATATTGTCATCCTCCGAAAGCCAGAAATGCGGCAGATCCTGGCGGATTTTGATTGCCTTTGCAGCAAGCGGTCCAGGACTTGCCATCACTCGGGCAATCATCTTGGCTCCCCGGGCTTGAAATTTTTTTTCTTCGTCCGGATCACGGAACCCGCCGCGTTTGCCAGACAGCCACTTTTCTCCATAGAGCGCAAGAAGCGAATCTATTTTCCTTTCTTCTTGCGGCACGGTCGATAACGACTCGAGTACTTCATGCACTACTTGTCCCAAAGCAAGCGACGGCGCCATGAGCATGACTTTGCGATTGGTTTTCGGATCACGATAGATATTTTTTATGTAATATGCGCGCGGACACTTGAGGTAATCTCCGATGGAACTATGCGACACCCATACCGCGGAATATTTGTCTTTCATATTCGTAGGAGCATACTACCACAAAATGAGGATTTTCTCGCGATATATGAGCGAGAGAAGATGCCCCCGACCATCAGGTCGGGGCAGATTCATTGGAGGTACTTCGCGACGTTGGCGTTGTGCTCGTCGAGGGTCGCGGCGAAATGGACGGCGCCGGTCGGGTCGTGAAGATAATAAAGATTGTCGGTTTCCGTCGGGTTGATAATCGCTTGAATGGACGCGAGGCCCGGATTGGAAATCGGGCCCGGAGGAAGCCCGGGATTTGCGTACGTATTGTACCGAGATTTAATTTTTTTGTCCTCGGCAAAGAGTGACTTCTTCCACCACGACTTTTCAAACGGCTGGTAGCCAAAAGCGTATTGAAGGGTTGCATCCACTTGAAGCGCCATCCCAAGTTTCAGACGGTTAAGAAGAATGCCGGCAATCACCGGCCGGTCGGCATCGGTTTTACCCTCCCGCTCAACAATGGATGCAAGGGTAATCACATCATCAAATGAAAGGCCAGTTTTTTTGGCAGCGTCCCGCATTTCCTGAGTTACCTTTTTATCAAAGTTATCCAAAAACACTTTCGCGATAGCTGCTGCCGTTGCGTCCCGAGGAAGGAGGTAGGTATCCGGGAACATATAGCCTTCCTTCGCATATTTCAAAAATTCTTTTTCAGGAATATCCAGGTCGCTTGCCAAAAGAAGCGCAATTTCCTCTGTCCTCCAGCCCTCAAGCGTCGTCACCCACACGTCGAGTGTGCCGTGGGTCAGTTCCAGGGCAATCGTCCGGGCATCCATGGATTTATTCAGGCGGAAATCTCCCGCCTGCAAATCCTGCTCAATTCCCAGAACTTTGAGAAGAACAAAAAATCCCGTGGAACTGTGAATAAGATTTTGGCTTGCAAGGTCGGCCGCGATCTCTTTGCCTCCCGCCCCGCGCGCAACGACAAAAATTATAGGTGTCGTATCTGTGGGATCTACTGCGGCAATTGAATCGCGCCACCAAAACCACCCGCCCCAGGCGAAAATTACCACGATCGCAAAAAAAACAATCAGGCGCGTGGCAAATGTCTGCTTATTTGATTTCATTCAGTGTTGCCCTCCGAAACTTTTTATCCGTAGCATCGTACATGTAGACCCGGCCGCAGTCGCACGTCACCTGAACGAGCCCCTTGCCTTCCTTTTTTCCAAGCAGTCTCCCACAGCCCACACACTTCCCTTGGGACAAAAGCCAGGCCTGCATGGGAGCGATGATATTTTTAAACATAGTTATTCAACCGCATACACCGGAATATTTTTTATCGTCTCTACGGCTTCTTTGAGCCTCCACTTATCCGAACTGTAGAGCGTACATAGTATATCACCCTTGTCTACCGCCTCATCAAGTTTCCGGTTTAAATACATCCCCGCCTTTTTGTCCGTCGGGCAGCCAAGAATACGACAAACGACGGTAATCTGCTTGTTATCAATCGAATGCACGCGGCCGTGCTTTCCCCCCTTCAACTCATAGGTATACCTCCCCGGACGCAAATGGTCGCTAACGACCTCCGGATTCCCACCCTGGGTTCTGATAATTTCGCGAAGCTTGGTCAATGCCTGGCCGGAGGTAAGAATTTCCCGCGCGACGTCCTCGCCGACCATATCTTTTTTCCCTGGGGTATCGGCAAAACATAAGGTTAATAGCTTTCCCGCAAGCCGTATTGCTTTGGCTTCCAATGCAAGCGGGCGGTTCTTGTGCTGTTCCAGAACCTGGAGGACGTCCCGCGCTTCCAATACCGGTCCGATACCCCGTCCTGCATTCTGCCGAATCTCACTCATATCAACGACCACTTTGATCCCAAATTTTTTTGCCAGGAAGTTAAACTTCTTCGCAATAATCTCCGCGTCCTTAAAGTGCTGTATTTTCATCGTGGGTCCAACCGGGATATCCAAAACCAGATGCGTGGCGCCGGAGGCAACTTTCTTGGCCATGATGGAGACGATGATCTTATCAAAGGATTCAAACGCGAGCGGCTGTTCAATTTGGATAATAATGTCATCGGCAGGTGCCAGCCCCAGGTGCCCGCCCCACACAATACAGCCGCCGGCTTTTCCGACCAAATGCTCAATTTGCTTTGGGCTAAAGGTCACGGGCGCCAACACCTCCATGGTGTCGGCAGTTCCCGCAGGCGAGGTGATGGCGCGGGAAGACGTTTTGGGGATTTGAAACCCGGCAGCTGCGATAATGGGGACGAGAATCATCGTGGTTCTCGTTCCCGCAACTCCTCCGGTTGAATGCTTGTCCGCAACAATTCCCTTGAAATGCAGCTGCGGTCCGGTTGCCACCATTGCCCGGGAAAGATGGTAGAGCTCCTCATCATTAAATCCTTCCTTAAATCCTGCGGCAGCAAAATAGGTTGTCAAAACCGGGCTCAATCTCTGGTTGGCAATCTCGTCCATGATGGCAAAAATCTCATGATACGAAAGTGTTTTCCCCACGAGCTTTTTCTTGATTGCTTCTATGGCAACCTGTTGATGGTCGTGGGTATGGGTCATAGCGGGCGCTCCAGGCGCGCTTTCACATGGAGCCGCTGCCAGTAGGTCCCCGGGGGGACGCAGGTGATGAGGGTCAAATAGGAATCATCAAACTTCTGTTCCAAAGCAGAGAGATCCGAGGGAGATGAAACCGTCATCTCATAGACGATGTAGGTATAGGAAATGCCGTCAAACGTGACGTCTATGGCGTCTCCGACTTTCATAGTGGGCAGAGTAGAAAAAATCGTTTTGTAATTTTTCGGATTAAAAAACTGCGGTAGCGTCGAATGGCCGAAAATCACGGTATTGCCGTACTCGCCCGGCATGGCGGTGCCGCCGTAATGGACAAGGCTCTTAGAAAGATCTTCGCCCCCGATGATAACCTCCGCGTCTTCTATCTTTAATTTAGGAATACTAAGTGAGTAGCCATTCACCGGCGTCACCACTTTTTTCTGGGGGGAAGTCGGAAACCATGCGTTGGCATTGGTAAACTCCGACCCGGGAGCAATATCAGACGACGCAAACACAACCGGCGAGAGACTCTTCGTGTCCTGTATGGGGGTTACGGTTTTGGCAAGCAGGTCACTCGTGACAATGGTAAATGATATGATGGGCCACGCAACCCACGCAAGAATCAGTGCCCCGAGCCCCATCAGTCCGAACGATACCGTACGGGAACTTCGTTTCCGGCCGTAGGATCCCGGCGGAGCTTTGACATAACGATACATTGCCATATAGTTAGGGAATCGCAAGCCCGACTGAAATATTTTTCGCGTTTACGGGCATCCGGTTTCTGCCAAAATTCATCCGGAACCGTACTTCAACACCCATCACCCCGGTAAGTCCTCGAAGATAGCTTTCTGCATCTGTAAATTTTTTGCCGGCAAGCTTTTTTTGAATATCAGACAGATCAAGAGTCGGCACCGCGTCTCCCTTAAACGTCACGCGTGCGCTGATTTTCCCGTCTTTGGCGATTTTTACATTGGATACTTCGACCTTGGTCCGCTCTTCGGCAAGCGTATATCCTGCAGGAATATCGCTTGCGATAAACGCCTTCATGATGGTTTTGACATCATCCTCGCGGTAGGTGGTGCCGGCGACCGTAATCGTGAGCTTCCCCGACAACTGCGTCGATTCCTGGTCGAGCTCCTGTTGAAAAGTCTTTTCGGTCACGGTTGTTTTGATCGTTTCGTCGATAAGCTTTTCGGTACCACCTACGACGCCTACTAACTCCGTCTTTGCCTGATTGACAAGATCGACCGAGGCCTCCTTGACGAATCCGTCATAGTCGGCCCGCGTGACCACCGTCACCTCCCGGCTCGTGCCGCCGGTTAACGCCGAGTCGTTCCGGCCAATGGCAACGCTCGCCGATACATCCTTCAGCGCAAACTCCGTTGCCGCGGCAAGATTGCTCTCGGTTCCGATTTGCCGGGCGGTTAGGTTGCCGTTTGCCTTGCCAAATGTTATCGACCCCACCGATTCGGAAGCGGACGCGACCGATACATCAGCGTCCAGAGAAAACTCAAGGGCGCCCGCAGCCAGCACCGTGCCCTTGGCAAAGGTCTTTGAACTTAATGATTTATTGTAAATCGTCACTCCTCCTTTTGCCGGGTCTCCGACCTTTTTCTTTCCGGTCACCGCTACCGTTTTTTCGCCGCTGACGGACTTCTCCTGGGTGCCGCCGGGAATAACCTTATGTTCCGCATCAACAACCGTTGCCGTCGGATCTATGGTGATCTGTTCCGATGCTTCAATTGCCTTCGGAAGCTCCAGAATAGTAACCGTAGCATGCGGCAAAACCCACGAGAGGAAACCAAAAAACAAAACAACGCCGATGACAATGACCACCAGTAGCATTCTGCCTTTGAGGGGAATTTTTCCCTGAAAAGATGACAGATTTATCTTTGGCATAGCGGGCAAGGTAAACTTTGGACGTGTCCTAGGAACCTCTTCAAGTACGTCTACATTTTTTTGAAATCCCAGGGTTGCAGGATCTACAACTACCACATTGGAATCCTCTTCTCTTTTTTCCTCTTCAAGAATTTCTTCTCCCTCTTCTATCTCCTCTGCTTCTTTCGCTACCGCCTGCTCTGTCACCGGCGCTTCTTCCGCAGGACCCATGGCCATGGCAAGTTCGCTTGCCCCCGCAAGCGATACTGCCTCCACCGTATCCTCCGGCTTCACGATTTCAATTTTGGGAAAATGCAGGAAGTTTACGCGTGTCGTCCACGGGTAACGCATCAGTTCGCTTTTCACCTCCGAGAGATACTCCGGATCATATCCGTAGAGGAGAATCCGCGCAGGAAGCACCTCAAGATCCGTAAATTTTTTGAGAAGCTCCTCCAAGTGTATGGCAATATCG
Source organism: uncultured Gammaproteobacteria bacterium (assembly GCA_964515005.1). GTDB lineage: Bacteria > Patescibacteriota > Microgenomatia > UBA10105 > UBA927 > XYB1-FULL-47-11. The sequence continues at coordinate 76,943 of CAZEVT010000001.1, forward strand.
CCGTCTTGCGCGCTCATGTGCTGACCGGTAAGTGCGCCCACACGGTAGAGAGATAACGCAAGCGACTTTTTAGTTACCTCCAAAAGAATCACGCTCGGAGGGATGCCTTCATCTTTCTTGATTTTGTACATGAGTGCCTGGTGTATGGATACAAACCCTATGGCCTCAAGTTCCATTTCATGCGTTATCTTTTTGATGTGAGGCCGGATATCAGTGTGAATTTCTCCGGTCGGAGTCAGGAAGCTTGCAGGCAACCCCAATACCACCTTGGCATACGACGTGATGCCCGCGGCGTCTTCAACCGCGGCGAGGACCTCGTCGGTCGCCTCAAGTCTCCCGTCCCATGTCGGGGGATCACATTTCGCGCTGTTTGATGCAAGAATGAGAGGGCTTCCTTTTTCGCCCATTTCCCACAGAGCCGCCGCCACATATTCTTCATCCAGAACAAGCGAGGAAAAGACTTCTTTTTTGGGCTGTTTTTTTTGGAGAACGTCCGTGATCATGCTTGGCAATTTCATAGATAAAATTGAGGGCAGACCTCCTGGTATCATACTATCAGTGAGGCGCGCCTGAAGCAACTATATAATAAATAAATGGGTGTTCAATTAGAGGGTAATTTAACTGACTTCCTCGGGAACAAATTTTCTGAATCCCGACTGTAGCTGACGTAAATCTTCTGCTAGACTAGCGACTTCTTTTGAGTCCGACTCTTTCTCTAATGCTTTTTGAATTAATCCTAGACTTTTTTTCATCTTTTCAAATGCTTTTTCTCGTTCTGTTAGACTGTATCCCCACGGAATGTCAAGATGTGTGTATAATTCTCTCGTCCAACCGCTACCACGCATAGCTTCACTTCGCCACGTTTCTTTCAGTTCACGCATCTGTTTAATCTGGTCGAGCTCATCAGGCGTAAACGGTACTTGGATAGTATTAACTAATTTGCCGTTAAGCTCAAGCGGTAGACTAGTGAGAGTTTGTTCGTTTCCCATAGACTAATTATATCATAAATAATGCGATCGTTAGGGCTATATTCTTATTTTAAAACTCCGTAGATTCTGCGGATACCGGACCCCGCGGATTCTTCTTTGAGGATGTAAAAATTCTCAATGACCCCGGTGCGGGTTACGTGCGGGCCGCCGCAGAATTCCGCGGAGAAATAGTCTTTACGCGACCCCACGAAATACACGCTCACGCGCTCAGGATACTTGTGCCCGAATTCCATCTGGGCACCGATTTGTTCTGCCTCTTCCCGATTCATCTCAACGCGCTCAACCCTCAAGTCTTCCCTGATTTTTTCGTTTACTAATTCCTCAACTTTTTTCAGTTCTTCCGGAGTAATTTTCCGGGCGAAGTTAAAATCCATGCGTAAACGCTCGGCGGTAATATTACTCCCCCGCTGTTTTATATTTGGATCAACGACCTTCTGCAACGCAGCAAGAAGCAAGTGGTGTGCCGTGTGAAGCTTCGTTGTCTGTTCACTATGATCCGCAAGGCCCCCCTTAAACATCCCCTTGGCCGCAGTTCTGGATAACTCCTGATGCTTTGTAAACTCTTCCTCAAATTGTCCCCGGTCGACTTTTTGCCCTTTGTCCCCGGCAATCTCAACCGTCATCTCCCAGGGAAACCCATATGTTTCATACAGCGTAAACGCAATTTTCCCATCGAGTTTTGGAATTTTTTCAATCTCGGCAATCCCCCGCTCTAGCATTTTTCCAAACCGTACATCTTCTTCTTGCAACAGTTCCTTCACTTTTTGTTCAAGATCCAGATGACTTAGAGAAAATCCAAGTTTTTTCGCATACCACAATGATCTGCGCAGTAACCTGCGAAGAATATATCCTTGCGCCTTATTCGAAGGCAATACTCCAGCTTCCATCATCATCATTGCCCCACGAATATGGTCTGCGATGATGCGCATTGGTTTTTCGTTTCCTACATAGTCCTTACCAGAAACTGTCATCATATTTTCAATCATCGGCCAAAAAATATCTGTCTTAAAGACATCCGAATCATTGTTGGTTGCCGCGACCATGCGTTCGAGTCCACCGCCGAAGTCAACGTTTTTCTGCGCAAGTTCCTTCAGCGTCCCGTCTTCCAATTTTTGATACTGCATAAAAACGGAGTTGGCGATCTCCATAAACCTGCCGCACTGGCAATTAGGGTGACACGTCTCACCGAATTTCGGATCATGGGGTGTGCCAAAGTCATAAAACACTTCGCTATCCGGTCCTCCCGGCTCGCCGGGCGGCATATTTGCGGGTTCTCCGGACCGACTCCACCAGTTTTTGTCTACTCCGTAAAAAAATATGCGCTCTTCCGGAATGCCGAGGCTTTTCCAAATACTCACCGACTCTTCATCCCGCGGCACTTCTTTGTTGCCTTCAAATACCGAAACAAAAAGCCTTTCTTGTGAGAGATTCAGCTCTTTTGTTAAGAATTCCCAAATCCAGGGCAATTGTTCTTTTTTGAAATAGTCTCCGAGCGACCAGTTTCCAAGCATTTCAAAAAAAGTGGTGTGCCGGTTATCTCCTATCTCGTCTATATCTCCTGCGCGGAATGATTTCTGACTGTCGACAAGTCGTTTTCCCGAAGGGTGCGGCTGTCCCAGAAGATATGGAATTAACGGCTGCATGCCGCTTGAGGTGAATAGCGTCGTCGGATCGTTTTCAGGAACTAAAGGGGCAGACGGAATTTCTACGTGTTTGCGTGCCTTGAAAAATTCTATATATTTCCTGCGGACATCATTTGACTTCATGGTTGAATTATACTACGGTAGATATTGTCGACGCGAATTAATCGTATGATGACTGTTGGGTACATTTTATTGGGCATTGTCGCCGGAATGCTGAGCGGTTTGATGGGCATCGGCGGCGGAATTATTATCATCCCGGCGCTCGTCCTTCTCTTTGGTCTCACCCAGCAACAGGCGCAAGGAACGACCCTTGCACTCTTCGCGCTCCCCATCGGGTTTTTGGGCGCGTACACGTATTACAGACAAGGATATGTTGATGTAAAAATCGCCGGACTCATCTTCCTGGGATTTCTTATAGGGGTGCTGCCCGGCGTAAAATTTTCGACCGTCATAGATCAGCACGTCCTCCAGCGAATCTTCGGAGTCGGACTCCTTGCCATCTCCGCCAAAATGATCCTGTTCCCGTAATCATTTGCAATTTGCGATATAATCCAACGTACTGCCACAAAGGAAGTTCTATATGTTGTCAAAAGCCGTCTTTATTGATCACAAAAATGGGGAACTGGAATCCTCGATTTTTAACCGTATTCGCAAACACTTTTCTTCTGTTGACTTCGTGATGAGTGATGACCCGAAAATGCTTCAAAAAGTAAAGGACGCTGATGCGCTATTTGTGAAAATTTCCTCTAAAATTAATAAAGCACTCATTGACGCCGCGCCGAAATTAAAATACGTCGGTGTCTGCTCAACCGCCTTCGACGCCATAGATGCCAAATATGCGCGCTCCAAGGAAATAACTGTTTGTAATCTTGGCGGATACAGTACTGAAGCAGTCGCGGAATTTTTCTTTGCCGCACTTCTTGAAGCCGGACGGGAATTAGAAAAGGCAAAAAACCAGGCAAAAAAAAACTATTCTTTTGATAAATTCATGGGGTTGGAATTAAAAAACAAGACGCTGGGGGTCATCGGCGCTGGATCGATAGGCGGAAGGATTGCGGAAATCGGGAACGGATTCGGAATGAAGATTTTATACGTTGCAAAAACGGAAAAACTACATCTTGAAAAATTCGGCGCGAAAAAAACGACGATCGAGGCACTGGCAAAGCAAAGCGACGTCATATCCGTCAATCTAGTATTAAACAAAGAAACGAAAGGCATGATATCCGAAAAAATCATTTCGCTCATGAAAAAAGGCTGCGTAGTAATAAATCTAGCCCCGCCTCCGCTTGTTGATCAGGAGGCGATGATAAAACATGCAGGCAAAGGAGATATCATCTATATTTTTGACCATTCAGATGATATCGACCCCGCACTTGCCAAGCGATTCTTGAAGACAAAAAACTGTATCGTTTATCCACCAACCGCCTTCAGAACATCACAGGCTAATTTTAACCGCTGGGACACATTTGCCGGTAATATTGAAAAGTTTGTTGCTGGTAAACCCCAAAACGTAGTGAACTAAGACTTCTTCGGTAGATTTTTGAAGAGGCGCCTGCGGATGCTTGCCGTTGTATCCCGTCCGTGCTCCTGAAGTTCTTCGATATGCGCAAGTGCGCTATCTAATTTTTTTGTTGCCGTTTCGGTAAGCTCTTCTTTTGTGTCTTCCAGCTTCTCAATCACCTGCTCTTTGATTTCTTCGCCTTGTTTGACCAAGTCTTTCCCTTTCTTTTCTAGTTCTTCAACTTTGTCCTCGAGCTCATCGACGACATCCTCACCTTTTTGACGAAGCAGTTTTCCTGCCTTTTTCCCCTCTTTGGTTCCCAAAAAGAATATCGTGAGGGCTCCGACGAGTCCTCCGATGAAAAATCCGGCAAGAAACTTGAAATCTGTCCCGCGATGAGATTCGTCATTCATAGATTATTCTGGCTCTTCTTTTTTATGAAGCAAAGACGTGATTGCGCTCATGCCGGTTTTGAGGCCATTCATAAATCCGGACATGCCGACAATCCCCTCGGATATGGTGCCGCTTACCTTTCCGGCATCATCAAGCATTTTGTTCATTTTTTGAAGAGACAAGCGCATTTCTTTGAGGATGAAGGAAACCTGAATCCCCAGAACGATAAAAAGGAGCGCGAGGGCGAAGCTGATGATGATAATGGTAAGCTGAACCGGATCCATAGGCAGTGTAGAACAGTATTGCCTAAATCTGGCCTCGTGTCAATCGTTCAATCTGGGACGTATTATGGCAACTGCAATCCGACTTCACGAATAACCGTCGTTGTTTTACCGAACCTGCTGGTTGCGACAACCGTAATTTTGTTTACCCCCGGCTCAAGCCCAACCTGGTCAAAAAACTTCCCGTCGCCACGGACCAGTATCGCGGTCCCATTGACCGTCACCGTCGCATCCGTGTCCGTACCCCCCAGCACATCGATCCTGCGATCGTGGGTGACGAGCTGATTGACCGGCGAGTCAACAGACAACTTCGCGGGCTGGAAGGTAGCGCGGTATTGAAATCCTAAATATCCTAAAAACATGAGCAGAAGCGTGCCTAAAACAATGGCAAGGAATTTTCCGGGAGTCAGCTGAATGAACGATTTGTTGAATGCAGCCGATTCTCTCTTAGGAAGTAAGCTCGCGCGCGTAACATCGGTGGTTTGCCTCCGGAAAAACGCAAGGACCGTCTTACTATCGAGGCCCAGATACTCGCTGTAGTTTTTTACAAACCCCTTGGCATAGGAAAGCGAAGGCAGGCCCGTGTAGTCATCCGCTTCTATCGCCTCCAAAAACTTCAGACGTATTTTGGTGGCTGACTCGACCTCGGAGAGTGATTCTCCTTTGCGAACCCTTTCGGTTTTCAACATGGAGCCTACGGTGTTCATGGTGCTGCAGTTTGTGCGAGAAACTCATCGGGGTTTTTGACGAGCACGTCCCGCGGCTTACTGCCCTCACCCGGACCGATAACTCCTTCTTCCTCAAGCTGATCGAGGATCCGTGCGGCCCGTGCGTATCCCACGGAAAGTCTACGCTGGAGAAGCGACGCAGATGCTTTATCGTGCTGACAAATGAGGCGAAGTGCATCTTCAAAAAGAGGATCGCGTCCGTCTCCTCCGGCGCCAACCATACCCCGCTTGAGACTCCCGATCGGTTGGGTCGTGACTTCTTCGGTATATTCAACCGGTATGTTTTTATTCTTGAGGAAATCCACAACTTTCCCGACTTCTGCCTCCGATACATAGGTACCCTGAATACGGCTCGGTTTACTCTGATCGGCTGGGATATACAACATGTCTCCCCGACCAAGAAGCTTTTCGGCGCCGGGCATATCCAAAACGACGCGCGAGTCAATCATCGAAGAAACATTGAATGCAATCCGGGACGGGACATTGGCTTTGATAAGCCCGGTGATGACATCAACGCTCGGCCGCTGGGTGGAGAGAACGAGGTGAATGCCCGTGGCCCGTGCCATCTGGGCCAGGCGGCAGATCGTGTCTTCCACTTCAACCGGCGCATAGGCCATAAGATCGGCAAGCTCGTCGATGAAGATGATAATGTACGGCATCGCCTGAAAGCCCGATAGTTCATTGAATCCATCGATATTCCGCACCCCTACCTCGGCAAACTTTTTGTAGCGGTTTTCCATCTCGTTCATGGCCCAACGAAGTGCCGATAATATTTTGTCTATTTCCACAATGACGGGCGTCAGTAGATGTGGGATACCGTTGTACCCCGTAAGCTCGACGCGCTTGGGATCTACCATAATCAGACGAACTTCTGATGGGTTCGTTCGGAAGAGAAGCGATGCGATCCACGAGTTGATTAATACTGACTTTCCGCTGCCTGTGGTGCCGGCAACCAGTACATGCGGCATTTTGCCGATATCGGCAATGATGGGATTGCCGGATACATCCAGCCCTAATGCCACCGCGAGCTTACTCTTTGTTTTATGCATGACATCCGAGCCGAGCATCTTCTTGAGCGTCACAAACTCAAGTCCCCGGTTGGGTATTTCTATTCCCACGAGGTTACGCCCCGGAATCGGCGCTTCGATGCGTACCTGACCGGTGGGTGCGGCCAGGGCAAGGGCCATGTCGCTTGAAAGCGACGTAATTTTACTTACCTTTGTGCCGGTTGCAATCTCAATGGCGTACTGGGTAACCGCGGGGCCGGTGTTGACCTCGCGGACTTTGGCCGTGATGCCGAAGCTTTCCAGGGTGCGTTCAATGGTATCTGCGTTCCGCCGTACGTCACCCCGATCTGCTTTTTGTCCCGGTCCGTCAGAAAGAAGAGATAGCGGCGGGTATTCCCACATCCTCATGTCCGCGGCGTTTTGCATGAGGGTACCCGTCATATTCAAATCTCCGATTTTTTTGTTCGCGGCGAGGGCCACCGGCTTACCGGAGACAGGCGGCGGAATAATCGGGGCTTTGATGATTGGCTTGTCGTCTCCCTGGCCTCCTATTTTGAGCGGTAACTTTTCCTGTCCAAACAGCGGTTTTTCGCCTTTGGCGCCCAGAGAACCAAAAAAGTTGGTGACCCAGTCAAGAATTGCGGTTGCGCCAACCAGGATAAAATTGACCACCCGGTCAAGCGACGCGTTAAAAAGAATCATGAGACCGATGACGAAGGCCGCAAGATAGATCAACATCGCGCCTTCCCCCGTAAGGGCGCCTGCGGTCATATTCCAGAGTGCGCTCCCCACGCTACCCGCCTGCGTCAAGCTCATAAGCGAAACAAGAAGAATCCCGAATCCAAACGGCACATTGGGTTTCCCGATATCCGCCTTCACTTTGAAAAACAGAAACGAGAGGGTCACCAAAAACGGCGGGAGGCCGTACATGGCCCACCCGACCTGGAGGGTAAGCTCATCCCGAAGTCGTGAAAACAGCGGACTCTCACCAAAAAACGAAAGCGTGATGGCCGCGGCAATAAGCCAGAGCCAAATGGCACCGACCGTGTAGACCGTTTGCTTTTTGAGCTTCAGCTGAAACGGGCTCCTCTTCCGATAATGCCGGCGTTTACTAAACCGCTTTACAAACCTCCTTCTTGCCATGAAACTAGTATAGGGCCAAATACGGGGAAGTTCAACTTACACTTCCACAATCACCGGAACGATAAGGGGGCGGCGTCCGGTTTCTTTGTACAAAAATTTCTCCAAGTTTTCCCCGAGCTGCGAGCGGACAAATCGCCAGTCGGTAATTCTGCCTTTTTTGAGGCGCAAGGACTCCGAAACCACCCGTTTTGCCTTGTCTACCAAGGCTCCGGATTCCTTCATATAGACAAATCCGCGGGAGATGATATCGGGTTCCGCCGTCACCCGGCCGGTGGACTCCTCCATGGGGACAACGACAACCACAATCCCGTCCGTTGCAATCGTCTGCCGGTCCCGAAGGACGGCGTTCCCCACGTCTCCCACTCCCAGCCCGTCAATCATCACATTTTCAAGTTCAATGGTTTCGACAACCTTTGGCGCAACTCCTTCTTTAAACTCCAATACCTGTCCGCCCTCGGGGATCAACACATCGTGCTTGTTATATCCCAGATCCTGGGCAAGCCTCCGGTACTGCATGATATGCCTATACGTGCCGCCGATCGGGAAAATATACTTCGGCCCGACGGCGGACAAAAGAAGCATGAGATCTCCCTGCGACCCATGGCCGGAAACATGCAGGTCTTCCATGATATCCGAGTATGCAATGCGTGCGCCTTTCCGGTACAACTGTTCGATGACGGTGCTCACGCTTCCCTCGTTTCCGGGAATTGGATCTGCGGAAAACACCACCGTATCCCCCTCTTCAATCTTCACAAACTTGTGGTTGTCATTGGCCATGCGGGAAAGCGCGCTTGAAGCCTGCCCCTGGGCACCTGCGGCAATAAGAAACTGCTTGGTTGGGGGCAATCTTCGCAAATCCTGGTCCCGGATGACCGCGTCCCTCGGAAACTTCATGTACCCGAGTTTCACTGAAGCCTCAACGTTATGATCCATGCTGCGGCCGAAAAATGCGATTTTCCGACCATGCTTGAGACCAATTTCAATAGCCCGTTGAATCCGGGAAATATTTGAAGACTGCGTGGTAAATATAAACTTGCCGCTGCAAAGCCCGAGTTCCTTCTCCAGCGTCTCCCCGACTACTTGCTCAGACGCGGTAAACCCAGGGCGTTCACTCCCAAGGCAGTCCGTCATCATACAAAGGACCCCGCGTTTGCCCGCCGCATTAATCTTGTCAATCTCCGACCGCTTGCCGTCCAGAGGATCAAAATCAAACTTGAAATCACTCCCGTGGTAAAAAATGCCAATCGGCGTTTCGATAACCAGATTCGACGTATCCGGCACCGAATGCGTCATACGGATAAACGATACGGTAAACGGACCAATCCGAAGAACCTGGCTAAACTCAACCGGCGTCACCCGTGCTTTTAACTTCGCTTCTTCGAGTTTAATATTGGCAAATGCGGCAGTAAGTCTCGTTCCCCACATCGGAATCCTCCCGAGTTTGGGATATAAATAGGGAATCCCGCCGATATGGTCGTCGTGCCCGTGGGTAAATACCAATCCCCGGATATATTGTTTTTTGTCGGCAAGGTAGCGGACGTCAGGCAGAACTAAATCGATGCCGTACATCCCCTCATCCGGAAACCCGATACCGCAGTCAACCAGAAGTATGTCGCGAATCTTGCCGTCAAACCGCAGCTCGTAGACATACATGTTTTTGGTCACGTTCCCGGTGCCGCCCAGGGGAATGACGCGGATACTTTCTTTGCCCGACTTGCCCCCGGACGAGCCGACAAACTCCTGTCTTTTTTGTTTATTAAACGGATTAAATCTCATACCTCAATAACTTTCTATAAATTCTTTTATATTACTTTCGTCTATATGGTAGCTTTTGCCTTTGCCCTCCACGATCATGTGGGCCACTTTCCGGCACACGCTGTTTATGGTCCGCTCCAAGCTTCGGATGCCGGCGTCATACCCAAGAGGGCGGACGAGTTTGGGCCAGATGGCCTCATCAATCGTCAAATTTTCGCTGGTCAGCCCGCTTTCGCGCATCAGTTCGGGAAGCACATAATCTTTGGCAATTTTTGTTTTTTCCTCATCGGAATAGGACGGCATCTGGATGGGCTCGAGACGGTCCAGGACTGCCGTTGCAATATTCGTTGTATTGTTGGCCGTTGCAATAAAAAGGACATCGGATAAATCAAACGGATAATCCAGATAATGATCCGTAAACGCCACGTTTTGCTCGGGGTCCAGAAGCTCAACGAGAACTCCCATGATATCGCCGCGCGTCTGTTCCGCGACTCTATCAATTTCGTCCAAAAGAATAACCGGATTCTTTGATCCGGCAAACCGCATACCTTTCATAATAAGTCCGATCTCGGCATCCGGACGAACCCGTGCCTGACCGCGCAGATCCAGAGCGTCGGACATGCCGCCGAAGGGGATCCGGACAAACCTCCGACCCATAGCCTGGGCAATCGACTTGGCAAGCGTGGTTTTGCCGGTGCCCACGAGTCCCACTAAACAGAGAATAGGCGCACGCCGGGCGAGCATACCGTGAGAAAGCGTAGATTCCGACTGTGAATCTTTCGGTTTGGATTCGTTGAGCTTGAGTATCGACAAATATTCCAAAATTCGCTCTTTCACGGACGCCAGACCATAGTGATGTTTTTCAAGGATCTCTTTGGCTTTCGTCAAATCCAAAACATCGGTTGTTCGTTCTTCCCACGGAAGTGTCACGACCCAGTCGATGTAGCGAAGCATCTGCTCGATATGCACGCGGGCGGAAATATCATTTTCCAGACGTATGACTTCTTCCAGATTAGAAAGGACCCGGGTTTCTAACTCTTTGGGGACGTGGGCCGCTGCAACCTTTTTTTGAAGGTCAGCAACTTGATCAGTTAACTTGGACATATAAAACCATCATATCACACTAAAATCTTCGGGGACCGCGGCCACCGCTTCGGAACGGTGGTCTTCCACCACCCTCGCGGCGTTCATGCTGTGGGGCTTTCTTGGCGTCTTCGCCGAAAAGCATCGAAAGATTAATTCTATGCATATCATCAATTTCCATCACGCGCACTTTTACTTTTTGCCCCAGCTTCACGACTTCTTCCGGTTTATTTACAAATCCGGTCGACATTTGGGACACGTGTACCATGCCTTCTTTCCCGGGAAGAATCTCAACGAATGCGCCGAAAGGAAGAATCCTTTTCACTTCGCCTTCAAACTCTTCATCTACGTGAACCTCACGCGTCATACCCGTGACCCAGTCAACGGCTTTTTGAACGGCCGCTTGGTCAATACCCGAAATGAACACTGACCCGTCATCTTCCACATCAACAGTCGCACCGGTTGTGGCGATAATATTTTTAATCGTCTTCCCGCCGGGACCAATGACTTCACCGATTTTGTCAACCGGAATCTTCACGACCTGTACTTTTGGTGCGTATTGAGACAAGGATTTGGGAGTGCTAATCACGGCAAGCATCTTTTTCAAAATTTCAAGACGCGCTACTTTCGCCCGCTCAAACGTGCCTTCGACGATTTCATCGGAAAGGCCATCAATTTTCATATCCAGTTGGATTGCCGTAATGCCGTTTTTGGTTCCCGCGACTTTGAAGTCCATGTCGCCTGCAAAATCTTCGATTCCCAGAATGTCAGTGAGGAGAACAAATTTCTTTTTGTCGGTCATAAGACCGATGGAAATTCCGGCAACCGGCTCCTTAATCGGAACTCCCGCGTCCATAAGGGCGAGCGTTGAACCGCAGGTTGATGCCATGGACGTACTGCCGTTACTGGACATGACCTCTGAAACCAAACGAATGGTATAGGGAAACTCATCTTCCGAAGGAATGACGGACAACAGTCCGCGTTCGGCGAGAGCCCCGTGGCCGACTTCGCGCCGTGATGGCGTCCCCACGCGTCCGGTTTCCCCGACACTGTACGGGGGCATGCTGTAGTGATGGATATACCGCTTGGATTCTTCTCCCATCGGGCTTTCAATAAGTTGGGCTAGAGAAGGGGTGCCCAAAGTTGCAATGGTTAAGACCTGTGTCTGGCCGCGTTTAAACATCGCGCTTCCGTGGGTGCGGGGAAGAATACCTACCTGTCCTTCAATCGGCCGGATTTCATCAATTTTTCTTCCGTCAAAACGTTTTTC
>CAZEVT010000001.1:88835-420868 GCA_964515005.1 uncultured Gammaproteobacteria bacterium
GCAGCCGATGCCTGCTCGGCAAATCTGCCCACCTCAAGGGAAAGCGTTCGTCCGCCGATATCAATGGATTTTTTTACAATCTTTTGTGACATGAAATTCTTTTTCGGGGAAAGTGAGAAGTGGGATCACTTGAATGCTTGATAATTCAAAAATTCAAGACATCACACTTCTTTCTATTCCCTAATACGTATTATACACCAAACTTATGCAGGTTTGCAATCCGAAGGATTGTCAAGCTGCTTAGTTAGGTGGATACCCGAAGGGTATACCAGGTCTCTTATGACTTTCCAAGTCCCAGCTTCTGGGCGATTGCTTTGTACCGCTTCGGATCTTTCTTTTCCAAATAATTCAAAAGCCGCCTTCGTTTGCTTACTAATCCCAACAGTCCCCGGCGGGAATGATTATCAGACGGGTTACCTTTAAGGTGCCCGACCAGCTTCTCAATCCGCTTGGTCAAAAGTGCAATCTGAACCTCGGGACTTCCGGTGTCGCCTTCTTTAACCTGAAACTCTGCTATAACCTCGCTCTTTTCAAAGCTTGGTATAGGTGTAACGGCTTCAACGACCTTCTTGCCCGCCGTAGCCTTGGCGGAGGTGGGTTTTGGTGCTTTAACGGTTTTTTTTACAACTGCCTTTTTAGCAGGGGCTTTCTTTGCCGTCATTTTTGCTTTTGTGGCCATAATCAATTCAAAAATGGAGCAATTGTGCGCTCCAATGAGGGTATTTTAGCACAGATGGGATTTTTTTTCAATGGATAACATTCCACTATCTACCTTTTGAAGACATGAATCTTTGATAGTGATCTTTGTCTATTGGATGGGCATCTTGAATGAGTTTTGTGAGTAAACCAAATGTTTCGTGCGAAAAGCCATGAAGCTTATATGCCGCAGCATTATCGACAGCCTGTGGATGACGGGGAATTTGAATATCAACGACCGTTTGCGGTCCATCTTTTTCCCCTGTATGAACGCGAATAAATAGGCCATATGCTTCAACCTTTTTGAGGTCACCAATGTTTGCAATTTCCAATACCGCGATATGCCCGCTCACTCCAAAATATGCAATCTTATCATCATGTAAGCCTTCGATTGCTGTCCCATGCTCTTCAAGACGTTCCCGCGCTGCAAGACAAAGCTGGAAAAGCCCGCTTACACGCCCATCCTTTTCTCCACTCAAATCGAATTGGAGAGTCTCACTATTGGCACGTCTTAGGGCTTCAAGGTGAATCATAGTATTACATCAAGTTCGAACTTTTAAATATCTTCGGCTTGAGCCAGTCGGGGGGAGTTTGAGCGACGGTAGGCTTTATCGCTTCAACTGAGGGCGTCTTATCTCCCACTGATTCACCAACTGGAATTTCTTCGGACGGTGTCAGTGATTTAGTAAACCGTTTGCCTCCTGCTTTCATGCAGGCCGCCGCAAGCTCAAACGCTGGGATCGATACGTTGGGGTTTTGGAACGAATCGGTGGCGCCGTAGAGTCCATTTAACACATTGGTCGCAATATCAGGGGTGAGCGCAACGCCGATGTGGGAAAGTAGCTGAGACACGAGTTCAATAGTCGATGACATCTGCGAATCAACGAGGTTTACTGCCCCGTACTTTGCGTTGTTCGGATGACGGTCAATGTTGACAACCGGTTTTCCGGCAAACAACTCTTTGTTGTCGTCATATACCTTCTTTAAGCCACCAAGATGAATCGTATCGACGGTGAAAATAAGATCGGAAGACACGCCGCCGTGGGAGTAGTGCACTTTGTCCTCGGAAAACCCATCAAACCCGGGACGCGGTTCGATGACAAGGTTAAATTTGTTGCCCTCGATGTTGTAGCTGACTTTATCAATCGACCCGTCGACATAATTCAGGGAAATGATGAAATTCTTACTCGAAACCTCACGCGTCACTTTCTGCACCCCGATGAAGCTTGAAAACTCAACGGTCATCGGATCCGGGCACACGACCGTCACTTTTTTTCCAAGACCGGCAAGTCCTAAAGATAGCGTCAGGGCGCTGCCGATGCTGTCAAAATTCGGGTGTTCATGGGTGACGATAAGCACGTTTTGTGCCTTGTCCAGAAGTTCTTTGACTTTCGTAATATCAGCGGTGAGGTCCATAATCACGTTGTGACGGCGATTATAGCATCTTGAAGGGCAAAATCAACTTTTTTGTCAAACAGCACTCCGCAGTCGGCGCCTTCTTCTACTTTGGTCACTTCTTCTTTTCCTTTTCGAAGAGACTTGATCTTGGCGCGCCCTATTTCTTCCTCGCCCCGCATTACCTTGACCGAGTCCCCTCGGGCAAGCCTCCCAACAACTACCTTGGTCCCGGCAATCCGTAACTTTTCAAACGGAAACTCGGCAATTATCGTGCCTGTCCCGAGCTCGCGCTCTTTTGTAAGTACTTCCTTCATCCCGGAAACAACTTCAGTGAGCTCGTCCAGAAGCTCGTAAATAATGGAGTAGGTCCGGAATATGACTTTTTCGGTAGCTGCGAGCTTTTCCACGGCAGAAGGGCACTTCACATTGAATCCGACAATGAATGCTTTGGCGGATTTGGCCATCAGAACATCGGCATCGCCGATATCCCCGACGCCCGCATAGACCACTTTGATTTTTTTATGGAGTGCGGCAAGCACAGCTTCCATGGACCCCGCAGTATCTGCTTTCAGAATAATATTGAGCTGCTGGCCCACTTGTTCGCTTACCGGTTTAAGCCAGTCCGGAAGGTTTTCTGCAGAATATGGGGTTTCTGTCTTTGCCGCCTGCTCTGGGGCAAGATATACATCAGTACGAAGTACGGCTCCGACTGAGGGAATAGTCGTAAATCCCAACACTTCAACGGGTCTTGACGGTCCTGCCGCGGCTACTCCTTTGCCGTGCTCATCGAACATTGCCCGCACACGGGCAACTTGTTTGCTTCCCTCAAAAAGAAGTGTTCTTGGAATAAGTGTTCCTCGTTTTACAATGACGGTTGCTACCATTCCCTTCCCTTTATCCAGCCGCGTTTCGACAACGACTGCTTCAAGAGGAACGGCGGGCTCATCGTCGAGCCCCTTCATCTGCGCCACAAGACTAATTAAATCAAGAAGCTCCGGTACCCCTTTTCCGGTTTTGGCAGAAACCAACGCAACCGGTATATCGCCGCCAAAACCTTCGACCTGCACACCATTTTTAGCAAGGTCAGATTTCACTTTGTCTGGGATTGCCGTCGGCAGATCGATTTTGTTGATAACGACAATCATCTGGGTTCCTGATGCCTGAATTTGTTCAATGGATTCTTTGGTCTGCGGCTTAACGCTGTCATCTGCCGCAACCACAAGAAGCGCGATATCGGCAACTGCGGCCCCGCGGGACCGCATCTTGGCAAATGCTTCGTGGCCAGGAGTATCAATGAACGTAATGAGATGTTTTTCCTTCCCGGCTTCTACCTGATAGGCGCCAATGTGCTGGGTGATGCCGCCGTGCTCACGGGAAGCAACATTGGATTTACGAATACTATCAAGAAGGGAGGTTTTTCCGTGATCAACGTGGCCAAGTACCGCCACGATAGGGGGTCGAGATGAAATCGTTTTTACTTCTTGTTTTTTCTTTGTCATAGTTGTTTAAAAAAGCCAAGCGTTTCATACCCTTATTCAGATTTTGTATCCGTAGGTACTTCCGCTTCCGTTTTCGTTTCTTCGGGTTTGACTTCTTCAATTTTTTCTGTTCCCTGTTCACTGACCCCTGTACCCTGTGGTAACCCCTTCCCCCGTATATCTATTTTCCATCCGGTGAGTTTTGCAGCCAAGCGTACATTCTGTCCGTCGCGGCCGATAGCAAGGGAAAGCTGATCTTCTGGTACGAGTACGACTGCCGCTTTCTTTTCCGCGTCCAGACTCACTTCCATCTCCTTGGCGGGAGCCAACGAGGACATGATAAATAACTTCGGATCATCGCTCCACTGGATGATATCTACTTTTTCACTGCCGCCAAGTTCACCAATAACCCCCTGCACGCGTACACCCTTTTGTCCAACACATGAACCCACCGGATCCACACCAGGCTGATTGGAAAATACGGCAACCTTTGTGCGACCCCCTGCCTCACGCGCAACGATACGAAGTTCGACGGCTCCCGATGCCACTTCCGGCACTTCGCGCTTAAAGAGTCCTTCAACCAAGCCTTTGTGGGCACGGGAAACGATAATTTCATTACCGCGCATGGTCTCGCGGATTCCCTCAACGTAGAAGGTCAGACGCTGATTGAGGTGATACCGCTCGCCCTGGCTCTGTTCTTGCGCGGGCATAACAGCCTGTGCGCGTCCTATGTCCACAATGACATTGGGTCCGTCAAACCGAAGGACCATACCGGGGACAATGGAGCCGATTTTCGTCTGGAAATCCGTGAGTACCGCCTGCTTTTCCGCCTCACGAATGCGCTGAAGAATAACTTGTTTGGCGGTTTGGGCGGCAATCCGGCCAAATCCCGGAGGAGTAATGTCCTTGCCGTCTTTGAAGATTTTAGCCTCGCCGGTATCGGAGTTTAATTCCACGATATACTGCTCAAGATCCGTCACCTCAGTGACTCCGCCGCCGTAATCTTTGCGGTACGCCGCGAGTATTGCGACTTTAATGGTCTCGATGACCACAGTAGGATCAATCCCACGCTCGGTGGCGACTTGATTTAAGGCTAATGAAAATTCGCTTCGTATTGTTGCTGGCATATTAGTGTCACTTGGCGATCCGATTCATATCGGAGAGCCTTAGTTCCTCTGTTATCCCCTTTAGCGGGATGATTATAAAAAAAGGCGGGTCTCCCCACCTATTCACTCTATCGTAGCTTCTATTATAGCACGATTTTATGACTGGTCAAGCTCATTCAGGAGTTCTTTCTGCCGGTGCGTGAGGCGAGTCGGGACTTTGAGTTGGATACGGACATACTCGTCTCCTCGACCATTTCCCCGGAGGCGCGGCACTCCTTTGCTCCGAAGCCGGACCATGGTTCCCGGCTGCGTCCCGGGTTGGATGCGGATTTTGAGCGGCCCGTCAATAGTCGGTACATCAACAACCGCGCCGAGTGCAGCCTCGGAAAACGTAATTTCCTGCTCCGTTATGAGGTCATCGCCTTCGCGTTTAAACTCGCGGCTGGGACGCACTTCCAAAACAATATCAAAATCCTCGAAACGGATCCGTGATCCGGAGTCAACCCCAGCCGGGATCTTGATTGTTTTTTTCATGCTTCCTTCACCGGCTCCTCCACGAGGCAAATGAATCTCTTTGGTTGCGCCGCGCGTGGCGTCCATGAAATCGATCGATAGTTCATACGCCTCGCGTGGCCTGCGTGCACCGCCTGCTCTCCCGAACCCGCCGCCAAAAAACTGCTCAAATATCTGAAAAGGGTCGATAAAGTCCATATCCGGCATGCCACTCTGGCCACCGGAAGAGGAATAGTAGTATTGAAACGGCCCTTGCCGGAATCCGCCACCGAATGGATTCCCCGGCGCGCCCTGACCT
Source organism: uncultured Gammaproteobacteria bacterium (assembly GCA_964515005.1). Classification (GTDB taxonomy): domain Bacteria; phylum Patescibacteriota; class Microgenomatia; order UBA10105; family UBA927; genus XYB1-FULL-47-11. The sequence goes on from CAZEVT010000001.1 coordinate 94,325, forward strand.
GCTCCCGGTTGAAACGCGGCATGACCGAATTGGTCATAGGTTTCTTTTTTCTTGGCATCAGAAAGGACTGCGTATGCTTCGTTTATTTCCACGAATTTATCATGCGCGTTTGCCGCTTTGTTCCTATCCGGATGCCACTGAAGCGCAAGCTTCCGGTACGCCTTCTTTATTTCCTCAGCAGAGGCGGATTTCCCGACTCCCAATATTTCGTAGTAATCGCGTTTAGTTGCCATATGTATTCGTATTATATCAAGAAGGCGCGCTTTCGCGCGCCCACTGACAATTCATTTATTCTATTTTTAGCTTACGACTTCCCCTTCTTCTACTTTTTTCTCGTCTTTTTTCTCTTCAGCTTTTGGTTCTTCGCCCCCTGGAGCTGCGCCTTCTGCCGCACCTTCTGTCGGCTGCTGGTAGGCGGCAGCTCCTACCTTTTGGACGGCGTCTGATAGCTCGCTGGTTTTGGATTCCAAATCTTCTTTGGACCCGGAATCAAGGATGTCTTTGAGCGCTTTTATCTTTTCCTCAACCGCTGTCTTGTCTTCTGCTTTCGCTTTGTCGCCTGCGTCTTTTAATGTCTTTTCGGCGACATAAATCAAGTTGTCCGCTTTGTTTCTCGCTTCGATCTTTTCTTTCTTTTCTGTATCTGCCGCAACATTGGCTTCGGCTTCTGATTTCATCTTCTCGACTTCTTCCTTCGAAAGACCGGTCGAACCCGTGATTTTGATATTACTTGCCTTGCCGCTTGCTTTGTCCTTGGCTGCAACGTTCAGAATGCCGTTGGCGTCAATATCAAAAGTCACTTCCACTTGCGGCACTCCGCGCGGAGCCGCCGGGATTCCAGAAAGGACAAACTTCCCCAGCGATTTGTTGTCCGTGGCCATCGGGCGCTCTCCCTGGAGAACGTTAATCTCCACTGATGTCTGATTGTCAGCGGCTGTTGAGTAAATTTCGGTTTTACTCGTTGGCACCGTGGTGTTTCGCGTAATCATGGGTGTCGAGACTCCTCCAAGTGTTTCAACACTTAACGTAAGCGGCGTCACGTCCAAAAGAACCACATCTTTGACGTCACCTGAAAGTACACCTGCCTGGACTGCGGCTCCTACGGCAACGACTTCATCGGGATTTACCGAAGCATTCGGGTCTTTGCCGAAAAACTTTTTGACCGTTTCGATAACCTTGGGCATCCGGGTCATGCCGCCAACCAAGACAATCTCATCGATATCGCCCACTTTCTTTTTGGCGTCCGTGAGACACTTTTTCACCGGTTCAATGGTTTTGTCGATAAGATCGCCCACGAGCGCTTCTAACTTTGCCCGCGTGAGCTTCATCACCAAATGTGCCGGGCCGTTTTTCCCCTGGGTGATAAACGGAAGATTAATTTCCGCTTCCATGGAAGACGAAAGCTCGATCTTTGCCTTTTCCGCAGCATCCCGGAGTCTTTGGAGCGCCTGCGGGTCGACCCGTAAATCTACCCCCTGATCTTTTTTAAACTCATCTGCAAGATAGTCCAGGATCTTTTTGTCAAAATCATCGCCTCCCAGGTGGGTGTCTCCGTTGGTTGCCTTTACCTCATAGACGCCCTCTCCCAGTTCCAGAATGGATATATCAAACGTTCCGCCTCCAAGATCATAGACGGCAATCGTATGGGCGTTTTTCTTGTCCAAGCCGTAGGCAAGGGCGGCTGCTGTGGGTTCGTTGAGAATCCGCATCACTTCAAGCCCTGCAATTTCACCGGCCTGCTTGGTTGCCTGTCTTTGACTGTCATCAAAGTACGCCGGGACCGTAATGACAGCTTGTTTGACCGGTTCTCCGAGATACTTTTCCGCATCTGCTTTGATTTTACCGAGAATTTTTGCTGAAATTTCCTGCGGAGTAAATTCTTTCCCCTCAACTTCCACAACCGCCATGCTGTTTTTTCCGCTTTTTATCGCATACGGGAGAAGCTTTTGGTCAATGGCTACCGACGGGTCGGTGAACTTACGTCCCACGAGTCTCTTGATTGAATACACCGTCGATTTAGGGTTGATGACCATTTGCCGCTTGGCAACATCCCCGACAATGTTTTTGACGGGGTCCACAACCGACGGGATGACGTTTCTTCCCTCCGCCGAATGGATCACCTTCGGCGCTCCACCTTCCATGACGGCAACGCAAGAATTTGTTGTTCCTAGATCAATTCCGATTATTTTGCTCATATGTTTCCTCCTTTTTCCCGACTTTTACTTGTGCAACTCTTAAAATTTTATCATGATACCGATATCCCGGTAAGGTCTCCTCGATAACTTCGTTGTCCGGGCCATCGACGACTTCTATGCATTCCATCTGGTGCGGATCAAATTGTCTGCCGACGACGTCCAATTTTGTGACGCCCTGCTCGGACAGCATCGCATACAATTCCTTGAGTGCCAACTCAAGTCCCGGGTCTTTGATGTGTGTCGACGCTTTGGTGAGCGTGTCCAATGTCGGAAGCAGTCTTCCTAGTACTATTTCTCCCGCATACATTCGAATTTCCTGTTTTTCTTCCCGTGTCCGCTTCTCAAGATTCTGATAGTCAGCAAGAACTCTCAGATATTTGCTTTTCCAGTCTTCAGTTGCATTGTCCTGTATCTTTTTCTTCATTTACCAGCTCCTCGTAAACTCTCCGATTAAATTCCCGACATACCGCACGTACGGAATGATCATCGGATAGTTGAGTCTTGACGGACCGATGATGCCGATTGCCCCTGACACATGGGGAGAGGTGAACTTCTCAAACACAAATCCGCACTGGTTCAAAACGCTTTGCTTGGCAATCTCATCACCCAAAAGGATGTCAAATGGATCGGTGTCGCCGTCGACGAGGTCCCACCAGAATCCATACTGGTCCAAGGTGGCTAAGAGACCATGGGTCAGCTCATAATCATAAAACTCCGGCATGTCCAGGAGATTGGCGGCGCCAGAATAGTACAGGTCGCCGTCTTTGGTGGCCGTGATGGCCAATGTCTTCGTTTTCTCGGCAAGCGTTTTGGTCGCCTCGCGAAGCAGTTTGTCTACCTCCTGACGGTACTCCCACATCTTGTCCTTCACCGCCACTTCGTCGGCAACCGACATATCTTTGGGCTTCATCAGGTGGTCGACATAGTACCGAAGTGCGGCGGGCGTGGGAGCGCGGCCGGAACTGGTGTGCGGCTGGGCAAGCATCTTGAGTTCCGTGAGGCGTACCATTTCATTTCGGATGGTCGCCGGAGACACCCCGAGGTTATATTTTTTGTCAAGCGTTTCGCTGCCGACGGGCTCGGCGGTCGTGATGTATTCCTCAATAATTGCCTTGAGGATCTGAATCTCCCTCGGCGACAAATCTTTGGTTGGGTCCATAGTCTAGCACTACTATACATCGAGTGCTAAATCTTGTCAAGACTCTTTCCCGACTTGCGCGAACTCCTCAAATACGTCAATAATAGGGGTACGGATGAAAAAAATTTTCCTGTATGTTGTCATCGGACTTATTCTTCTTGCGATTCCTGCAACCGTCTATCTGGTCGGGCAACAGCAGGACATTCGCAAGCGCGCGGCTCCGGCAACCACGCTCTCACTTTCTCCCGCGACCAACACAAAACAAACCGGCGATACGTTTAAGCTCAATGTAGATATTGATCCTGCGACCAACCAGGTCTCCACGGTCAAAGTCTATCTCACCTTCGACCCAACGCTCCTTGAGGCAACGGCAATGACCAATGGCGCGAGTGCGCCCCGCGTCCTCAACTCCGGCGTCGTCCAATCCGGAACGGCATCAATCACCGTGGGCGCCGCAAGTAACGCACAACCCATTGCGACCCGCGGGACCGTCGCGGTTGTTACACTCAAGGCAAAAGCAGGAACCGGGGGGGCGCCCACGAGCGTACAGTTTGCTTCCAACACCTTTGTCGGGGGTTTAAACGACGCAACTGCCAATGTCCTTGCCGGTACAGAAAAGGCAGAGGTAACGATTGGAGGAACCCCTCCCGCAACCGTGACCACCCCTACAGCGACGGCGAGTGCGACGCCAAAGGTGACCACCACTCCAAAAACGACCCTAACGCCGACACTGACTCCTACGCTTGCGGCCACGGACTCGGCTGAAGCCTCATCATCGGCCCTGTCGATAACTGAAGCAACGCCAAGCAGCGGACTCTCATCTGCCCAGCCCACTATCCGCGGCACTGCGCCGCCGGGGAGCACGGTCACCCTCACCATCTACTCCGATCCGCAAACCGTGACTGTTACGGTGGACGCCAACGGCAACTGGTCCTACACTCCGACGACACCGCTTGAGGCCGGGCCACATAATATTGTAGCAAGTGTCGTCGTCGCATCCGGTGCCACCGAAACCGATTCGACATCCATCATCGTTGAGGGCGAAAGCGACATTCCTGTTTCCGGAAGCATTGAGACTACTATTATACTTATTGCGGTAGGCGTACTTCTTTTGTTGTCCGGAGCAGTCCTGCCGATCTTTATACATTAATATGCTTCTTACACAGCAAACGAAACCGAAAACAATTTCCCTTATTTCGGTCCTCGTGCTTCTTATCTTCTTACCGCTCATGCTTTTGGCCGTTCAAAACATTGCCGTCCTCATCACCCGCGCCACAGGAACGCCAGCTAACATTGTCGTTGATACCACGTCGGTACTGGAACCCATTGATACAACCTTTTACCACGCGTTTTCCCAAGGGGGTGAGGAATCCACGGACATGCTTGCGCCTGTTGTCGGTGAAATCCGGGCACTACGGCCAAAAGTCATCCGCTTGGATCATCTCTATGACCATTATGACGTCGTGTCGGGGTCAGGCGGCGGGATGTCATTCAACTGGAGTAAATTGGACGCGGCCGTCAACTCCATTATCGCCACCGGCGCCAAACCAATCCTTGCCCTTTCCTACATGCCCCCATCGATCGCCCAGGGCGGCAGTGTGATCAATCCGCCCAATGACTGGAATGATTGGGCAACGGTGGTTCAAAGGACAATCGAACATTTTAGCGGCAAGGGGGAAAGAAATATCTCCGGAATATACTATGAAGTGTGGAATGAACCGGATCTTGCCCAATTCGGCTCATGGAAACCAGGCGGTGACAAAAACTATATTACCCTCTACCGGTATGCGTCAAACGGCGCCCGAGCAGCTCAGAATGTTAATACCTTCTATCTTGGCGGCCCATCAACCACAGGACTCTATAAAACCTGGATCCTGGCACTTGTGCGAAGCGGTGCCCGCCTGAACTTTCTCTCGTGGCATACCTATCAGGCGGATCCTCTGCGGTATGATAAGGATCAGCGGGATGTCATAGAATGGCTCCTGCCGTACCCGAGCTTCACCTTGATTCCGAAGCTCATTACCGAATTTGGATTTACCGGCGACAAAAGTACGCTCTACGGCAGTCAGTACGCCGCAGCCCATGCGGCGGCGGTCATCCGCCAACTTATTACCGGCGGACCAACGTATCTTCTTTCATTCCAGCCTGTTGACGGCCCGGGACAGGAATCCGGAAATGGGTGGGGACTTATCACCCACCCGTCAAATGGTCTCAAGAAAAAACCGCGCTATTATATCTACAACTTTATCGACGGCATGGCCGGTTCCCGGCTCGCCCTTTCCGGTGAAGGCACCTGGGTGACTGCGTTTGCCAGTATCAAGGATGCAGTTGTCCGCGTTCTTCTGGTGAATTTTAGTCGGAATGGGTCAAATACCGAAAACGTTCCGGTCACCTTTCAAAATCTCACTCCCGGGACATATTCTCTTCGGACCCGCTACTTTTTAGGAACCGATACAACGACAACCGAAACCGCAACGGGAAGCGCACTTACCAAACACATTCCCATGACCAGTCAGAAAGTTGCGATTCTTGAGCTTTCCAAACAATGAAGCGGCTTCTCATCTTCTGGGTAGTCGCCCTTTCCATTCTTTACGCAACGCTTTCCGTTGCCCGTCACAACCGGTTTCAATCCGGGGGATTTGATTTGGGACTCTATGATCAGGCAGTTTGGCAATACTCACAGTTCATATGGCCCTACAACACGGTCAAGGAGCGTTTTATTTTGGGCGATCATCTCAGCCTCACCCTTCCCCTAGTGGCTCCGCTTTTTTGGATATGGGAAGATGCCCGCATACTTTTAATTTTCCAGGCCGTCTGGGTGAGTTTGTCCGTTCTTGCGGTGTATAAACTCGCGCTCCTTCGAAAGTTTTCTCCCTTCATCTCGTTTTGTGTTTCCTTCGTCTATAGCCTCTTTTACGGCATACAGTACGGAATTTTTTTTGATTTCCACCCGGTGCTACTCGCCGTCGGCCTCATTCCCTGGATGCTGTATTTTCTGGAAAGCAAAAACACAAAACTTTTTGTCCTTTGTGCCATCCTTCTTGTCCTGACCCAGGAAAACATGGGGCTTACCCTTGCCGGTATTGGGTTTGTATATTTCTTTCAAAAACCATTTCGAAAAACTGCAATTGTTTGCGTGATCGGCGGGATAGCATCAAGCATCGCTGCCGCAAAAATCATTGCGATTATTTCTCCAACCGGTTTCCAATACACGCCGCAGCTTACGTTGAACCCGATTCTTTTTGTCCAGGATCTATTCAACGCCCCGGAAAAGCAAACCGCATGGCTCTACACTATGAGCGCATTTTCATTTCTTCCGATTTTTTCTCCGGGAGCGATGCTTGCGATTGTTTCCGACCTTGCCCAGTACTATACGACCGGACCGGAGTTTGCACGCATGTGGAGTCCCCTCATGCACCACCGCGCAAGTCTCGCGCCGTTTGTCCTTCTTGGTGCCCTTGACGCGCTCACGCTGTTTCGAAAAAGAAAATTCCGGGTAGAACTGATTGCAGTATTTCTAATTTTGAGCGCACTCGCCCAGCAATATATATTCCACTACCCCTTAAACAAATTAAGTAAAGCGGAGTTCTGGCGGGTTGAATCATGGATGCAGGACAACCGGGAGATGATATCAACAATTCCGGGTGATATATCAATCGCAACCCAGCAGAGTCTCGTCCCGCATCTATCGCACCGCAAAGAAATATATATTGCCTGGCCGCGCCTCCATGACTTCGACGAAAGGCCCTGCGGACAGACAAGTTGTTGGTGGCTGGACTTTAATACCAACGCGCAGTACCTCCTTATCGACACCCATCCCAATATATGGCTGACCATGCTTCTGGAGACGCCCGAGCGTGTAAATGGGGCGCTTACCAATATGGAAAAACTCGGGAGAATTTCGCTGGTCCAAAAAATAAACGACGTGAGGCTGTATAGGGTGAATAAAAATTAGGATATCTTGTCCTGAATCCCGCCGTTGACCACCTCATTGACCGGCGTCAGGAGAACCGCCTTCGGCCTTCGAACGCGTTTAATAAGCTCGATAAATGCTTTCACCTCGTTAACATCAAATACCCACGCCAAAAGTAGATACGTAGCCATGCCGATCCCTCCGGTTAATCCAGTTAAAAGCAAAAGCCCGAATGTGCGGGTGGTATCAAAAACGAGTTGATCAAACACTTTCAAGGGCACATAGACGGCAAACCCGGCAACAGCCGCGGCAATAAGCATTTTGATGACAGGAACCACAAGCGTTCTCCTGGCAAATCCCTTGACCCGGCGGTCCAGAAGTAGAAACAGAACGACTGCATTGATAATGCTGGCAATAGACGTTGAGAGCCCCAAAGACCAAACCGGCAGCCCAAGGGTCCGGATGAAATAAATACTTGCGATGGTGTTGACAGCAATCGAAACTACGCTGACGGCAACCGGCGTTTTGGTATCGTAGAGGGCATAAAATCCCCGGGCAAGTACATGAACGATGGCCTGCGCAAAGAGAGAAATGCTAAACATCGAAAGCGTAACCCCGGTGAGGACGGTTGCCTCCCAGTCAAACCGTGCGGCTCCGAACACCAAGCGAACAACCGGAATGCGAAGGACGATAAAAAGGACGGATACGGGAAGTACAAAAAAAAGAATTTGATGGATCGCGCGCGATATTGATGTTTTAAAGCCTTCCATATCCTCGGTCACCGATGCCACAGATAAGGCCGGAAGCGCCGCCTGGGCAACGGTCGCGCCAAAAAGACCTACCGGAAACTGCTGCAGATGCTGGGCGAAGTGAAATATCGTGACCATACGCGCGCCGAGTAAACTGGCAAGGACCAGATCGACCGTGGTGTCAATCTGGGATACCGCAAGGCCAAAGGTCCGGGGACCGATAAGACGCAAGACTTCCCGCACGCCTTTGTGGCGCAGCGACATGGTAAGATGGTGCCGGTATCCCACGCGCACGATGAGCGGGATTTGTACGCACATGAAAAGAAGTGCGCCAATGCCGACGCCGTAGACCGCCCCCATAAGTCCAAAAAACGGGGTGAGGACGATGATCCCTATGATGATCCCCACGTTATACAGAACCGGCGCGATTGCCGGCACCAAAAAGAGATTGTAGGACTGCAAAATGCCGGTAAAAAAATTCCCAACGAGAAGCGGCAGCACCTGAAATACGACCATAAGACGCGTAAATGCCGCCATCTGATCAATCTGCACAGGGCTAAACCCGGGGGCAAGCATGCGTGAGATGGGGGTCGCCCATATCAAAATCGGCAAAGAAACGAAAAACAAAACAACGAGGCTCACGTTGATGAGGGTCGCTGCCATCCCAAACCCCTCTTTCTCATCCCGCTGGGTGAGGTATTTGGTAAATACGGGTATGAAGGCGCTGGTGAGAGCGCCGGTAACGAGTAGTTCAAATACCAAATTCGGCACGCGAAACGCGGCAAAGTAGACTCCGAGCTCATCCGGGACGAACCTGGCCGACAACATGCGGTCCCGCACGAGTCCCAGAATCCGCGACACAAGAACCATGGACACGAGGACGACCGCCGCAGACCCGATTGATTGCTGTTTCTTCGTTAGTATCGCCCACACACGTTTCATCTTCGGATATTATAGCTCACTCCCCGTTATTTAGCATTTGGCATTTCGCACGGTCTTTGATATACTTACCGCTATGCCAATCACCAAACAGGCCATCAAAAAGCTCCGTCACGACAGATTTCGCGCCAAGCAAAATCAAAAAACGCTGGAGTCATTGCGTCGGCTTATGAAGTCCATGCGCCAAAAGCCCACCCAAAAAACCCTATCTTCGGTCATGACCCTCCTTGATAAAGCAGCCAAGCGGCACGTCATTCACAAAAACAAAGCGTCGCGGATCAAATCTCGTCTTTCCAAACTCCTTGCCCGCTAATTGCTACCACTACCGCACGGTTTGATCCACTTCCGCGCACTTTAACCTTTGCTTCATTGTCCGTATACTAGAATCACCATGGCTCCGAAGCAAATATCGATAAATCTCATTGGCGAAGAAGAGATGGAGAATACGCCCGTCGGGCGCATTGTTTCCTGGGCGGTAACCTACGGCCGGTACATCATGATCGGCACGGAGATTATCGTGCTTTTGGCCTTCATATCGCGCTTCAGCCTCGACCGAAAGCTTACGGATTTAAAAGAATCCGTGACCGAAAAAGAGGAAATCATCATTGCCAATCAGGAATTTGAAATGAGTTTTCGGAGTCTCCAGGATCAGGTGTCCAAAATTCAAAACCTCCTGTCTATACCAACGACCGCATTCAACGCATTAAATACCGTAGGCTTCCTTCTTCCGGCAGACGTCTATTTCACGACGCTCGATGTCAACCGGGAGCGCGTTCTGGCCAATGCGATTGCAGGAAGCACCAACGGGTTTTCCCAATTTATTGCCAATCTGCAGGCGGCCCAAATGTTTGGAAACGTAGACATCGGAGACGTGAAGCGCGGGGGCGTCGCGGGGACGCAGTTCCAGTTCACGGCGACGGTCAAAGGCGCAACCATCTCCGCCAAAAGAAAGTAACACTATGGCAATAATAAATTACGAACGGTACAAAAAATACTATCTGTCACTTGCCCCGACGTTGAAAAAACCCGTCAACCAGGCATATACCACGATCATTTTTTCTTTTCTTGCGGTTTCGCTGTTCGGCTGGTACGCGATCCGTCCGACCATGCAGACTATTTTTGAGCTGAAGAGGCAAATTGCGGACAAAACGGACATCGATAAAAAAATGGAGGATAAAATATCCTCGCTTATCGAAGCACAGGCCATCTATGAGGAGGTCGAACCCAACATTCCTGTCATCACCTCAGCACTCCCTCCCATTCCCGACCCCATTCGGGCAATTGTTCAGCTGAAGCGTCTTGCACAAGAATCACAGGTCACGTTCTTAAACATGTCTGTTCCCGCGTTGCCGCTTGACACACCCAGCAGCGCCAGCGCCGGGCTTAAACCGACTGCCGCAAATGTTTCGGAATACCTCATATCGCTCACCTTAGGCGGCTCCTACCCGAACATTAAACAATTTCTGACCGGAGTCCTTGATCTGCGGCGCGTGATCCAGATTGAAAGTATAGCATTCGCGACCAGACGTGAATCCACGCAGGTTGCCAGCGGCAGTGCTCTGCCTACTAGTACCCAGCTCTCTGTTGATCTAAAATTAAAGTTGTTCTACCTTACCAAAGGAAATTTCTAACGAAATGAAATTTACTGCAGTGTCTGAAAATAGTGATCGGGATCTTCTTCTGGTTTCGGTGTTTACCTTTTTCACCGTCGTGCTTTGGGTGTTTTTTGAAGTACTAAAAACCGCCAAAACCAGCACGATAAGCGCCTCTTCGACACAAATCGTGGCACCGCTTTCGCCAAATATCGATATAAACACGATAACAACGCTGCAGGAAAAAAGGGCGTTTGAATAATATATGAGATTACCAAGTAAAATTCCTACCATCGTCGGCATATTTCTCGTGGTTTTGGTTGTGGGTTCGCTTATCGCGGGCACCGAGTCCATCTTCCGCGTTGCAACGACCGCATCCGGCTCTATTGAACCCGCGGATGTGACGGTTGCCAATGTCACGGACACCACATTTACCGTCTCCTGGACGACCGAACTCATAGCAACCGGCGCCCTCTCCATTTCCGGCCCGAAAATGCAAGCCCAGATCCTCTTTGACGATCAGGACGTGGGGGCAGGATCTGACAAAAAAACCCTTGAAAAGAGGCTCACCCACCACGTCACGTTTCGAAACGGTCAACCCAACACGGACTATTCCGTCACCATTCTTTCCAACAGTAAAAAACATTTGGACGATGGAAAACCGTTTGTCATAACCACCGGACAAGTTATTACCTCCTCAAGCGGTAATCTGGAGCCCGCCTACGGCACGATCGTCACGGACGGTAACCGACCTATTCCCGGGGCGCTGGTGTATCTCACTATCGAAGGCGGCCAAATACTCTCGACATTTACCAAGCCTTCCGGGACCTGGCTGATTCCGTTAAACCTGGTCCGGACGACCGACCTAACAAGTTTCCTCCCTGCCACCGAACGCATGACGGAAACAATCCTCGTTCGTGCGGAGAATCTTGAAACAAATGCCGCGAGTGATACCCTCAACGATTCACCGGTCCCCGACATGTCCCCGGGAAAAACATATGACTTCAGAAAGTTAAATGCAAAGGCTCCGGGGGCGCCGATTGCCCTCATTCCTACGCCGCAACCCACCAGCGCCGCCTCGGCGATTCTTGGAACATCGAGCGCAAAGCCTGCAAACATTGTCGCCCTCACCATTCCCGCCCAAGACGCGGCGCTCCCGACGACTCTTCCCCTTATTCAGGGCACCGGAATCCCGGGAAAAACTGTCTCCATCGTACTTGGCATAACAAACCCCATTGGCGGGTCGGCAGTTGTGGGAGCCGACGGACTGTGGAGCTTTACGCCGAAAAAACCACTTGCCGCCGGGCGGCAGAGTGTGACGATTACCAGCCCAGACAAAAATAACAAACCGGTCGCCATCGTCCACACGTTTGAAATTCTCAAAAGCGGGACGCAGGTATTGGGAGACGCCACCCCTTCGGCAACGATTGCCCCGACGGCGACCCCAACCGCGACCCTTGCTGCAACCGAATCGGCAACGCCCGAAGAATCAACGCTTGCGGCGCAGGAAGTCCCCACCAGCGGCTATGAACTCCCTACCATTATTTTGTTGATATTAGGAATTGGGCTGATGTTTGGAGGGGGTATTGCATTTATGAAATGATTACCCTAATCTAGAATTAGGATCAATTGGTTTTGTAATGATTATGGCTGATATTTTGGACGCCGCACAAACAAATACGCAAGCAAGTTCGACACCCCCCGCCGATCCGGCGATGACGGTTCCTGATCCCCTGCCTGACACGCCACCTACTGAACCAGAACCGATGATGCCCGCGCCTATGCCATCTGATTCTCTTGTTGTTCCGCCGGCGCCTGAAGAACTCAAACCAGACGCATCTGTACCGGTTGAAGCCTCGCCCGATATGAGCGTGCCGCAGGAGCCCGCGCCGCCAGCGCCGCCTCCGGAAGTTGCGTCCGGAAAACCAAAAAAGAAATTTAAGCCTGCAATCCTCATTGCTGGAATTCTTCTCCTGTTACTCCTTCCTCTCACCGTTCTTTTCGTCCAACAGCAGCAGGAAATCAGAAGCAGAGCTGCGAAAGAACCGCCAAAATGTAAAAACGGACAGATTAACTGTGGAGCCGCTGGCGGTGCGTGTATGTCGTATAAAAGCTGCGTAGCTGCTGGTGTACCAAAAGCCCCCGTAACAACGACAAAACCTGCAACAACAACTGCTCCTGCTGGTGGCAACAGTAGCGGTACCACAACTGCACCCGCCTCATGTGCTGGATATAAGTGTAATTGTGACGGCAGGACTGTTTGTAATAAAAATGTGAGTATTACCTGTGAACAATTTCGTGCGGGGGGAGGATGTGGAACTGCGCCTGCAGCAGTTGTTACCGGTGCAGGCGGAAGCTCTCAATTAACACCCACACCAACTTTAGCTACTTTAAATAAACAATGTGGAGGTCTTCTCTTTGGGGGTTGCGGAGATGGAACAGTCTGTGGTTCATCTGGGTATTGTGTCGCAAAAACATGTACAACCGCAACCGCAGCAACATGTGGAGCTACTGGTACCTGCGGAACAAATGGCGTATGTGTTGCAAAACCGACCAGCCCCACCACCACAAATAAACTTCCTGCGTGTCAGACCTGTAATTATGTGGCTTCCACAGGAAATAGTGTTTGTGGAACTTCATTTCGTGGTGGAGGAGGCCCGGGAATATGTGATTCCGCAAAAAATCAATGTAATAATCCGGGTGGATATTGCAACATCGCAAACGCTCCAGTGGGAAGCTGCACTTGGACTGGTCAAAAGTGCGGTTTAGATAACATCCTGACAGAATGCAGAAACAATCAAGTATTTCAAGTGGGAAGTTGCGTTGGTGCAGCGGTCACTGCCGGCACCACGCCGACCATATTAAATTGTGGAAATATATACGTATCTGCTTGTGGTCCTGATGACTTTCTTTGTGTCGACAACAATACTGTGTGCGGTAAAAACAAAACCGATGGATGTAAAGGCGCTACTGGAGTCACCGCAGCCTGTCCTAATTATGACGCCTCGATGGGAAGAGGGTGTGAAAGTGGATACTATCCTTGTGTTGGAGGCTGTTGCAAAATTGGCAAATCCGTAGGTGATAAGGGTGGTGGAGGTGGCGGAGGTGGGAATGGTACTACTGCCACCGGAGGGCCACAGTGTGTGAATATCCAGGTTTACAAGGACGGCAACCTTGTCACGAGCTCTGACCTGCCGAACCTACACGAAGGTGACACCGTCACGCTTGTGTATGGCCCGGGGGCGGATGCAACCAAAGCACAATTCAGCGTCAATGGCGGAGATTGGAATGAGACAACGACCAAAAACGGGTCTGGAGCATTTACCTGGGATTACACATTAAGCGGCACGAGCTTTAGCATAGAGGCACAGTATTTTGATGGAACAAGTTGGCACTAATATGAAATTTCTAAAAAAACACTGGTATTTGATTATAGTACTCATCTTTACCGTGGGTCTTGGAGTTGCCGTGTTTCTCACGAGCCAACGACTGGCAACGACCGAAGAGGTTGCCCCTACCGTCCCGCAGGAAGAGCCGCAAGCAGCTGCGACAGCCTGTACGCTGACGTTTGCATTAAATACCGGAGCAGCCACACCAACCCCAACACCGCCGCCGCCAACGGCCACACCGACTCCTCCCGCGCCTACGGCAACCCCAACACCGCCGCCGCCAACACCGACCCCCGAAGACGAAGTTGTCATCGTGACGAACCCCACGGCTACCCCGATGCCACGACAAGTAGCGCTTGCTTCGTGCAACAATGCATGTACATTAAATGCTGACTGTGCAGGTGGACTCGTATGTGTCGAGGGATCCTGCCGCAACCCGTCATGTACAACGCAGGCAAACTGCAGTTGTGAGGTGGCTCAGGCTCCGCAGCAGACGCCGAGAGTGCCAGTGTCGGGCACCGGACCTTCGATTCTCGGGGCTTCCATCATTGCGGGAGGACTCCTTATTCTGCTTCTGGGACTGGCCCTCTAGTGAAGCTCGTTTGCAACAAACGCGTGAATATCTTCCCAATCTTCCGTGGGAACAAGCACATACCGACCATAGACATATGAGGGGGGAACCTCCAGTTTATCTTCAAACGATATCTTTTTTATTTTACCCACGTCTATTCCGACCAGTTGCTTTCCGAGGGTTAATGCCTCACCAATATTCATGTCCATGTCACTCGCCTCATCCAGTACTTTCGGAAGGTTGGTGAGTCTCGTGGGCGTCCAGGTTAGCGGACGGATCATTTTGTTTTTGAGGGCGACCAAAATATCCTGCTGGCGACGGCTGCGGGCAAAATCTCCGCCTTCTTCTCCTTCCGCATGGCGACTGCGGGCGTATTTGAGTGCCACCAACCCGTCCATATGTTGAAGCCCCGCGTCAAAATGTATGGTTTCGTAAAGACACCGGTTGGTAGGATCCCCGGGACATGTGTCATTCTCTTTTCCGGCTATGGGGAAATCCGGATCGGTAAATGCCCGTGGAACGTCCACATCTACTCCGCCCACGCCGTCGATTACGTTTTTGAATCCGGAAAAATCAATGACGAGCTCGTAATGAACCGGTTGGCCGATGACATCTTCAACCAAAACTTTGGCAAGGAGCAGGCCCCCGCCCTTTTGTTTTTCTTCGCCGTAGTGGTAGGCACTGTTTATTCTATCTTTTAAGGTGTCGCTCCAGATATCCCGCGGAATGGAGATCATTGCCATCGTTTGGCTTTTGGCATCGGAGGAAAGAACCATCATGGTGTCCGTGAGGTCCGCCCCGGCGTGTGTCCCCCCGCCGATGCCTAAAATGAGGATATTCGTCCTGCCGTCTTGGGACTTCAATTTGGCGCCCTGGTCAAATACCAGTCGCACGAGGAGCCCCGGAGTCACGCCCGTTTCCCGCATGAAATGCACGCTCCAGAGGATGAGTTTAGCCGCGAAGAAAAACAAAAGAACCGCAATCGCCAAAGCGACAAGCTTTTTCATCGTGCCTTCCCTATAAGAGCAGCAAATTTTCCCGGGTCCAAGCTTGCCCCGCCGGGAAGTACCCCGTCAATGGCAGCTTGAGATACGAACGTGGAGATGTTTTCTTCCGTGACGCTTCCTCCGTAAATAACTGTGTCGATCGCGGTTTTTGTTTTAATGGAGGCAATGACGCTGTTTGCATTCTCCGGAGTGTCTGATTTCCCGGTGCCAATTGCCCACACCGGTTCGTATGCCACCACATCAACCCCCGGGGGCACCAGTGTGGCATCATCAGGCACGCAGTAGATAATCTTCAAGCCTGCGCTTTTTGCCTCTGTTACTTTTTTTTGAAGCATGTCATCGGTTTCACCGAAGTATTTCCTTCGTTCCGAGTGGCCGATGATCACCCAGTCGGCAAATTCCTTCACTTGGGCCGCACTTACTTCACCGGTATAGGCCCCCGGCGGGAATGGCGATACATCCTGCGCTCCAAGTAGGAACGATCGTTTTTTAGATGCAAACATAGCCAATAGTGTGTAGGACACGCAAACAACAATAGTAACGTTTTGACCCGTTGGATTGAATTTTTCAAGCCACTGGGTAGCTTCTGCAACCGTTTTATTACTCTTCCAATTTCCGATAATGAAGAGGGATTTCATATGATAGAATTATTCTAATAAGATTATACTCTATGGAGAAGCGTCTGCTCAACGATTTAAATTCCGACCAGCAAGAAGCGGTCACCCACACGGACGGGCCGGTCCTCATCTTGGCGGGCGCCGGGTCCGGAAAAACCCGGGTGTTAACCTACCGCGTCGCCTACCTTATTGCCGAAAAGCACGTGGCGGCTGACCACATCCTCATGCTTACATTTACTAATAAGGCGGCAAACGAAATGAAGGAGCGAATAAAAAAGATTTTAGACACCACTTCGTTGCCATTTGCCGGAACATTTCATTCATTGTGCGTCAGAATTTTACGCATTGACGGCAAGGAGATCGGGATCCCGGATGATTTTGTTATTTACGACGAGTCGGATCAGCTTGACGCAATCAAGGAGGTCATGAAAGCGCTCGATATTTCCGCAAAGAATTTTAACCCCGGAGCGGTCCTCCATACAATATCGGAAGCAAAAAATGAGTTGATATCCGCCGTCGAGTACCCGCAATTTGCACGCGGGTATTTTCAGGAAACCGTGGCGACCATCTATATCCGGTATCAAAAAATGCTCTCCGAAAGCCACGCGCTGGATTTTGACGATCTTCTTAACAAAACGGTCGAATTGTTTGCAAAACACAAAGACGTTGCGGCCAAATATCAGGAAAAATATCACTACATTCTCATCGATGAATACCAGGATACGAATAAAGTACAATACGTTCTCTCCAAGCAGCTATCCGCGCGATACCGCAACATCTGTGTGGTCGGCGATGCGTCGCAGAGCATTTACCGGTGGCGCGGCGCAGATTTCCGCAATATCGTTAATTTCAAACAAGATTACCCGGACGTTGCTGAATTTCACCTCGAACAGAATTACCGGTCCACACAAACGATCCTTGATGCAGCCCACGCCGTGATCTCCAAAAACACCACGCACCCTATTCTGAAGCTTTGGACGGATAAAAAAGGCGGCGAACGGATCCTTCTTTACGAGGCACGAAACGAACATGATGAGGCGACGTTTCTCATCACAACCATTCTCCAGGCCAACCGACCCTTTGCCGACTTTGCCATCCTCTACCGAACGAACGCCCAGTCGCGGGTGTTGGAAGAGGCGTTTTTGCATGCGGGCATCCCCTATGTTCTTGTCGGCGGCACCAGGTTTTATGAGCGCCGGGAAATAAAAGACGTGCTTGCCTATTTGCGCCTCATTGCCAATCCCAAAGATATGGTGTCATTTCGAAGAGTGGAAAAGTTGGGAAAAGGACGGCTTGATAAATTTTTGAAGTTTAGCCAGTCGGTTGAAGGCGACACAAAGCTCGTTTCTTTGACCACGCTCGAACTCCTCGATGCGGTTCTTACGGCCACCAATTACCTGGAACTCTATGATGCCAACGTGGAGGAAGAAGCGTACCGGCTGGAAAATATTAAAGAACTACGGTCCGTTGCCACTGAATTTCCGGTAGTAAAAGAGTTTTTGGAAACAGTCGCGCTTGTCGAGCAGGAGTATCAACCCAAAACGCAAAAAGCCCGGGACGCCAGTCGCGACTCCGTTACCCTCATGACCTTGCACGCCGCCAAGGGCCTCGAGTTCCCCATAGTTTTTATCATCGGCATGGAGGAAGGACTCTTCCCGCACTCCCGAAGCCTCATGGACCGCGAAGAAATTGAGGAAGAGCGACGACTCTGTTACGTCGGCATCACACGCGCAAAAGAAAAATTATACCTCACCTATGCCAATCGGAGATTGTTTTTCGGCACGCGGACCCAAAACATGATTTCGCGGTTTGTGGCAGACATTCCGCAGCACATATTGGAATTAAACGTATCGCTGACGAGCTCCCGCGGATGGAATGGGGATGATATGCTTCTCTAAAACTCCTGAATAAAAACAACAATTATTGTCCCAAAAACGACGAGTGAGGATAACACGAGCTCCAAGACCAAAAACACTTTTGCCAATCCGCGCACGTGCCCGAAGGAAAGAAACGGTCCGAACAGCCGACTGTCGACCGGCAACCACCCGATCGCGTTCTCATGTTTCTTCATACCGACCCCATTGTATCACAGGATCAAATCCACGTAAGGTGGGTGTATAATATCCACATGACTCATCCGTTACAAAGCGCCGCGTGGGGGGACTTCCGCAAAGCCATGGGTATCGATGTTGTGTGCCTCCAAGACTGGCAGCTTACGTTCCATTCTATCCCGCATACTCCCTGGACTATCGGGTATTTCCCTAAAGGACCGAAACCGACAAAAGATATGATTGATAAACTTCTCACGCTCGGAAGAGAGAAAAATGCAATATTTATTCAATTGGAACCAAATGTATCGGACATCAACGTGCCCTTGAGGCTAAGCCACCATCCGCTATTCACCAAATACACCTTCGTTCTGGATCTGACCAAATCCGAGGATGACCTTATGGCGAGCATGCATCCCAAAACCCGCTATAACATACGCGTGGCCCAAAAACACGGCGTAGTAGTGAAAGAAGATGCTTCTTCTGAAGCATTCGCGGCGTACCTTCAGCTGACAGAAGAGACGACGAGCCGGCAGAGATTTTTTGCCCACAACAAGAAATACCACCAAACCATGTGGAAAACGTTACGAAAAGCCGGCATCGCACACTTGTTTACTGCATCCTACAAGGGGGAGATACTTTCGGCATGGATTGTCTTTGTTTTTGAAGACACCATCTATTACCCGTACGGCGCATCGAGCCGGAATCACCGGGAAGTTATGGCGCCGACACTCCTTCTCTGGGAAATTACCAAGTGGGCAAAAAAGGAAGGACTCAAAAAATTTGACCTCTGGGGTGCGCTCGGCCCAAATCCGGACGAGAATGATCCCTGGTATGGTTTCCACCGGTTTAAACAGGGCTTCAATCCAAAGCTTGTGGAATTTATCGGCTCATACGACCTGGTGATTAATACACCGCTTTATACTCTTTATAGGATAGCGGACACTATCAGATGGAGGATACTTCATGGAGCTACAACAATCTTCCATCTACGCTAAATACATAGCGGCCCTCAAGTGGCAAGTTATTATGGTCGACGGCGTACAGATGTTTTACAAAAACATCCCGTTTATGGGAGGGCTTCTTAAAATTCAACGACCCAATAAACTTCCCAACATTACTGCCACGAACGTAAAAACCATTGCAATAGAACCGACAAAAAATCAAAATGTATCTGCATATAAAACGTGGGTGAAAAAAATGGAAAAAAATTACCGCGTGGTCCGCAGCGAATATATGCCGACCAAAACTATTCTTATCGATATCAAACCAGAAGAAGAAACCATATTTGCGAAATTCTCCGAAGCCAAGCGCCGCGCGGTGCGGAAAGCCGAAAAAAATGGGGTTACTATAGAGGAGTCCGGTGATATCAAAAAATTAATCCGCATAAAAAATAAGTCCGGGGGATTTTTGGGATTCATTACCACCGCTGGGATAGACAAGTTTTGGGACATCATGGCACCCGAACACACAACCATCCTTCTTGCGCTCAACAGATCGCGTACTATCGTCGGCGGAGTACTGCTTGTCTTTTGGGGCAACACCGCGTTCTATTGGATCGCGGGCGCCACCCGTGAAGGGAAGAAATTATCCGCGCCGACCATCCTCGTGTGGGAGGCGCTCAAGCTTGCCAAAAAACGCAGCGCCAAACAATTTGATTTCCTGGGCGTCTGGGATGAACGGATGCCCCGACAACACGGAGAGTGGAAAGGATTTACACGCTTTAAAGAAGGCTTCGGCGGGTCACCGCTTTATTACCCAATCATCAGTTCCATGCTTCGCAGATGAGGCGGAATTCGCAGAAGTCGCAGTGCTTGCCGGGGGTCGGGTGAAAGTCGCTTCGGGATATCGCGTCCGCCTGTTTTGCGATCTCATGCTTCGCTTCTTCAAGCTGTTTTTTTGTCCGGGAAGAAGATATCTTTTCCTGCCCTTCAAAAAAATAAAACGATACGATTACCTTTTCCGAACCCCCTGCCATGGCGTACACGGTTAGCTGAAGGTCGCGGGAGACATCACGGGTTTTGGGCGCGGTCCCGGTTTTGTAATCAATAATTTCCATCGTCCCGTCGGCAAGCGTATCGATGCGGTCGATTTTCCCGCCCAGGGTGAGCGTGGGAGTAATTTTTATTTTAAACGGTTCTTCGAGCGATGTAGGGATAACCTTGGGATCATACCCCTTTTCATAAAATCCGGTCAGAAGATCTCTCCCGCGTCGTTTCATTTTTTCTTCGTATGCTTTGTCCCCGTAGCCCAAGCGTGACCAATGGTCGTCAAGAAGCCGAAGCAGCGCTTCCTTTGTCGGTGACTCACCCTCCCGCACGAGCTGGTAAAACGCACGAATCGCCTTATGCATGGAGTCGCCGAAGGTGAGGGCCGCAGACGGCGGCACGGGAATCCGGAGTATGTACCGGTATTTGTACTGCAGGGGGCACGTGGCAAACGTATCAAGCTGGGAATAGGAAAGATAGTTAATGGTTTGCCGCACCGGGCGCGTGTCCGGCTCCTCAATTTTCTTCCAATCAAGAAGGGGTAACTGCTTCGTATCTTCGCCGACTACCGTGAATTCTTTTTCTCCAACCGCTTCAAAGATAAACGGGGACAATTTCTTCTCCCGTTTTCCCTCGCCATAAAACTTCGCGCCGGTGAAAAAAAGCATGTCCCGCGCACGCGTCATGCCCACGTAAAAGAGTCTGCGTTCTTCCTCCTCATGGTAGTCGCCCGTCGGGAGTATCTCTTTGATGAGCGCGTCGGGAATGGGGATCTGTTCTTTCCGCTCATTGGTCGGGAATCTTGCCGACACAAGATTCACCAGAAACACCACATCAAACTCGAGCCCCTTTGCCGAATGCACAGTGAGGATGTTGACCGCATTGTGCTCGCTCCAATCGGTGTCGGTGGCGGCTGGTGACTCGCCAAGGGTGATGGCGAGATCTATCCAGTCCACGACGGCAAAAACTCCGGCGTCATCATGGTCGACTTCATACGTCTTGAGTTTATTGAAAAACTTTGCAATGTTCTCGGCTACCTTTTCCTCTTTTGCGGTTTTGTACGTTGCGAGTTTTTTAAGTAAACCCGTATCTTCCAAAAAGTAATACAGTATCTGCCCTGCAGTTTCTTTTTTGATGAGCCCCAGGTGTTTATGGATCATCGCCACAAGTTGTTTTATTTTTTCGTTGTCTGACTTTTCACACGCTTCAAACAGTGACATCCCGTATTTCCTGGCAACATTGAGAAGAGAGGCAACATCACGCGAAGGAATATCTAAAATATCTATCGAAAGCACTCTATACATCGCAACCGTATCCTCAAAGTTATAGAGCACTTTAAGATACGCAATGAGATCCTTGACCTCCGGCTGGCGGAACAGCTGGCCGGGTCCCAGAAATTGGTACGGAATTCCCGCACGTGCGAGCGCCCGGACAAAAGGCTCTGCGTGATTGTTTGCCCGCACGAGAATGGCGAAATCTTTCCATTCGTACCCCTTCTGCTCTTTGATTTTTCTTGCTACCGCTTCTGCCTCATTCTCCACGCGGTCTGCGTACAGAACGTCAACCTTCGTCCCGTTTATCCGCCGCATGCTTTCGAGTTTTTTGTCTATCTTCTCCGCAACTTCCAACCGGTCGGGGTTATTGTGTTCTATAAGGTCATGAGACCGGTCAAGGATTTCCTTTGTAGAGCGATAGTTTTTTGTCAGAACGACAATCTTTGCTTTCGGAAATGTTTTCCGAAACTGGATGATGTTTGCAATCGCCGCGCCGCGCCACCGATAAATTGCCTGATCGTCATCTCCGACGACGGTGATATTTTTCTTGGAACCTGCAAGGAGTATCGCCAGAGCGTTTTGGGCAAAGTTCGTATCCTGAAATTCGTCTATGAGTACATATTTAAACTGCGCTTGATATCGCTTGAGTATTGCCGGCCGCGTCCGGAAAAGCTTCAGCGTCCAAGCGATGAGATCGGCGTAGTCGGCCACCCCTTCTTTTACCTTTAGCTCTTCGTACATACGAAACGCATGGGCCAATTCCACAAATTTCACTTTATCTTCCGGGGTTTTGAATTTCTGATATTCCTGCGGGGCAATATCTTCATCCTTGAGTCTGGAGAAATGCTGAATCATCCCGGAGATAAATTTTGTCGGGTTCCCGAGAGGACGAAAATACTTTAAGTCAAACTTAAACAAGTGTCTGCGGAAAAACATGATGGTTTCCGCCTCGCTCATGACTTTAAACGCGGGATCAATCCCAATATTGATTGCTTCATTTCGAAGAATCCGGTCGCAAAATGCATGAAACGTCGAAATCCACATCTGGGTCACGCCGTAGGGCATGCTGATATCAATCCGTTCTTCCATTTCCCGGCTTGCCTTTTCGGTGAAAGTGAGGGCAAGGACTTCCGAAGGCTTTGCGAGGCCAGAAGCAATGAGGTGTTTTATCCGCTCGGTAACCACCGTGGTTTTCCCGGTGCCGGCGCCCGCGATGATAAGCAAAGGCCCCTCGCCAAACTCCACGGCTGCCTTTTGTTCTGTATTCAATTGTCTCTCGAGAGGGGGAGTCTTTGCCATGCCATTTATTCTTCTAATTGTTTTTCCTCTTTGCCTGTAAAACTCTGTGTTTTGGTAAGTTTCTGTCCCAGGACGGCAAATGCGCCGGACACGGTGCTCATACTATTGTATGCATTCCCGATATGCCGGCCGAGAGTTCCAAGCTGTTCACCTGTTTTTTCATAATCCTTTTGGATTGCACGTAAGAGGCGAAATACTTCCCGCGACTTTTGTTCGAATTCTTTTCCTTGAAAACTCAATAGTAATACTTGCAGATGCGCATACAGTGTGTTGGGGGACACCGGATACACGCGGTTCCTCCTGGCAAAGTCCATAAGGTCATTCATGTTCGCAATTTCGTAATATACCGATTCCGAAGGGATATACATGAGTGCAAAATCCATCGTTCCTTCTTCCGGCAAAATATATTTTTTGCTGATGTCCGTCACATGCTTTTTGACGTCGGAAGCAAAATCACGTTTCGCCTGATTGCGAATGGCTTCCGTTTCCCCTTTATGCATAACCGTAAAGTTTTCCATCGGAAATTTGGAGTCGATGCAGAGGAGCCCGGCATCTGTTTTGAGAACCGCATCTACCTTCACGCCGGATTTGAACGAGTACTGAAGATGAAAGGAATTTTTAGGAAATGTTTGACCAATCATGTCGCGAAGCACCTGTTCACCGATATTGCCGCGCAGCTTCGGTGACTGCAAAAATTCCTGAAGGCTACGTATGCCGCGCCCCACCTCGGACATTTCCCCGACGTGCTTGTTGAGTGAACCAATAACGCGGGATGCTTCATCTAAGCGGTCATTCAGCTGACGAGTATTACTTTGGAGAGTCCGGGTCATTTCTGTCGTCGACCCGCGCATCGACTCATTGAGCGTCTTGTTCGTGTGCTCAATCGTACTTTGCATACTCTTGAGCCACTCAACAAGCGTCGAGTCATCTTTTTTCTCCCCGAGTTTCCCAAGCTCGCGCTTGACGATCCACGCCAAGGCAGCAAATCCGCCGACGAGAACCAAGATGAGAACTATAAAATCAGGCTGCATAGTACACCAAAGAATAGCACAATTGATATACTGATGCTATGCGGTCCATAATCATCGCCATTTCCGGAGTCAGTCTCTTAGGCTGGTTTGTGAACACATTCACACCGGATACTATTTTACGACTCGTTCTCTTTTTTTTGATCGTCGCCGTAATCACGTTTTTTTCCTCCCTGTTTGTTCTAAAAAATGTGCGACGTGCGTCGCTCGTGACGTTGGGCGTAGTCATATGGCTCATGCTCCGGCTTTTCGGCCTACGGGAAATCTGGTACGTACTCCTGCTTATCCCCTGCCTCATTTCGCTTGAGATACTGCTGCAAAAAAGATAGAATTATCTTACATGGGATTCTCTATCGAGCTACGACCTTCTCACCTCAAACTTCTATCAACAATGCTTGCCAATATCGCTACAGGGCTCATTTTTCTCCCCGTCACAACGCTAAACCCAATGGCGTTGACCGTTGGCTTTGGATTTGCTATTGTATGTATAAAGATAGCCCTTAAAGCAGAAGATCTACTTAGAGAATATGATTGATTTTACTGATCTGGCTACCAGAATAAATATTAGTGTTGGACTATTTTTGATAGTTCTTCTTCTTTTCTTTATTTTTCTCGCAAAGTTCCCCACAAAAAAAACTTCGAGGAAATAACGATAATCTTTCTGCTACAATAGGCTGTATGAAGAAGTTCTACGTCACCTGTGCAATCCCCTATGTTAACGCATCTGCCCATGTAGGTCATGCGCTCGAGTTTGTGCAGGGTGATGTGATTGCGCGCTACCACGCGCTACTTGGCGAAGAAACGCTCCTTCTATCCGGCGGCGATGAAAATGCCCTGAAAAACGTGCAAGCTGCAGAAAAGGCAGGCATTCCTGTCAAGCAATTTATCGATACAAACACACAAAGTTTTTTTGACCTAACGAAAGCACTTTATTGCCACTTCGACGTGTGGCAAAAGGGAAGCGACACCGAACACCACTTCCCCGCCAGCCAAAAATTGTGGAACCTATGCAAAAAAGATATATACAAAAAAGCATATGAAGGATTGTACTGTGTTGGATGCGAAGCGTTCTACACACCAGATGAACTCAACGAAAACGGTGAATGTTTCGAGCATCCAGGAAAAAAACTGGAGAAGGTGAAAGAGGAAAATTACTTCTTCCGTCTATCGGCCTATCAAAAACAACTTATCGAACTTATTTCCTCCGATATAATCAAGATTATCCCTAATATTCGCAAAAACGAAATGCTTTCGTTTCTTAAGCAGCCACTTCAGGACATAAGCATATCCCGCACCAACGAACGGGCCAAAAACTGGGGCGTACCAGTGCCGGACGACCCGACGCAGCGCATGTATGTGTGGTTCGACGCGCTCAACATTTACCAAAGCGGTGTCGGTTTTGGGTGGGACGAGGAAAAGTATAATAAATGGTGGCCCGCAGATGTCCATGTAATCGGCAAAGGCATCACGCGTTTCCACACAATCTACTGGCCAGCATTTTTGCTTTCCGCAGGACTCAAACTGCCAAAAACAATTTTTGTTCACGGATACTTTACGGTGAATGGACAAAAAATGAGTAAAACTGTAGGCAATGTCATAGATCCATTTGCATTAATAAAAAAATACGGCGCAGACCCCTTGCGCTACTATTTCCTGCGCGAAATCCCTAGTGTCGGCGACGGAGACTTTTCTGAACGACGGTTTAAGGACCTGTATAACGCAGATCTTGCGAACGGACTTGGCAATCTCGTCTCGCGGGTTGCGAAGCTTTGTGAAATCAACAACGTTATTGTTGATCCCACAACTCACAAGTTTAAAAATAAAGTTAAAGATTTACTCGATAAGTTTGACTTCTCCAATGCTCTTGAATACATTTGGCGAAGCGATATTAAGTGGGGAATCCGATGGCTTGATCAAGATATAAACAATGAAAAACCTTGGGAAAGCAGCGACAAAAAAATGCTGGAAACGAAACTAATTTTGTATGTTATAACTCTCCGAGAGATAGCCTGCAATCTCCAACCTTTTCTTCCCAATATAGCAGAGAAAATTCTTGCACAATTTAAAGGCCCGACGATTAAATCCAACCCACCGCTATTTCCGAGACTCGGCTGATATGTTTATCGATACGCATTGTCACTTGACGTTTCCTGAATATGACGGCGACCGGGCGATGGTCATTGGCAATGCCAAAAAAGCGGGCGTAAAAAAGTTTATCAACCCCGGCGTTGACCCCCTCTCGTCCCGTCAGGCAGTTGAACTTGCCCACAAATATCCCGGAACTATCTACGCGAGCATCGGGTACCACCCGTATGAAGCCCAACACAGTCCACAAATATCAATATTAGAAAACCTCCTATCTACGACCCACAATCTACGATCTATTGTCGCCATCGGTGAAATTGGTCTTGACTACCACCAGTACAAAGGCGAGGACGCCGCCGGCAAAAAACAAAACCAGAAAATTCTTTTTGAAGAGCAGCTGCAGCTTGCCGCCAAGCATAATCTGCCGGTTATCATGCACTGCCGCGATGCGTTTGAGGATTTTTTTGACGTACTCGACCACCAGCCCGTCATGCCCAGCGGAGTCATTCACTGTTTTTCCGGAGGCTTACAGGAGATCAGATTCGCCCAAGAAAGAAATTTGCGGGCGGGGTTGGACGGCAACATCACGTATTCCAAACAACTGCAATCGGTCATTCCTCATATTCCCCTGTCCATGATACTTTTGGAAACCGATGCGCCGTATTTGACTCCGGTACCCCACCGAGGAACCAGAAACGAACCCAAATACATTCCGATTATCGGCGATACGATCGCACACTTACAGAAAATAGAAACCGCGACTGTTGAACAACAAACAACGGCAACCGCGCTTGACCTCTTCCATATGGTATAATTTGGGTTGATACCATGCGACGATTATTCTTCCGTTACCCAAACAGGACACAGCGACTTTTGGAGATTCTTATTCCCAGCCTCTCCTGGCTTCTTATTACCATGCCCCTCTGGCTCTCCTATGGGCACCCGGCACTGGTCGCGTATCTTATCATCACCTTTGACGTCTACTGGTTTTACAAATCATTTAGCCTTGCCGTTTTTGCGATCCAGTCATTTGTGAAGCTCAATGCCCACGTAAAAATCGACTGGCTCGCCGCCGCGACCCCCATCCCGCATTTTGATGAAACGTATCACGTGGTCATTATCCCTGAACATCACGAGCCTATTCACATCTTACGACGAACGCTTGATAATCTCGTAAAGCAGGATTTTCCCAAGGAACGACTCATTGTAGTCTTGGCAACCGAAGACAAAGATCCCGATGCCCGGGACACCGCAAGGCTACTCAGAGATGAGTTCGGGGCAAAATTCGGGTACTTTTTCGTCACCCGCCACACTCTCCATACAGGTGAAATAGCAGGGAAAAGCAGTAACATGGCCTGGGCAGGAAAACGGGTAGTTGCAGCTCTCCGGAAGCACAATATTCCCCTCACCTATACCACGGTCACTTCCTGCGACGCCGATGCACTTCTCCATCCCAAATATTTCTCCTATCTTACCCATGAGTTTCTCACGGACTCCGAGCGTGAATATCACTTTTATCAAGGAGCTATTTTGTTCTATTCAAACATTTGGCGGATTCCCTTGCCGGGACGGGTTCTCAACACAATCTACAGCATTTCCAACCTGGCGCTTTTGTCCCAGCGCCATAGACTCATAAACTTTTCCACCTATTCCCTAGCCCTCATGACCGTGATAAAAGCAGGATATTGGTCCGTCGACATCATCCCCGAGGATTATCACCTGTTTTTCAAGGTATATTTTCTCATGGGATCCAAGGTCGCGACGCATAGCATATTCCTTCCTGTTCTTCTTGATGCCGCAGAATCGCACGGGTTTTGGCGTACCATGGTCAATCAATACGAACAATCCAAACGCTGGGCGTGGGGAATATCCGATATCCCGTTTGTCGTCCGAAATGCGGTCCTGCACGGCGAAATTCCTCTCTGGGACCGGATACGGCGCCTCATCATCCTTTTTGAACAACATATTTTTTGGTCCTCCAACTGGTTTATTCTCACGATAGGCAGTACGCTCCCCCCGATTGTGAACCCGGCCTTCGGCAGGACAGTCTTGGGACATAATCTGGCGCAGCTTTCTTCAGGGATTCTCACGGTTGCCATGGCGTTTCTTCTTGTCGTGATTGTCATTGATTGGCGCATGAAGCCGCCCAAACCAAAGGATTTTAAAGCGTGGAATCTGCCGTTTCTCTACATCCAGTGGCTGACGTTGCCGATTGTTTCATTTTTCCTGGCAGCGCTTCCGGGCCTCGACGCCCATACCCGCCTGATACTAGGAAAGCGACTGGAATACCGGGTAACGGAAAAGGTATAATGGTTGTGTATGTTCGATATTATCGTCCAAAACTCCCCGCTTCTTTACCTCACCCAGAGCCTGTGGCGCGATGAAGCATTTTCGCTCTTTATGGCCGCCAAGCCCATTTCTTTCTTCATGAGCCATTTAAGTTTTGAGCCTCCGCTCTACTATCTCATGCTGCATTTCTGGGAGAAAATCTTTGGCATGAGTGAAATCGCCGGGCGAAGTCTGTCCCTTGTTGCGCTCGTCGGGGCGACGGTTGTCGTTATAATCTGGGCGGAAAAGATATTCAAAAAACACTGGTTGAGCTGGTGGCTCCCTGTGTTTTTCTTTTTCAATCCCATGCTTCTTTACTACGGCATGGAGCTTCGCACCTACGGCTGGTATATATTTTTTGCGACACTTTCACTATTCGCCTATGCCGAGAAGAAATGGGCGCTGTGGGTTGTGGCCACGCTTCTTGGATTTTACACGCACACGTTTCTGGTCATCGTGCCGTTTGCCCAAGTGATCCATTACTTGTTTACTCATCGGATTAGATTAAAAGACCCAATGGTCCGGGCGCTAGCCGTATTTACCCTCGGTATCGCACCGTGGGCGGTAAAGATCATTCGGGACGCGGCGCAACTCAAATCATCGTGGTATTACCCCGTCGATTTCCACCTGGTCGCCTCGGTTCTCGGGAACCTTTTTGTCGGGTATGAAGGCACCCCCTGGTACCTTTGGAACTTCACAAAACTGCTCTCGCTTCTTCTTCTTGGTGCAAGTTACCTCGCCCTCACGTCCAAAAAAACGCGAGATCTTGCCGGACTATTTGCCGCCCAAATCTACTTCCCGCTTATTCTGGTTATAGGCATCTCGTTTATCAAACCATTCTATGTCAACCGGTATATGATTGCGGTTTCTATCGGAGAGGTATTTCTTGTCGCCCTCGCCATCTTTGCCATACAACAGGCCCGCTTGCAAAAAATTGCGGCTGCGGCGGCGCTTCTATTTGTCCTTGGTTTCAACATTTGGTATCCCTCCAAGCACGCGAAGCTTGATATACGCGCCACCATGGAACAAGTGAACGCCATCCAGGGATCTGTCGATATTGTGCTTGCGGAAAGCCCACTGATATTTTTTGAAACGACCTACTACAGCGACGATCCCTCGCGCGTATTTCTCTATAACCCGGAGGGGAATCCGTTCCCGTGGTACGTCGGTGATGCCATTGTCGACCCGTCTCAGATAGCCTACGAATATCCCCTCTATCCCACGCGCGCATACCTCGTCCACGCGGACGGATCGTTTGATCAGGTGTTTCGCGTACCCATGCCGACGCGCGCGCTTCGGTAGTCGGTATTATGAATATACTTCGATCCCATTGGAACGCGATAAAAACGAACTGGCTGATTAGTGTCTCCCATAAATTTATTCTTCTTCTTGCACTCCTTTCAATGGGGATTCTCCTTTGGAAACTGTCTTCCTTGCCTCCCATGGTACCCCTATGGTACTCCCGACCGTGGGGAGAAGATCAACTTGCCCGTCCCCTATGGCTTTTTCTACTCCCTCTTTCTGCCCTGGTTTGGTACGCCATCAATTTCTTGGTAAGTATGTATATGCTTTCAGAGTATCTTCTTTTTACCCAAATGCTTTTTGTTTCGTCACTCGTTGTCAGCCTTCTTTCCTTTTTGACACTAATCAAAATTCTGTTTCTCGTCAGCTAACGGCATATGAACTTTTGGCTTCCATTTGTCACGGCCGCACTCATAACATTGGGTGTCACCCCACTCGTCATACGAATTGCAAAAAAATACAAACTCGTCGACGACCCGCGGGTCAGATTCCACCCTGCACACACCCATAAGGGCATCATTCCCCGCGCCGGGGGGCTTGCACTTTTTGTGGGGCTTCTCATAACCACGCTTCTTTTTGTTCCCCTCACGAAGCTTTTTGTGGGACTCCTTCTGGGAGCAGCCATTTTGGTTGTGGTCGGGCTTCTTGACGACCGCAGGGACGTCAACCCGTATATTCGGCTCGGGACCAATGCGGTGGCGGCACTCCTGGTCGTCGGCGCCGGGGGCGGCATCCCGTATATCACCAATCCGTTTGGCGGCGTTATACACCTGGATACGCTTCGCGTGACGTTCTCATTTTTCGGCCCGCATTCCATTCTCGTATGGGCGGATCTGTTTGCGTTCGCATGGATTATGTGGACGATGAACATCGTCGGATGGTCGGCGGGAGTGGACGGACAAATGCCTGGCTTTATTGCGATTGCCGCCATAACCCTCGGTGTACTTTCCCTTCGGTTCACCGCAGCCGACCCCACGCAGGCCATCGTCACCATCTTTGCCTTTATAGTTGCAGGCGTATTTGCCGGATTCATTCCATGGAACTTTTATCCACAAAAAATTATGCCCGGATACGGCGGGAAAACGCTTGCCGGATTTCTGTTGGCTATCCTGGGAATTCTTTCGTATGGCAAGCTCGGGACCGCGCTCCTTGTTCTGGGAATTCCCACGGTTGACGCCGTCTATACCCTCATCCGCCGGATCGGTACTAAAAAGTCTCCGGTTGCGGCAGACCGGGGACACTTACATCACCGGCTACTGGATGTGGGGTGGGGAAAGCGCCGGGTTGCCTTGTTTTACTGGGGGGTGTCGGCTATACTTGGGATGGTAGCACTCACCGTCACCAGTCAAGAAAAGGTGTTTGCACTTCTTCTTCTGGGGGTGGGGGTTGCCGCATTTCTTCTATGGGTACAATTCTTTACGGAATTCTCAAAACAGCCAGACCCAGACAATGGGTAAAAAATCTTGCGCTGTTTACGACGATCATCTTCACGGGTCACTTCTTTGACCCCCGGGCGTTTGTCCCCACTCTCACGGGCTTTGTCGCATTTTGTCTTCTTTCTTCCTCCAACTATACCTTCAATGATGTTCTGGACGCGCCCCGCGACCGAAAGCACCCATTTAAGAAATTCCGGCCAGTCGCCTCGGGTAAGCTCCCGGTCCCCGTTGCGCTTTTTGTTTCACTTTCGATGGGAATTGCGGGACTCGTGATTGCCCAGTCCGTCAGTCAACCATTTTTTATCCTGTCGGCGATATTTCTTCTTTTGCAGTATTCCTACACGCTATTTCTTAAACACATAAGCGTCATTGATATTCTTACGATCACCACCGCATATTTTTTACGCGTCTATGCGGGTGAGGCGGCAACAGGTTTTCACATCTCAGTATGGCTCGCCCTTGCCGCCCTGTCTCTTGCTCTTTTTCTTGCTGTCGGAAAACGCAGAGCCGAACTGACGCTTATCCAGGGATACAAAGGAGTAGTCCCGCAAGACACCAGGACCACGCTTTCCCACTATTCAGAAAGACTTCTTGATACGTACACGGCAATGTTTGCCAATAGTACGTTTATCACCTACGCCTTCTATACGTTCCTGGAGCGGCCGGCAATACCCGGGCTTTTTTTCCGAAACTACTCCGACTTTGCACTCGACATCTCTGGGCGCAAATGGCTCATGGCATCCATACCGTTTGTGCTTTTCGGGATCATGCGCTATATGCAGCTCATCTATGAAGGGAAAGGGGAATCACCGGAAAAACTCCTCACGACTGATCTGCCGCTTTTGACGACCATTATCTTATGGTCCTCATCCATCTTCCTCATCATCTACGGCATCGGGGGGTAAGTTACTCTACTTTCTCAACATACTGGCCGGACACCCAACCGGTATTGGTGCCGTCGTAGGCAATCTGGTACCATCCGTTTTTGCTATCTTCTACGTGGAATTTATCCCCCGGATTCACGCGAGCCGCCTCCGTTGCCGTCGTTGTCGGCTCCTCGCGTACCCGCAAAAATCCAGTCGGCGTATCTTTGATCGTAATGAATGGTTTGGCGGGATCGGCAGAAGATGTCGCTGATTTTGTCGGAGTCGGGGCAATGGTACCGCTTAGCGTGGGCGTTGCCGTTGCCTCCGGTGGGGTTCCGGATGACAAACCTAGCTTCATCGTCACAATGACCCGATATCCCGGCGTAGTTTTGATCTTTAATGTCCGCGTCAAAAACCCGACACTGGCGACTGTTACGGTATGATCACCCGGCGATATATCTGAAAGTGAAAGTGGCGTCACGCCGCGGGTAATATCATCAACAAGCACGTTTGCCCCGTCGGGACTTGTCGTTACGGAAAGCTCGGACTCTTTACTGGAAATTTTCTCAAGCCACAATACGTCAACCGCGGACGAAAGCTCGGACTCGTTGAGGTTTGCATTTACATAGGTCAACAAATTCGGACCCACGACAATATTTCCTTCCCAGCTTGCAAGCTGTTTTGTTGTTGATTCAGGGACGAGTTTGATGGTGTAGGAGCCGGCATCGACTTTGTCTCTGAATGGTGAACTTCGAAGGTTCTTGCTATCTAAAAATATGGCGGCAGTGGGGCTACTGTCGACGCGTAGTTCTCCTTGTTTTGTGCCTCGTCCGGTCAAGGCTTTGACGACAAGGGCAACAATAAGAACGAGTCCGATGAGGCTTACTAAAAAGGCAATTTTCCGCTTCATGTGTAGCGATCATAGCACACCAACACAATCCGAAGCAACTTGACTGGAGCCTATAGTTATGGTATGATTGACAACTCATGAAAAAGCTTCTCATAGAAGTTGTAGCCTGGCTTACGAAAAAGACAAGAGGCAGCAACCATATTAGCTTTTGGCTTCGAAAACGCCTGGATAGCCTCAACCTGAAGCAGGTTTTGGGGGTAAATCTGGCCGGCATGGCCTTCGCCGTCGCCATCGTCATCCCGCAAACGAGTGATGTTATGTCTGCCTGGGAGGTAACCCGTGAGGTGCCGGATGTCATTATCGGCCCCGAACAGTCAGCCACCCAGTGGCCACTCAAATCATTCGGGCTTTCCCAGGGATTTTCCTATGGTCATCCCGGAGTGGATTTAACCGCTCCCCTTGGCTCACCGGTATACCCGATTACAGGCGGAACAGTCCAGTGGGTTGAGTATCAATACTACGGCTATGGCAAACACTTGCTTATCAAACAGAACGATCAGATACAGTCGCTGTATGCTCACTTGTCTGCAATTACCGTGAGACCTGGTCAACACGTGGAAAAAACAACGAAGATCGGTGAGGTCGGTCACACAGGTTGGGCCACCGGCAATCATGTACATTTGGAAACGTATCTAGATGGCGTCCCCGTCAACCCGAGGGAAATTTTACCGAACATCAAATAGTTACTTGATTCTCTTGTCCATCCATTGGAATACGAAACCCTTTTTGAATCCTTCGTGCGTATAAAATTCCTGCGCTTCTTTGTTATCCGCCTCAGCCAACACCGCGATCATGCCATATCCTCTCTTTTTGAGTAAACGTACAGCTTGAGCAAGTAAGGCTTTTCCAATTCCCTGTCCACGGTAGTCTTTTGAAACAAAAAGCGAAGAACAGTAGGACCAATCACGCATGCCATGGACAAGACACATGCCCACAAGGGTTTTCCCGTCTTTTGCTACTAAAATAATGTCCCGCTGGGGATCTTTAATCCATCCTTCGATCGTTTTTTTAGGATACCAACTCTCCCGATCGCTTGCCCACAGCTCATGATTCGATTTGCCCCATGCAACCATCGTGGGAACATCAGAAATTTTTGGAGTACCAATTGTTATTTTCATATTGTTTGTCTAAGCCACATATATCTTCTATTATATCTTTCTTGCGAAACTTGAAATCCAAACTAAATCTCGACGCCCATGCCGTCGAATTTCTTCATTCCACGGATATATATCCTCAATAATAAATCCAGCATTTTCTTCCATTTTTTTTAATTCATCAATCGTGAAGTACGTAAAATGTCTCACTGTGTTAGACGATAATTTTTCTGCAACATCCGCTTCTCCTCTTCCCTCTTTAACCAAAATAAACAGAACACCGTTCTCTTTTAAGAAATTATTAAAACTACGTAATACGGCTAGAATTTCTTCTCTTCGGAGATGTAACAGCGAAGCGCAGGCCCAAATTCCATCGAATGAAGAGGGGGGAAATTTCAGTTTGCGTAAATCCTGTTTCAAAAATTCTACTTGTGGAATTCTCTTTTTCGCTATCTCTAACAACTTTTTCGATAAATCTACTCCGACGACTTTCAACCCATGTTGAAAGAAGTATTCACTATCTCTCCCTGGTCCACAACCGGCATCAAGAATGCTGGCAGATTTTGGTAAAAGGGAAATAAAGGTATTTCGTTCAGGTCTCGGCGCGTAATCATCCAGCTTGCTTGCGTAGTCATCAGCTATTGCGTCATAGACAGCAATTGTCTTTTTAACGTGATCATCTATCATATCCACATTCTACCAAAAACCCCGCCGGCTGGCGGGGTAACCCCACTTCGCTAAAGCTTCGAGGGGTTTCGCTTCGCTCAATAATCCATTCCACCCATGCCGCCCATACCTCCCATGCCACCGGGCATTCCTCCACCTGCTCCGCCTTCCTTTTTCTCCGGAAGATCGGTAATGAGGGCTTCGGTTGTCAGAATCATCATGCCGACGGATACTGCGTTTTGAACGGCTGTCCTCGTTACCTTCGCCGGATCCAAAATGCCTGCTGAAATCATGGATTTGAAATTCATATCCATGGCATCAAAGCCGAAGTCTGGGACTTTGGATTCTTCAATGGTCTTTAAGACCCACCCGTCATCTGCTCCGGCGTTTTTGGCGATCCATCGAACCGGTTCGCCCAAAGCGTGATAGAGAATATCGACACCGATTTTTTCATCCTGGGTTGCAAGAGTATTCTTGAGCTTCGCAAGAACCTGCCTCGCGCGAAGGAGTGCGACGCCGCCGCCGGCGACTATTCCTTCCTCAAGCGCTGCCTTGGTTGCGGCAACTGCGTCATTGACGCGCTCTTTTTTATCTTTGAGCTCCACTTCTGTTGCAGCCCCGACATTGATGACAGCAACCCCGCCGGAAAGCTTGGCCAGCCGTTCCTGCAGTTTTTCGCGGTCAAAATCACTGGTTGATGCATCCATTTCCCGTCTGATCAGGGAGATACGTGAATTGAGTGCGGCTTTTGTTCCTTTGCCGCCAATAATACGGGTGTTGTCTTTGTCTGACCACACTTTGTCGGCGCGTCCGCAGTCTTCGACCGTGACATTATCAAGTTTCCTTCCGGTGTCCTCGGAAATTACTGTTCCGCCGGTGAGAACTGCAATATCCTCAAGCATTTCTTTGCGACGGTCTCCAAATCCGGGCGCCTTCACCGCAAGCACATTAAATGTGCCGCGTAGTTTGTTGACGACAATGGTCGCAAGTGCTTCGCCGTCGATGTCGTCAGCAATAATCACTAGATTTTTGCTCACTTTAATGAACTTCTCCAAAAAGGGAAGTAAATCGGCGATGGCGGAAATCTTTTTGTCGGTGATGAGGATATACGCATCATCAATTTCTGCTTCCATCTTGTCCGGAATGGTCACAAAGTAGGCGCTGGCATATCCTTTATCAAACTCCATACCTTCTTTGTATTCAATTTCCATGGTGAGCCCTTTGCCTTCTTCCACCGTAACGACGCCGTCTTTGCCGACTTTCGTTAGGGCTTCAGCAATAAGCGCGCCGATTTTGTCGTCTTGGGCCGAAATCGTTGCAACTTTGGCTACATCCGCATCCTTAACCGTTTTTGCCATTCGTTTGATCTCCGCAACGACTGCCTCCGCTGCCTTTTCCATTCCGGATTTCAAAATCATGGGGTTGGCGCCTGCGGTTACATTTTTGAATCCTGCGTTCACAATGGCTTGGGCAAGAAGTGTCGAGGTGGTCGTCCCATCTCCCGCAACATCATTGGTTTTTGAAGCTACTTCCTTCACGAGCTGTGCGCCCATGTTTTCAAACGGATCCTCAAGCTCCACTTCTTTGGCAACCGTGACGCCGTCATGGACGATGTTGGGGGCACCCCATTTTTTATCAAGCGCGACATTTCTTCCTTTAGGGCCAAGCGTGGTAACCACCGCTTTGGCGAGGATATTCACGCCTCTGATCATGGATTGTCGTGCATCTTCTGAGAATTTAATTTGTTTTGCCATAGTTAGCTTACAATCGCAAGAATATCTTTTTGTTCTACAATCGTCCATTCTTCACCGTTTACTTTGACTTCGTTGCTGCCCCACTTTTTGTACATGACTTTTTGTCCAACTTTGACCACCATTCCTTCACAACACGCACCTTTTTCATCCTCATCGCAGTCGCCGCAACAGCTCTTGCCGGGGCCGACGGCCATCACTTGACCTACTTGGGGTTTTTCTTTGGCAGAATCAGGAAGGACGATGCCTGAAGGAAGACGCTCTTCGCCTTCGAGAGGCTTAATGAGAATGTTATCAAAAAGCGGCTGAATTTTTACTTTTGCCATAGAATATTTCTCCTTCCCTTGAAACGGATTTTATCACTCTTTAGAAGTGACTGCTATTTTATCTCCCGTAGAATATCCTGTCAAGGGGGATATTGTGGCGTGAGAGGCGCGTAGCGAGCTTCCGCTTGATCCATACCCGTGCGTCCTTGGGATGGAAACGGATCACCGTATCGGTAATAACCTCTTCTGTCCGGTGCCGCCGCATGTACCATAGCTGCACAAATTTTGCCAAAGGTTCAAAAAGTCTAAAAAGTATATTCATATGTTATTCCTATACTGCCATGCGTTAGGTAAGTATTTTCGTACCCACGTGTTTGCCTGTAAGAATCTTCTGTATGTCTTTTCCCGATCAAATATGGGCTGCATTTGGAGGACTTCGTGCGCGGTAAACACATCGCGCTCTTTTTGGGGAAGGGCAAGTGCTCCCTCGGTCATGAACATATTGAGGCACACTTTATCGGTGATATTCCTGTCCCCCGGCCTACGGCGGAGGCCAAAAACATCCATAAGCAGCGTCGCCATGAGCCGAGTGACCCACAGCGTGCCTCCTGCAACCACGAAAAATAGATCAATGTCATCCTTGCGCCCAGCGTTATTCATCGCCAGTCCGCCGGTGACGCCAATGAGATTGATCGTTGGAATCCGCGAAAGGGCGGCTGCCGCCCGGCGCGCAATGATCCACTTCTTCTCCTGCCACGGAGCTTTTTTTTTCCAGATTTTTACCAGACGCTTTCGCCCGCGAAGCACAATATATCCATCGGTCACATCGATACCCGCAGTGAGCTTCGGACGGGAAGAAAAAAGCGACCAGAGATGAAATTCTTTGCGTGTTAAGGGATATTCAAAAATATCCGCATAGCATACAGTAGCCAGAGCGTTCATTTATGGGGTAGTAGCTGGGGCAGCACCGGTAGACAGTCCGTAACTCGTCAGTACCTGCTTAAATCCTGCCGATGCTGTTTCAAGGGCGGCAACCGGTGCGGCGCCGGT
Source organism: uncultured Gammaproteobacteria bacterium (assembly GCA_964515005.1). Lineage (GTDB taxonomy): Bacteria > Patescibacteriota > Microgenomatia > UBA10105 > UBA927 > XYB1-FULL-47-11. The sequence goes on from CAZEVT010000001.1 coordinate 131,826, forward strand.
GGCCAGGGAGTTGATGGCATCTTCCATGTATTTGATAAGCTTATCGTTTAACCCGTTATCAAACGTCCGGGAAGCAAGCGGGAATGATTTTGCCGTTCCCGCCTGTTTTACATATGCCCCGGCATAGGGGTCATCGGCAATCGTCGTTCCCAATTCCACCCGCGCATACGGCTCGCCAAAGAGTCGCGTCTTGGCCGCTTCCGTGTACAGTTTTGTTGCAGATTCGCGGCTGGTGAGATATTTGACAAATGCCCATGACTGTTCCGGGTTTTTTGATTTGGTCGACACGCCCTCCACCCAATACGACGCCCACGTGACGGTATTTCCGGGCAGCTGCGGCACCGGGACGATTTTAAACTTCAGAGTGGGACTTATCTGCTTTATATCAAACGCCCGCCAGGACGGCGCGATGATCATGGCCACTCGCCCGGTTGCAAACGCATAGATTGAATTATCCATGGCTGCGCTCCAGGTATAGACCGGATCAGAGGGACTGGCAAACTTCCGGTAAAAAAGGAGTGTATCCTCGGCTTCCTTGCCGACCGGATTTGCAGGCCTGGCCCCATTTTGCATGAACATGAGTGCCAGAATGTCGCTGAAGTTCTCAACGTTTCCGGTCGTCCCCAGGGCTATTGCCGATTTTTGGATTTCGGTTTCGGTTTTCACCGTGAGCTTTGGCACAACATCCAGAAGCTCGGGCCAGGTGGTCGGTGGGGTTACCCCCGCGGTAGAAAGCAGCTCTTCATTATAGTACAGCCCCAGACCGTCCATCATGATGGGAATCCCGTAAATAGACTCACCCCCCACAAGATCCGCAACGGCGACGGGATAAAAGGCAGAGCCAAACTCTGCAGTCGTCATGACGTCTGCAGGAGCGGGCATGAGTTCGTTTCGCAGCATCGGCACCCACGTGTTGTGAAACCGAAACACGTCAGGCCCTTCTCCGCGGGCAATTGCCGCCTGCAGCCGCTCCCGATATTGACGGGGAGATTGCTTCACATATTGCACTTTGATCTTGGGGTTTTGCGTTTCAAAGTCCGTCAAGAGAGTTTTGACGGTGGTGTCGTTTTCCCATAGTCCCCAATACGTAATCGTCACTTCTTTGGCCCCACCAAAGGAATCCCACGCAAACTTGCCACCGACGGCAAGTCCAGCCAAAACCAAAAGGATAATAAGAAGGGTTGAAATACGTTGAAGCATCGACTTGCCGGCCGGAGCAGCGGGAGGAACTCCCGGAGTCTCTCCGGCAACATTTTGTGGAATAAACGGATTTTCTGCGGAGCTCGGTGGAATAACCAGCGTTTCCCCCGTCGCGGGGGTGGGCGGCGAGGCAGTATCGGAAGGCGGGGGCGGTGATTCAGTGGTGGGAGGCGGTTCGGCGGCCGGCATAGACATATCGCTTGGAGATGGAGTCAGTGTTCCCGAAGGAGGAGCTCCCCAGCTGGGCGCTGGAGGCTCGACTGCCGGAGGCTCTCCCGCCGGTGGTTCCGCCGCTGGAGCCTCACCTATTACTGGTTCGGCTGCAGGCGGGGTGGCCGGAGGCTCAGGAGAAACATCTCCCGCAGGAGGCGGGCCTAGGGGGTCTTGGGCTGGCGGCGGTGTTAAATCATCCATAAGTACTGTGCCCTCTTATAGTAGGTGAGTCCGGGCATCTTCCCATCTAATCAGCTTTTTCGCCCCGACGTTACGTCGGGACTGCAAACCTGAATAAGATGGTAATATATAATCATCATACCATGAGCGGAATAAAGCACAATACAAAAAATCTATTCGGTTGGCTCCATGCGCTTTTTTGGGTCGGTATCATCATCCTTCTTCTTTTGGCCGCCGCCGCTTCTCTTTTTGAAAAACGCTATGAGGGGAAAATTTACCCCAACGTGACGGTCGATGGGTTAGCATTCGGAGGAAAAACAGCCCAGGAGGTGCAGGCACACTGGCTTACCCAAAACGTTCCGTTTGAGACCGTTCAGTTTGAACTGAGCTATGACGGAAAAATCGCGACCGTTTCCGGATCAGATCTGGGCCTCGGATACGACGCCACGCTATCGGCAACCCAGGCATATCTCATCGGCAGGTCTCCCAGCCAGCTGACGAACATGTACATGATGCTCACCCAAACTCTGGTCAATCTGGCGCCGCTCTTCCGCTGGAACAAAGAGTTTGTGAGTGAAACACTGGAACAAATTGCCGAAGATGTAGACGAGCCGGTCGAAGATGCGCTCTTCCGGTTTGAAAACGGCAAGGTCACCGCATTTCGTCCGGCCGCAAACGGCGCCAAGCTGAACAAAGAAGAATCGCGCCTGCGCCTGGCGGTTGCATTTGAAACTGCAGCGCGCACCGGTCAAACCCGGGTATCCATTCCCATGCCTGTCGAAACCGTCTACCCGAGCATAAGCACAGACAAGGCCAACACATTCGGAATTAAAGAGCTTGTCGGCACCGGATATTCCCAGTTTGCCGGGTCGATTGCGGGAAGAATTCACAACATAGCACTTGCCGCCGGGCGCATAAACGGCATCCTCATCAAACCCGGGGAAACGTTTTCTTTTAACGACGCTGTGGGTGATATATCTGCCGCCACCGGCTATCAATCGGCATATATTATCAAAGAAGGTCGTACGGTCCTGGGAGACGGCGGCGGCGTGTGTCAGGTTTCAAGTACGTTGTTCCGAGCGGCGCTCGCCGCGGGGCTTCCTATTGTAGAACGCACCGCGCACGCCTACCGCGTCCACTTTTATGAAGACGGGGGATTCAAGCCAGGACTTGATGCCACCGTATTTGGCCCAACGGTAGACTTGAAATTCAAAAACGATACACCCGGGTATCTCCTTATCCAGGCAAAGACGAATCTCAAGAATCTCACGCTCACGTTTGAGATTTACGGCACAAATGACGGGAGAACCGCGCAAATTAGCAATCATAAAGTAGGAGGGCTTGTCCCGCCGCCGGAGCCTCTCTACCAGGACGATCCGACCCTCCCAAAAGGAACGACAAAACAGGTAGACTGGGCGGCATGGGGAACGAAGGCATCGTTTGACTACGACGTCACGCGCGGGGACGAAGTCTTACAAGATACGACGTTCTATTCGAACTTCCGTCCGTGGCAGGCCGTGTACTTGAGAGGAACCCTATGAAAAAAATAGTACTTGTCGGCGGGTGTTTTGATGTGCTTCACTTCGGACACATAAAATTTCTCGAGCAAGCAAAAGCGCAGGGAGGTGCGCTCGTTGTGCTTCTGGAATCCGATGAAAAAGTCCGGGCGATGAAAGGTGATACACGCCCCATCCACTCGCAGGAGCAGCGCAAAGCCATGCTTGAAGCGCTTTCCTGTGTCGACGAAGTCGTCATGCTTCCTGCGGTCACCACCGATATATATTACAAAGAACTCATTGACCGGATGAAGCCCTCTGTCATTGCGGTGACGGAGGGCGATCCCATTCTTGAAAAGAAACGAACACAAGCCGAAGCAATCGGAGCAACACTCGTTGTCGTCCCCAAAATCCACACTCCATCGACAAGCCAACTGGCCAAACTTCTTGATCTGGAATAGTTAAGAAGCAATAAAAATAATCCCGGTGTCTTCCATAATATTTGGAGCTTCTATGGAAACACTATTTACTGTACCCCCACCACCTTCCCCCTTCAACCCCACGATATATGTCTCAAAACCTTTTCCAAGAGCTTCACGAAATGGAATTGCTTCTCTTGCTTGTTCCGTAGCTACGGGTAACAACGAAGATGTGTCTTCGTCTAGAGGAACCCGGGTAAAAAACCGATATCCTGATTTACCCTCTAATGGAATCCTCTGGGATGGAAATGCAAATGGCACCAAAACGCCGTCCCCTTTTCCCACATGTTCAACTAGTACGACGCCAGACTCGGGTTTATTTTCAATTGTAATCATACGAACTTTCTGCCTGAGATTATAGCATATTACGCATTACAACAAGATTTTTTGTACAATACAGATACATGAAAATACTTGCGCTAGAAACCAGTTGTGACGAAACGGCAGCAGCAGTCGTTGAGGATGGAGTCAAAATACTAAGTAACGTGGTGGCTTCATCAACGGCGATGCATGCGAAGTACGGCGGGATTGTCCCGGAAGTGGCGGCCCGCGAACAGCTCAAGTGCATGATCCCGACACTAGAAGAAGCGTTAAAAGGACAGCAGTATGACGCAATCGCAGTAACGGTTGGACCGGGACTCATTGGCTCGCTTCTCGTCGGCGTGGAAACCGCAAAAACCCTAAGCATGGTGACAGGGAAACCCGTCATTCCCGTCAACCATGTCCTTGCGCACATGTACGCAAATTTCATCCCGAGCGAAGTCGAGGGATCTATTCAATTTCCCGCCATCTCCCTGGTCGTTTCCGGCGGACATACGGAACTTTTCCTGATGAAATCGACGAAGAATTTGCAGTGGCTCGGTGGAACCCTTGATGACGCGGCGGGAGAAGCGTTTGATAAAACCGCGCGACTTTTGGGATTTAGAAACCGGGGAGGACTAGCCATTCAGGAACATGCAAAAAAATCTGCACTCGTACCAAAACTTCCGCGCCCGCTCATGTACGATAAAACGCTAAATTTTTCGTTCTCTGGGCTTAAAACGGCTATCATTCGCGAATGGAAAAAACAAGAACTTCATGACAAAGCATATATTGCGGGACTGGCTTATGAAGTGCAGGAGGCAATTACCGATGTGTTAGAGGCAAAAACAAAAAATGCAGCAGAACAATACGGAGCGAAAAGTATTTTGATTTCCGGCGGCGTTGCGGCAAATCTTCGTCTTAGAGAAAAATTACCGTCCGCAATTGCCCCAACAATAAATTTATGCACCGACAATGCCGTCTACATCGCAAGCTATGCCTTTTTTAGGGGAACACCAGTGGATTGGCACAAGATTACTGCAGTTCCGGATCTTTCTGTTGAAGTATAGCCGCCTCTTCGATGCACCACGGAGAATATGGAGCGGGGTTTGTTTTAATTTCCTCCAAAAACACGTTCCAGTCAATCCATTTCCAATCATCAACCTCGCTTGGATTCGGTGTCGGAGTGCCGTCAAAATGGCCAACATGAATTGGACAAATTTCGTTTTCTACGATTCCGTTCTTATCGGCAAACCGGTAGCGATACGGTGCAACTTCTTTTACCTCTGCACCCGTAATTCCCAACTCTTCCTTGAGTCTTCTGGTTGCCGCCTGGACTGTCGATTCGTTCGGGGCCAAATGCCCACATATGGTATTAGTCCACACTCCCGGAAAAGTTTTTTTACTTGCGGCTCGTTTGGTAACCAGGAGTTGTTTTTTTGAATTAAAAAGAAATAGGGAAAATGCCCGGTGAAGCGGTGTATCTTTTGTGTGAACTTCATCCTTAGGTTTTGTACCCAGGACGTTGTTTTGATCATCTACAAGAACCACAAGTTCCATGTGGGCCAGCTTGGTGACGATCCAAGTACCCCCAACTTATAAGGTTGGTGCTCTACCGATGAGCTACTGGCCCAGTGGATCGTATTATACCAAAGACGGGGGTTATCCTTTAAGAAGTGCTCCCATTGAGGTCTCCAGCTCAAACGCACGCTTTTTATTGGCGCCGAAGCATATATAGCCAAACCGGTGTGTCGAGAGCGCACTCACACAGGTGATAACAATGCCCTCACCGGTTTGTTTATCAAAAAGAATGGGGGCAAGAACGGTTCGGAGCTGATCAAACGTGAGCGCGCGTTTCTTGGGTAATTCAAATAAATTATTAAACAGGATATACGTCCGGTATAAAAAGTCCTTCCCGAACAACTGCTCAGCCGCGACAAACACGTGTGTGCCGCCGGTTCGTCGGACGTTACTCTCCGTCACATAGAGTTGCCCGTTTTTGGCGGCGAGGAAATCGACGTCATAATAGCCACGGTACCCCGATGCCCGGTACTGTTCGCCGATATAAAACCCTGTGTCAATCATCCGGGCAAGCAAACGGTCGGTGACGACATCATTGCCGATTTCCATACCCTTAAATACTCCCTGGGTTACCCGCATGCCGCCGTAGTACAAGTAGTCTACTCGTCCGTTTTTCAATATTCGAAATTCTACATTGGGAAATCCTCCGGCAACCGCTGGATTAACCGAGATAAATGATTCAATCACAATAGGAAACATCCCCCAATAATCGTCCTTTTTTAAAACCTCGAGAATGGCCTGTTCGCATACCGGGTAATCCGTCGGCAAATCACCTTCTTCAAACAGAAGCACGCCTGATCCTGCATGCCCTTTATTTGTTTTGATAACGACGCCGTGTTCTTTGATGTATTTTTTTGCCGCGATTTTGGCGGCATCCACGATACCCATACAAATCATTCCCTCGGGCATGATGAGATCCGGTTCTGCGGCTCGACTTTCCCCAGCAAGTTGCCGAATACCGGACTTACTTCCGTAGAAATTTACCGTCCATGAATCTTCTTCTTCCGGCGCATCGGGCGTCATGACGCTAAGTCCTTTTCCTTTCAACTCATCGACCAAATGAAGAAATTGTTCTGACGTTGTATAACTGGTCAGTACCAATCTCTTGGATCCGTTGGCCGCTGCCATAATTCCCTGCATGACCTCATCGTCTTCGAGAATATCTTCGCAGATGACGCCTGAATGTTTTTGCGGCACAAGAATGCGAATACTTCGTTTCCCAAATAACTCCGTGTAGTACCGAAAAAATGATTCATCAACCTGCTGGGGAAAAATAAAAAGAATATTGTCTTCATCCGCGCAGGTGAATAAATCCCGTTCACACAAATCCGCATTTTCTTTTATTTCAAACAGTTTGGCCTTCGCGTCGGACATGGCGCTGATGAATGGCCACACGTCCTCCGACATGTTAAAAATGTATACAGTTGTTTCAGGAAATTTTTGTATCGCGAGCGGCTCTTCCATTGGCACATACGAGAATAACGCAATTGCGAAGATTGTAAAGGGGTTAAACGAAGAAATTTTTTATAATCTCGCCCGCTCCGAAATCTCGGCTTCGATAAGTTCACGCGAACGACCGTACTTGAGGCGCGACAGTTGAATGATTGCTTCAGCAACTTTCGGATTTCTCCCGGCATTCACCGCACTCATGTCTTTAGTTAAATCCATGCTGAAAGGCTTCACCGGTTCATTGTGCACATTGGTTTTAATGTACGCATTATATTTATCGATGTTGATGAGATCTGCCTCATTAAACGTCGGCTGGAATTCATGCTGGAGATAGTTAGCATCCGTCACTCCGACGCGAAACGCAACCACGGAGCCGACATTGCCAAACACCGCGTTTTTCACTTCCTCTTCCATCTGTCCGATAAATTGATTGGCAACGATCAAATTTAACCTATATTTCCGCGCCTCGGAAAGAATCTGTGCAAAGTCCGGCGTTGCAAAGTTTTGAAACTCATCAACATAGAGATAAAAGTCGCGCCGCTTGTCCTCGGGAATTTCCTGACGGCTCATGGCCGATATGAGAATGCGGGGAACCAGAATGAGACCCAAGAAGTTGCTGTTTTCCTCGCCCACTTTTCCCTTGGCAAGATTGACGAGCAGAATTTTCCCCTCATCCATCACTTTACGGAAATCAAAACTCGACTCCGATTGTCCGATGATGTTGCGCATGAGTTTATTGGTGACAAACCGGCCGAATTTCGACACGATATAGTCGAGTACTTCCGACTTATGAAAGTCTGCGGTTTGGGCAATCTGATCCGTCCAGTATCTGCGGATGATGGGATCCTGCAACTTCGGTAACAATTCCTGGACAAATGAACTGTCGGTCAAAACCCGCACGACCTCGACAAACGTATTGCCGGGTTCCACCATGACGGTCAACATCGCGTTTCGGATGGCGTGTTCAAACCGGGGACCGATAATACCGGTTTTCATAGGGTCATAGAGCTTGTACATGAGTCCCACAATTGACGTCACGACAAAATGTTTCTGTTCTTCGGTTTTGGCCTCAAGCATGTTAAGCCCCATCGGTCGGTCGGTGTCCGACGGGTCAAAATAAATAACATCTTCAGCCCGCTCGGGAGGAATGCGGTTGATGACGCCGTCAATAAGATCTCCGTGGGGGTCAACAACGGCACACCCCTTGCCTGCCCGAATATCCTGCACGATCATTTCCTCAAGAAGCTGCGATTTTCCGGTACCGGTTTTTCCGATGATGTAGACGTGGCGCCTTCGGTCTTCATCACTTATGAATATCGGCCGTTCCACTCCGCGGTACCGGGACTTTCCTAAATACAGGCCCTGCGTCGGAATCTGGGACGGAGCGGGCGCGCGTTTGGCGTTGAGCCAGAAAATATGGGCTGTTTCCACGGATTTGTTCGGCAAATGATAGACGGTTGCCAACTCGTCGCTGTTTAAAACGCTGTACTGCGGCAGAAATGATGGATTCACCGCCGGAAAGTAACGGTAGATAAAATCGAGCATAAAGAGTTTCTTCATAAACCACGGAAACTTCACTTTCGTAAAATTATTGTGGTCGCTTGAGAATTGGCCGAAACTCGTCAGGAGATTATCAAGATGCATTTTAGCGCTTTCGTCGGTCGCCGAAGACACCACCAGTCGAATGACCGCGTTAAATCCGGGTTTGCCTGTTTTTTGCTCAACTGCTTCAAGGGACTTGGGGTCAATCTTGAAGCTCGCTTTTTCAGGATTTGCCTCATCTTTTTTGGTTTTTGAAATGTAGGAACGGCCCAGACTTCGCCACTTGCTTCCGGTCGGCTGAATCAGAAGTTGAATAACCGCGCCTTCCCCTTCGCGCATTTTCGCGAGTACCGATGTGATCGAGGACAACGGATCGGTGGGTAAATCCCGGAATACGCGAATGGGCATATGGTTGGCGTTTTTGAGGCGAAGCGCGGCAAAAGCGACTTTCCCGTTTTGACTAAATATCGAATACTCTTCCACTTCTTTTATATCCGCCCCGGGATAAGCCCCGTGAATCTGTTTTTCGACAAGATCCATAAGCTTTCGGGGTACCGAAACATAGAAGCGTATATCTTCTTGTCTTGCCACAATCTCAAATGAAAAATGCGGTTGAGGCTTCAAAAAAGACCAAAATCCGCTTTTATAAATGCTGTAGAGACTGGCAAACATCTGCTCCGCCGCATCTATTTTAATTTCATTCTCGCGCGGAACGGCAATTTGAAGGAGTACATATTCGAGCGACTTCTCTTCCCTGTCCCGGTATTTCCACAAGAGAAACGCAATATACGAAACAAGCGCAACGCCTCCAAGAACTAGGAGTAAAAAGACAAGCGTGACGCCAAATACTTGCAGCTGATAGATAATATCTAATGTTTGATCCTGCATAGCTTACACTTTCACCCTCAATACCTTCCCTCCAATCGCCTTAAGCCCCATGTGGAGCTGCTTGAGTCTTCTCATGCACCACGTCGCAAGCCACCGCCAGGAGCTGGCAATGCTTTGATTAAGCCCTGTTGCTATCTGATCATCGGTAAGAGGCAAAACAGTGCTTGTCGCAGGCATCGGGACATTTGCCCCAACCGGGGCGACTCCCATCTTGGCTACCGGCTGTGGCACCGGAATCGTCGTTGGGTGAATCGTCACGCCCGCCGATGCGAGCTCTTTTGGAAGTGAATCTCCCTCGCCGCGCCCCGCCTCCGGGGCCGTGGTGGTCTCGGGGGCACTCGATGGGCCAGTGACTCTTTCGGGCAGATCGCTCATAGATTCATCATATCACGTGGCGTACGCAAATATTACTCCTTGCGGCGCAAATTGTGGATAAAAGGTGTTTTTTTTGGCTTTTTTCTGTTTTGTTTTGCCCAAGTGGGTCAGATTTTGGACCGTCTTCATCCCGCCCTCGCGTATCATCGTAAGATGCCAAATGATCGCAAGGAGTATCCACCGAGTAAGCTCGCGTTGAACAAGACGTTCCGAAATTGCTCTAATTTTTATTTTGCTATCTTCTAACGGAACATGACTGCGTTTCTGCAGGAAGATCCACCATACAAAAGCGAGTGCAAAATCGAGTACTTGCTCCCGTTTCCTCTGTTCGGGCCTCCTAAGACGTATCTTATCCATTCGTTCTTTCTTTCGAATAAGTTTTTTGGCAAGCATCAGTAAGCGAACAATTTTTTCCGTCTTCACTTTTTCCTTTTGCCTCATTGGCTTGGCTTCAATAACTATTTTTTTCTTTTTCAATACTCTTTTTTCCATCAACAAAACTCTTTGCTCCCTCTTTGATTGAACCGTGCGTTTCTTTTCCATTTTTCTTAATACACGCACTTCTTTCTTCATTTTTATTCTTTTTGCTTTTTTTTCATGTCGGGCAATAGATTTTTTCATTTCGGGAATAATCATTCTAGATCTTAATTTCATTTCGCTTGCCAAAAGTATCTGCGGAGTTTGCAGAGCTTGAGGCAGTTTTTTCTTATTACGTTTTACTTCCGTATGCTTCTTGTGATCGATAAATTTAACTTCGGCCACCGATTTCGGCTTTTGCCGTAGCATATTTTTGACACGATCGGTAAATGATTGTTTTAGAGATTGACGCATGTCTTCTACGGGTCTGCTGTGTCGTCTTTCAATATACCTTTGTACAGAACGCACTGTATGTCCAACCTCCCTCATCGTTTGTTTGCCGGCATAATGAACAACATCAATAGCCTGATTCGCAATATGCACAGGTAATGGCTTATCAGTTAATATAAAGACGTCTTTCGCAGGTTGAATTTTTAGTAAGTTAGAAAATGAGTCTTTTGCAACGGACTGAATAGCATCAAAACTGTGCTTGTTCTCAGTTGAGATGATAGCGGTAGTCCCTTTACCTGTATTGTGGTCAAACTTCATTACCCATACATCTTTATAATCCCCATCATTTCTGTGATAACTCGTCACAACGTGTGTCGCACCGTTTCGAATAGACTCCTGCATCAACATGTCCGCTTGTTCCTGGACCAATGAGTACTGCTCCGGGTTTAATCGACGAGCTTTCTCATGAAGTTCATTTAACGTACTTCCGTACTCGGGATAATATACCTCCCCCTTCTCATTCAAAACAAAATTAGGCCCCGGATATTCTGTTTTCCCCGACAGCTCGTTATTGATTGATGCCATATCTTGCTTATATCGGGGACGAAAAAGACGGGCAGTTTCGTGGCGGACTTCTGAGGGTAACCAATCTGTGTGCTGCGAGGCTACCTGCGTGTTTAGTTCTTCGTAGGATAAAAAAAATGTTTGTCTTTTACAATCGCATGATGGCATATATGCTCCTGCTCGGGATCTGACGGTAAGGAGGAGTTCCGGACTATCACCGTTGCGGCACAGCGTCTGACTTGCACAGACTTCCTCGGTTCCTTACTTTGCTTTGTTAATGCTCCGCCGGGGAATACCAGACCACACTATTTCCTCGACGTTTGCGTTTTTATTTATAAACCGTGCAAGTTCAAAAAACAAGTCTGACAATCGATTGAGATACTTGATAATTATTGGGTTCGTATGTTGCTTTACTGCAAGGCGCTCGACACGACGACAAACGTTTCTCATAATATGAATGCGTGCTCCGTCCGTGGACCCACCGGGTAAAATAAAATTGGTGAGCTCAGGTAACGTCTTGTCCATTTGATCTATCCACCGTTCCATTTCCCCGATCCTCGGCTCAAGAGATGTGAGATCTCCTTTCCAACCCGCAAGCGTACTCCCGATTGTGAACAGATCTGACTGGATGGTAAGAAGAAATTTCTTGAGTTTGCTATCTTTTATCCCTGCGGCAATAAGACCCACCCAACTATTAAGCTCATCGACAGAACCGTAAAGATCAACACGCGGATCGGATTTGGATACGCGTTTCCCTCCAAAAAGAGCGGTAGTACCGGTGTCCCCGGTGCGGGTGTAGATCGGCATACGTCAGCACTCGGAATACCCGCAACTGTAGCATTTCTTGCAGGATTCTTCAAACACCAGACTTGCTTCTCCGCAGGTGGGGCAGAGGTCGACCGTCACCATACGTTTTTCGGTGAGTAACATCTGCTGACCGGGCGGCGTCATAGGCTGTTCTGCAGGTTCCACCTGTGGGGCCTGGACTCCTGCGGTGAGCGAAGTCGAGGCATGGCCATTGCCGTTGGTTATATGTCCGTTCGTATGTCCATTCGTTGAGGGAATCGGAACATCTGCGTGTTTCGTAAAGAATCCAAAGTGCCGGTCGATGACTTTGGCAATTGCGTCCGGAAGACTCCTCACACGGTTTTCCCCAAATCCGAGGCTCCTGGCCCCGCCGATCCCGATAAGCATGGAGGCAATCTTATGCGCCCGTTCCATGGGAGCAATCGGGGATGCCATGCGAAGGGTCAAAGAGATTACTTTCCCAAGCGCCTCTGCCATGGCAGTCACATCGCTTCCTGCTTTCCCGACATTAATAAACATTTCAACCGGCTGATTGCCACCATTGGTGTTGACGGTCACATACGCCTCACCAACCGGCGTATCCAGGCGGTAGGTCGACCCATGGACGACCATCGGGCGGGGCTTCACCTCAGGGGCGGTAATGAGCTGTTTGACCTCTTCTACTTTTTTCTCGTCCATCCGGGTGAGTACGCCTGCGCGGCTTCCTTCCCGCATGTAGGCGATGCCCTTACACCCCTGTTCATAGGCAAGTGTGTACAGACGCTTGACGTCCTCGACCGTATGGGTTGCCGGCGCATTCACGGTTTTTGATATCGAGGCGTCAACGTATTTTTGAATCGTTGCCTGAACGTACACATGATCCTCCGGCGTCAAATCATTTGCCGACACAAACCATGACGGGCGATCTTCTTTTGTTGGTTCTTTTCCATTTGTACTCTTAAATTCTTCAAACCACGCCTCATAGAGCGGGTGTCGAAGTGTATGTTCACCAAGCCGGTCGCGCCTGATGAATTCAAACTCATACACGGGCTCGATGCCGCTTGAAACCCCCGACATGAGCGATGTGGATCCCGTCGGTGCCTGCTGGAGAATGACGGAGTTACGGACGCCATGCTTTTTCATGTTCTTCTTAATGGCATCAGGAAGCTGTTTGATAAAGTAGGCCTCGACGTGTTTTTTCTTGTCAATTTTGGGAAACGGGCCTTTTTCCTTCGCAATCGCGACCGACGCTTCGTAGGCGGCGTCCCTAATTGTTTTGTAGATTTTGTCTATGACCGGAAGGCTTTCCGGCGCCCCATAGCGGAGCTTCATTTTGATAAGCGCATCTCCCAACCCCATGGTTCCCAAGCCGATTCTTCGCTCACCATGTTTCTGCACTTTCTTTATCTCATCAAAGACATACACATCCGCATCAACGACATCATCCTGAAACCGCACGCCGATTTTGGAAATCTCCACGAGTCTTGCGTAGTCCATTTCGCCGTTGTCCTTCACAAGGGCGGCGAGATTAATCGAACAGAGATTGCACACGCCCCAATTCGGGAGCCCCTCTTCGCCGCACGGATTAACGCAGTTAATGTATTCAAAGTAGGAATTGTTAAACCATTTGTTGTACCGCTCCATAAAGACCACCCCGGGCTCGGCAGATTTCCAGGCCGCCTGCGCAATAAGATCCCAGAGGGCACGTGCTTTGATCGTTTTGTGGACAATGACTTTTTTTCCAAGGGCCACCCAGTTGGGAAGGTAGCCATCCCATTTGGCATCATACTCAGGATCGGATTTGTCCGGGAACACGAGCTCCCAATCGGTATCCGTCTTGACCGCTTCCATAAACTTATCAGAAACGCAGACGGAAAGATTGGCGCCGTTTATCCGCGCAAGATCCTGTTTGACGGTGATAAACTCCTCCATATCCGGGTGCCAGTCCCACAGCATAAGCATAAGCGCGCCGCGCCTGCTGCCCCCCTGTTGAATGATATCCTTGGTCGCAACCGAAAAAAGCTCCGCCCAGTTACAAGGACCCGAGGAAAATCCGTTTACCTTTTGGACCCGGGCGCCGCGCGGCCGAAGACTTGAAAGGTTTATTCCTACCCCGCCGCCGCGGGACATAATCTCGACCATTTGACCAAGCGTTTTGAGAATGCCGCCGCGAGAGTCGTGCGGAGAGGGAATAACAAAACAATTATAGAAGGTCACTTTGTATCCGGTCCCGGCACCCGACAAAATCCGTCCGCCGGGAACAAAGGCAAAATCCTGCATCGCGCCGTAAAACTTGTCTTCCCACGCTTTTCGCTGTTTTTTGGGTTCGACGGACGCAATCGCGTGGGAAACTCTGCGCCACATTTCTTCAGGAGACTTCTCCGTGGGATTACCCGTTTCGTCTTTGAGCGCGTAGCGATCCAAAAATACTGTTTTTCGAATTCCGGTTAGATCCATAATATAGTTACAATAGCTTCTTTACTTCCTTTTCAAAATCTTCTACATCGACAAATCGTCTGAATACACTTGCAAATCGTATATAGGCAATCTTGTCCAGTTTCTTTAAGCGTTTGGCGACCAATTCTCCTATTTTTTGACTCGTCACCTCCGTCGTATCTCCGCCGATGAGCTCACGCTCCACCTCATCGACTATCCGGTCAATATCTACTGCTTTTATCCTCGTTTTGCCGCTTGCCCGCCAGATGCCTCTCGTCAATTTTTCCCGATCAAATGTTTCACGGCGGTCGTCTTTTTTGATCACGGTCAAGGGCACCGTTTCTAATCGCTCATACGTCGTAAACCGCTTCTCACACTTGCTGCAGGTGCGCCTGCGGCGCGTTACCGACAAATCTTCGCTGTCTCGGGTCTCAATAACATCGGTATTATCAAAATTACAATACGGACACTTCATCGGACTTTCCAATATAAACGCTTTTTTTTAATTTTCAAGGAGTCAATTTCGTCTTTTCTTCTTTTCACGAATGAAATGTAGAACGCTATGGGTGGTGCCGAGAATCATCGTAAGACACTAAATGAGCAGCGTCAACTAGCAATTTCTATATCAGAAATACTCAATATTTTCTCCTGAAGCTAAGAGGATTTTGATGAGGAAAAAGTACGGGGAAAAGAATGTGCCTTTTGTTTATTGCTTTAACCCAACCAGCTGCTCCTGGATCCCTTTGACAAGTTCAAGAGACCCCGTAAGTCCCGCTTTAGTCCCCTCACTGGCTTTTGCCACCCGTTTCTCAAGAAGCTCATGGTGTTTTGCCGTCGCTTTTTCCAAACGATCCACAATGTTTGCGGGCACGTCGCGGCCCTCAGCCTTGAGTGACAGAAGAAGAGTAAGGGCGTTGTTCATGTACTTCTCCCCCTTGGAAATTACTTGTTCGCCAAGGACATCGCTCCCCTTATCGATAAGCATCATGCCGGAACTCATCCGTTTGTCGGCCTGCAACACATAAAACTCTGCTTTCTTTACCGAATCGACAATGAGCCGGTCAAGAACCCAATCCCGAACCTGTTTAAGAAAATACAATGGATGATCGGGAAGAATACCCGGGTATGGGAGCTCATACTCAACAGTTGTAACAGTCGAGGGTTGAGCGGCCGGTTTGGCGGTAGCAGCAAATACCACTGTGGGAAAAATTAGTAGGGTAAGCAAAAGAAATATTTTGTTCATAGCCTTAGTATATCATCTAGACGTATTTTCGCAACATTGAACACTTCTTGTTCCAACGCTTTAACTTTGGGATAACTTTCATCAAGAATCTTTTGGGCATCCGGCGGCAGGTGTTCTTCCTTCCATAAACGGAATCGCTCGTCGACCCCGACTATATCATACTTGACCATCTTGTCGGCAAGGTACAAAAGCTTCTGTTCCCAGGTTTTGGGCGAAATCGCGGGGTCTAGGATTGCATGTAACGGATGGGTGACAACAACATCGGCAATCTCTCCCATCCCTTCTTCCCTCAAAATCCGCACCGCGGTATCCGGATGCTTTTCACCGTCTAAACGCGGCACTGCTTTGTCAATGTCATGGAGTAGTGCGGCAGCTTGTAACAACTCGGTGTTGATTGTTTCCTGCGTCAGTTTCGCAGCCAAAAACATCGCCACCCGCATCACCAACCCCACGTGTACGCGCTTTTGTTCGGGTAACAGGTACTTCTCCCAAAGCTTTTTTGCTTGATCAACAGACGGAATCATAGAGATCGTGGATTTTGCACAACAATATCTTTCATTGGAAAATGACGAACATTAAGCGTGTAAAGAACCCCTTGATGTACTTTTGCTGTAGCCGCAATAATACAATCGAGCATGCTAAGACCAGATAGCTTGACATGAAATTGATTCCAATAATATCCCGCTTCTCTTGCTATCTGTGCACTTACGGGAATAATTCGCTGATAGGTAATAAAATCTTCTGTCGAAGTAAGCTCTGAAGGGAAAATATTTTTATAAAGCTCTGCGATCGTAATCGTAGAAATAGCACTTTCATGTTTACTGACACCCTGCTTAAGGGCTTGAATGATGGCTGTGTCCCGCCGAAGAATCCAAATAGCGATATCGGTATCTAATACGTACATTAGAACTTCCTTTCATCCGCGAGTCTACTTTTGCGGAGCCATCGTTCCACGTTCTTTTTTGTCGCCCACTCGGGGTGATTTTTGGCGGTAAATGTGCCTGCCACTCGGTCCAGCATCGCGGTAAATGCTACAGGATCCCATTTCTTTTTTCCGACTATCTCTACTAAATCTTCATTCTCTTTCTCATCTCTCACCACGACATGGACGCCCGATTGTGCCTTCGCAAAGTAATCCGACATATTTTGCCGAAACTGACTGATAGAAACCGTTATCGTCATATATTCCTATATTAGTACAATATGTACATATTGTCAAGACATCAAAACTCTTGACAAGACTCTCTCTCTCTCTGCAAAAATACCAGTGCTATGGGAGATCCACAAAAAAATGCTGAAATGACTTTGCCAAAAGAACCAGTACTGGTAATCGTGGACGGGAATCATTTGGGCCACGAAATGAAAAACAGGGGCGATGAGTTTAATTTAAAAAATGTTTTTTCTCCTGAGTCCGCGATATTAGGCGGTGATAGATTTAGCGAAGTTTACATAAGAACTGATTCTGAAAATATTTACTTCCTTGATGATCAACATGATCACGCAGAGTTAACAAATAGAAATGTAAGTTTAAAAACGGGAAATCGGGATATAGTTAATTTAGAGAGAGAAGAGCTCGCAAAAAGAACATTAAAAGTGGGCGAACCTTTCATCTACGGAAAAGGTGGCACAACGACCAACATTACTGAAATTGTTGCAACGAACAGGCGTGTATATTATGAAGATTACCTTAAAGGAATAACCAGGGGTAGAGTAAACCTTATCGTTAATGACTTTAAAGCTGGCCTCCCTGCTCCCAAAATTATTCCTCAAATTTAGCTGTAACTAATTTCCACATATATTCGAATTTACGTTGCAACTATCGTCATTTTTTCTCTCGTCAGTCTTCCGTTGGTATCATAGATACCTTATAATACTACGTATATGTTTCCCAGCTTCCTTATTACCTTCCGCGAAGTGATTGAGGCCTCGCTCATCGTGGCCACGATTCTCGGGATTCTCATCAAACTGCGGCAAACCAAAAGTATTCGGGTCGTGTGGACGGCGACCCTCGCCGCAGTGGGAGTTAGCTTTGCACTTTTGGTTGGGGCAAGTATTGCCGGCATCAGACTTCAAGAGCTCTACACTGGACGAACAGAAGAACTCGTTGAGGGAATTCTTATGGTGGTGTCTGCTGTATTTATTACCTGGGCTGTATTTTTTCTCCACACATATTTTGGAAAGTATAAAATGCATCTCCTGCAAAAGGTAAAAGGCACTATGCAAACGGCAAACCCCCGCGCACTATTTGGGCTTGTATTTACCGCAGTGTTTCGAGAAGGATTTGAAATCGTTCTGTTTTTAGCAACTATTTATCTCTCTTCAAAACCGGCTCCTATTGTCGGCGGGTTTGGGTTGGGGCTGGCTGCAGGACTGCTCGTTTCATGTGCGTTCTTTTGGGGAACCATCAGGCTACCGGTGTATTGGGCATTCCGAACCAGCAGCGCGCTTCTGATTCTTTTTGCGGCAGGACTTTTGGGGCGCGGGGTCGGTGAATTTGCCGAAGCAGGAATGCTTCCGGAAATCGGCCGAGTAACCCTCGCCATGTTGCCGGATACATCAACGTTTGTCGGGGATATGACGAAGGCGATATTTGGGCTCACGCAACAGATGGATCTTCTTCAGTTGTCGGTGTACCTCACCTACATTTTCCTTATGCACCGGTGGGTTTTTGTCCGTTCGCGGTAAAGTAGCCCAGGGCCTGAAGGACCAGATCAAGCGTTTCTGTAGGGCCATGGGAATACGTGTTGATAACGAGGTCATAATACTTAGGGTCCCAAAAGTCATCGGTACCGTAGAGCCGTTTCCATTTCCCTACATTTGCATCTTCCCGCGTAAAGAGATGTTTTTTGGCATCGTCAACCGTGATGTTGTCCCGATTGACCACCCGGTCAATTCGCAACGCATCGTCGCACATGAGGAGAACCTTGAGCACATGCTTCAACTCCCGCGCATTCCATCCGGCAATCCACGACTCCACCGCCATGTGGACGGCAGGGTCTGAAATCTTTTTCCTCAAAGCCTGATCAATTTGAAAGTCTACGTCATCGCCGTAGTCGGTCGCCTTATGATGTTTCGGGTCGTTTGCGTCATGACTCCCCGACTTGATGGCAAATTGCCGAGCCCAGTCACCGCCGGAGAATATTTCCCACCCCAGGGGTTTAACGATAGGAATGAGATTCTTGAGGAGTGTCGAGCGTCCGGCTCCGGGTCTGCCGGAAATGGCGATGCTGGAATATTTCAATTGTTTGACCGGCTCCATATTCCCATTATAAGGAGATCTTGACTTTCGTCAAGCAAGAGCCCATAATTAACTATGGCAATCCACTACCTCCCCGTCTCCTGGAAAGACTATCATACGAGTACCCAAAAACTCGCCGCAGCAATCCTTGATCAGCGTGAATCATTTGATCTTATCGTCGCTATTGCCCGGGGAGGATTGTCGCTCGGGCTTATTCTTTCTGACTTTTTGCGGATCCCAATCTCTACCATTGTCATTCAAAGCTATACCGATATCCAAAAACAGGGAGAGCTCCAAATCACCGGAAAACTCCAAACTCCCATCCGTGGAAAAAAGATACTTCTGGTCGACGACATTGCGGATTCAGGCAAAACATTTAAACGGGCGATAGCATACCTCCGTCGGTTTGGCCCCAAATCAATTACCACGGCAGCATTATTTTATAAACCCCATTCGGTGTATCGCCCTGATTATTTTGCCAAAAGGTCCACGGCGTGGATACTTTTGCCTCATGAAGTGACCGAATGGGTATACACGTTTACACTCAAGCTTCAAAAAGAGGGAAAATCAAAAGCGGATATCCAAAAATTTTTGAGAAAACTTCACTACACCGACGACCAAATTGCATTTGTCCGCAGACACTACCTGAAACAATAGCATGGCGTATCTTGAAAACGGGACGGTACATCGAGTAGAAACGATGCTACGCCCCGGACTACGGATAGAGTACGACCGGTTAGCGGAACGATTCCAAAAAGAAGCGGTCGTTCAGGATGCGACCACCGGTTTTATTCGGGTCACGTTTATGAATCAGGCGCCAGATATTGACCAAAAAATGCTTGGTGTACAGGCCGATGTATTAGCATGGATATTCCGGTATAGTTTCCCCACAAGAATTATCGGTATTCCGGAAAGCGGATTGCCGCTCGCTCGCCAGGTGGCACGCAGGTTTCCCGGTGCCAGGTTCGTTCAGTCTATGAAAGAAAACGGGGGGCGCATTTCATTTTCTCCAACAATGTCGTTTCCGGTGTATTCATTTACCCAAAAGTCAACGCTTACCATGGTTACGGAGCCCATCGAACGAGGTGAACGCTACCTTGTTATTGACGATGTTGTTGCACATGGGAATGCCGGAAAAGATTTTACGGAAAAAATCCAATCGAGTGGTGCGGAAGTCGTGGGGCTCGGTGTCGGATTTGATAAACAATTTCAGGGCGGGACAACCAAAATTGCACACGAGCGTCACATCCCTGTAGCTTCCGTCATAACCATCGAAAGAATTTCCGAAGATAATCGCGTGGTGCTGGCTCACGCCCATTAACTCGGGTAGAAAGGAAAACATTCTGTGCTTAATGGATTAGAAAACGCTGATGGTAGATCGGGAGGAAGGGGGGGCGGAAGTCTCCCTACACATATATACCCCATACCAGAGGGTTGGACTCCTCGAGTAATTAAAAGCAATATGGGAGGCGTTGAAATCACAGTACTGCCCACCCAAGCCGAACAGCCAGAAAGCTCATACGTGCGGACAATCACATGGTTGAAATACGCGGTAGTATCATTTCCCTGGCCGCAGTGGTAACAATTGGCACATCGATAAACCGTTTACTGCGGTTTGTTGAGGACGATCGATTTCAAGCGACTCATTGCCTCCAATGAATACCGCACGCCCTGGACGCCAACACCGCTCTGCTTAACTCCCAGGAACGGGAAGTGATCCGGTCCCCGCTGGGGAGAACCATTGATCTGCACGGTGCCCACATTTAAGGATTTGGCAAATACCAGTCCCGTTCCCTCGTCTTTGGTAAACACCGAAGCCTGGAGCCCGAATCGTGTTGCATTCACGATCGCCGCCGCCTCATCCATACTCTTGACTTCAATAAACGAAACTACCGGACCAAACACTTCGTTGACAACAACGGCCATATCTGGCGTCACACTTGTAAGAATCGTGGGTTCGATATATGCCTTGTCGTGTTTACCTCCGGATGCCACCTTCGCGCCCTTGGTAACCGATTCATCAATCCAACCCTGCACCTTCTCTGCATATGCGGAAGAAATAACCGGTCCCACAAGTTTCGTTTCCGGACTTCTCGGATCGCCCATGTGCGCGAGCTCAGCGAGCTGTTGCAAAACAACCGGAACGAGTGTATCCAAAACACTTTTGGTCCCCAATACATATTTGATACCCGTACACCGCTGTCCCGAATAGGCAAACCCCCCTTTGACAATTTCGCGGGCCGCAAGACTCATATCCGCGTCCGGGAGAATAATTGCCGGATTATTGCCGCCGCACTCAAAAATCAAAGGCTTCATGGGCGCTTTTGTGGCAATGGCAAGACCGGTGTCGGAGCTTCCGGTGAATGCCACCGCGTCCACGAGCGCGTGGGACACCAGATAGTCCCCTGTTTCGGCACCACTCCCGGTGACACAAGCAAATACATTCGGGGGCAGTCCCGCTTTTTCAAACACCCGCGCCAGATGTACTCCGCTAATCCCACCTTGCGTCGGCGGCTTAAAAAGAACCGTGTTGCCCATCAGGATGGCCGGGACAATTTTGGAGGCGGCGAGATTGACCGGGTAGTTAAACGGCGCGATTGCCAAAACGACGCCGTGGGCAACGCGCTCCACCATGGCAAGTCTTCCTTTGTCATACCCCGGAAAGTTATCGCTATCTAAGGAATACCCGCGGATGGATTGGACTTCATCTGCAAAATAATCGGTAAGATCAGCCGTGCGCAGAATCTCGCTTTTGGCTTCTGCCGCGGTTTTGCCGATTTCGCCGACGAGGAGAGACGTAAAAACCTCTTCAAAGTGCCGCACCCAGTCGGCAACCAAATGCATGAGCTTGACGCGGGTATACAGGGGCGTTGCTTCCCACGCGGGCTGGGCAGATTTGAGGTTTTGTACTATGCCGTCGATGTCAGCCGCGGCGGCAACAGAGAGGGCGCCAACAACATTTCCGTCAATCGGCGAAGTCACGGGAGTCGTTTTACCCCCGCCTACCCAGGCTGAACCGTTGAAATAGTTGTACGTGGGGGGTGTTTTGTGATCCGATAGTGGCTCAAAAAATTCGGCAGGCATATCAAATTCATCATACCACAACGCGTTTGACGAAACACACTGCCATGTGGCCTTTACTGCCATTATCCTTTGCCGTTTGCATGAGAAATTTTGCCGCCTCCTCAAGCGCTTGCGTGGTGCTCCCTGATCCATCAAGTATCGAGCGCAGTTCGTCTTCGCTCATCCAGTTAACTATGCCGTCGGTGGCGATAACCAGCATGTCACCCGGAAGAAGCTGCTCTGACCGCGTCTTGGGAATGAGTTGTTTCCGTCCAAAGCCAACGGCTTTCGTAAGCATGCCGTCTTCGTCAACATCGCGCGCGGTCAAAACATCAATGAGCCCTTCCCGGAAAAGAAACGCATTGCAATTGCCGGCCGTCCCGACCCAAAAGTAATTCGGTCCCACGAACAAAACCGAAAGCACCGCCGCGAGACCTTCTTCGAACCCCTTGTCGCGCCGCTTCTGCCAGAGCGTTAAATTACTGGTCCGGAAAATGCGCTTCAAAAATTCAAGTTTTTCTTTCCAATAGAACGGCCGCAGGCGGACGACTTTGTATGCCCATAGAGCAGTTTCCGCAGTCAACTCCTGGGCTTCTTTTGCATGAGCTAAACTGGCGACTCCGTCGGCGACAATGAAGCATTCGTCTGCCCAGTGCGTGAATCCAGATCCGGAAAAAATGATGTGATCTTCCCGTGAGCGTACGGGGGGCTTGATAAAAAGCTCATCGCGTTTCATGAATGGGGAGTATATTAACCGAGACGCTTCTCTACCTCTTTCCAGTTGACGACGTTCCACCAGGCTTTAATGTAATCTGCGCGCACGTTTTGGTACTTGAGGTAATACGCATGTTCCCACACATCAAGTCCCAAAATCGGCGTTTTCCCTTCCGTTAAGGGGCTATCCTGATTGGGCGTATCCATGAGGCCGAGCTTTCCGTTATCAACGACAAGCCACGCCCACCCGCTTCCGAAGCGGCCCAGAGCTGCGGCGCCAAACTTTTCCACAAACTGATCAAAACTCCCAAATGCCGCATCTATGGCGGTTGCGACTTTCCCGGTGGGTTTACCTGCGCCTGCGGGAGCCGCCGCCATCACTTGCCAAAACAGGCTATGATTGGCATGTCCTCCGGCGTTATTTCTCACTTTCATCTGAATTTCCTGCGGAACTTTGGCGAGATTGATGACGATATCCTCCACACTCATCGCTAGCCAATCGTCGTGGCCGGCAAGCGCATCGTTTAAGTTTTTGACGTACGCGGCGTGGTGTTTATCATGATGAATCTGCATGGTCCGCTCATCAATATGGGGCTCCAATGCGTTATACGCATACGGTAAATCTGGTACGGTAAACATAATAGGAATCTCCTTCTGTTATCCATTATACAATACTTTCGCCCTTATAATCTTGGTATAATAAGACCCATGTTCAACGCCATACGATCCTGGACCCGCAAGCGCGTTGCCGTGTGGAAAAAGCTTCCCCGCCGCAAACGGATTTCCTACGCCTTTTGGATTTTGCCGGCTGCACTCGTTCTCGTTTCATACCTTCTCATCTTTAAAGACCTCCCGTCTCCGACGCGCCTTGCCAATTACGATATTCCCATATCCACCAAAATTTACGACCGAAACGGTAAGCTGCTTTTTGATATTTTTGCCGATCAAAACCGTACCCCGGTCTCGCTTACGGAAATACCAAAGTATCTGCAGGAGGCAACAATCGCCATCGAAGACAAGGATTTTTACCGCCACCAAGGAATCAATCCCATCGGCGGCATGCTGCGTGCCGCAACCGCAACCATCACCCGCCGGCAACTCCAAGGCGGCTCAACGATCACCCAGCAGCTGGTCAAATCAGCGCTACTTACTCCCGAGCGGACGATCACACGGAAAATAAAGGAAATCATTCTCGCGTTTTGGATGGAGGCGCTCTATTCCAAGGACAAAATTCTTGAACTGTACCTCAACCAGGTTCCCTACGGCGGAACCGCATGGGGAGTCGAATCCGCAAGCGAGCGCTATTTCGGCAAATCCGTGCGGGACCTCACGCTTGCTGAAGCAGCCCTTCTTGCCGGACTCCCGCAGGCCCCGACTTTTTATTCGCCATTCGGACAGGATCCCAACCGCGCAAAAGTGCGGCAGCAGGAGGTGCTCACGCGCATGGTTGCCGACCGGTATATAACGCAGGAGGAGGCAGATGCGGCTGCGGCGGAAGAACTCATATACAAAAATGAAACGGGAATCAAAGCGCCTCACTTTGTCATGTATGTCCACGAACAGTTGGTGGAAACCTACGGCGAGGCCCTCGTGTCCCGCGGAGGACTAAAAGTCACAACCACGCTTGATTTTGACCTTCAGGAATTTGCCCAGGCAACGGTCGCGGCAGAAATTGCGAAACTCAAAAATCTTCGCGTCGGTAACGGCGCCGCCCTCGTAACCCGCCCCGCAACCGGCGAGGTTCTTGCGATGGTCGGGAGTACCGATTACTTTGCCACGCCGTCCGGCAGCTACAATGTCACGACTGCGCTTCGCCAGCCGGGTTCATCGATCAAGCCCATCAATTACGCGATCGGTATTGAAAACAGGGTGGTCACGCTTGCGACCATGTTTCTTGATATCCCCACCTGTTTTGGGATACCCGGTCAACCGACCTATTGCCCGAGAAATTATGACGGCAAATTCCACGGTCCGGTACAACTGCGCATGGCCCTGGGCAACTCCTTCAACATTCCGGCGGTCAAAATGCTGAAGCTTAATTCCGTCGAAACCATGATCGCCTCCGCATCAGCATTTGGACTCGACACGCTGAAGGACCCAAGCCTCTATGGCCTGTCTTTGACTTTAGGGGGCGGGGAGATTCGCATGGTTGATATGGCAGAGGCCTTTGGCGTATTTGCCAACGGCGGGATCAGAAAGGATCTCGTGTCCATTCTCAAAGTCGTTGACAAAAACGGGAAAGAATTATTCGTGCATGAAGATCCCAATCTTGACCGGGATGTCCCGTCCCAGCTTCTTCTTCAGGGACCGCGCGTCGTATCGGCTGAAACCGCGTTTCTTGTCTCCCACATCCTCCTGGACAACAACGCACGAGCCGAAGCATTCGGTACCAACTCGACACTGGTCATTCCCGGGCATGCCGTTTCCGTCAAAACGGGCACGACCGATGACCTACGGGACAACTGGACGATCGGATTTACCCCGCAGATTCTGGTTGCGACGTGGGTAGGCAACAACAATAATGCCCCTATGAATTCCGCGCTTGTTTCAGGAGTCACAGGGGCCGCTCCCATCTGGCACAAACTCATGGCGCAGGCCATAAAGGATAAATCCGATGTCTGGCCCAAACAGCCGGAGGGAATAGTCGGGGCGCAAATCTGTTCGCTCTCTGGACTCCTTCCTCCTAATTCCGAGGGTGACGACAAAGGCTGTCCTATCCGATTTGAGTATTTTATCAAAGGAACGGTTCCTTTCGAGCGCGAAAATCTCAAACAAACCGTCATCATCGATAAAGATACAGGAGATATTGTGGAACCCAATCAACCGGAAGCAAACGTCGAAACCCAGGAACACCAGGTCCTGAAAGACACCCTCGGCTCCATGTGGTGTCTGGATTGCCCGCACCCGGAAGGCGCGAAAGTGTTTATCAAATAACCTCCCCCCTTGTCCCGAAGCTGACGGCGTGATATAACTCTGCCACTATGGCCCGTCGCCGCGATCCAAAGCCAAAAAACAATATATTCGTACGGTTCCTGCTCCTTTTTGGGATGGCACTTATCGCCATCGGCGACACGGTGCGATATCCGTTCCGGGTCCTGTTTTACCTACTGTCCACGGTCTACAACGTGCTCAAAGTATTATCCACCGAATCCACATACGCGCTGGTAAGTTGGATCAAGGAAAAAACGACGATTCAAAAGCCAAAACCCACGACAAAAAAGCCCAGTCGAAAGCTCCCCAGGATTGATCTGCCGCGCTTTCGCTTTGCCTTACCAAAAATTTCACTCCCGTCCTTCCGTTTCCCTGTGTGGAAAAAGCGGCTCATCAAACTCCCGCCGCCGCCAACTATCATCCAGATAGCACCCACGAAGTGGGAACTCGCCAAATCGTTTGTTGCAGGCATATGCATTACCATACTCTTTTTTGTCATTCCCTACGGAAGCTATCAGTGGCTCAAGGCCCTCCCCAATCCCCAGCTTCTATCGAGGCGTGATCTGGAAGTAACCACAAAAATTTTTGACCGGAATGGCGTACTCCTCTATGAGGTATATACCGACCAGAACCGCACACCCATCCCGCTACCGGATATTCCCCTCATCCTCCAGGAAGCAACCATCGCCATAGAAGACAAAGGCTTCTACCAGCACCCGGGCTTCTCCATAACTGCAATGGTACGTGCCGCACGCGAAACAATCCTCAATAAACACATCCAAGGGGGGTCAACGATTACCCAGCAGCTCATCAAGTCCGCGCTTCTTTCACCGGAAGTCACCCTGACTCGGAAACTGAAGGAAATTCTTCTGGCATTTTGGGCAGAACGCCTATATGGCAAACAGGAAATTTTGGAAATGTACCTCAATCAGGTTCCCTACGGCGGCACCGCATGGGGAGTGGAAGCCGCAAGCCAGAGGTACTTCGGCAAATCGGTCGCCAAGATTAATCTGGCCGAGGCCGCCATCCTCGCCGGGCTCCCTGCCGCTCCGACCGAGTATTCACCGTTTGGCGCCCACCCGGACAAAGCGTTTGAACGTCAGAAGGAAGTACTCCGCCGTATGGTGGAAGACCGCTATATTACCCAGGAAGAGGAACAAGCGGCCCTGATCACCCCGATCCAATTTATCCAGCCTCGCGTGGCAATCCGCGCTCCCCATTTTGTCATGTACATCAAAGATCTCCTCGAAAAACGCTACGGGCCGCGACTCGTTGATCACGGAGGCTTACGAATCACGACGTCCCTTGACGTCAATATCCAGGAAAAAGCAGAGGACATCGTCAGCTCTGAGGTCGAATCGCTTGCCAGGCTTTCGGTCGGCAACGGGGCCGCCCTTATCACCAACCCAAAAACCGGCGAAATTCTTGCCATGGTGGGCAGTAAAAACTACTTTGACCTTGCCCATGACGGGAACGTCAATGTAACAACGAGCCTTCGCCAGCCGGGTTCTTCCATAAAAGTAATCAACTACGCGGCTGCCCTGGAAAACGGCTTTACGGCAGCAAGCATTCTTGATGATTCTCCGGTCATCTACAATATACCCGGAAGCCAGCCGTATGCCCCGGTCAATTATGACGGCACATTCCACGGTCCAACTCCCCTGCGGTATGCGCTTGCCAATTCTTATAATGTGCCGGCGGTGCGTACTCTTGCTAAAATCGGCGTGCCGGCTATGGTGGAAAAGGGACGGGTGATGGGCATAGAATCATGGGAAGACGACAGCCGCTTTGGGCTTTCCCTCACGTTGGGGGCCGGAGAAGTGACGATGCTTGATATGGCCCGCGTCTACGGGACGCTTGCCAATGGCGGGAAACGCGTGGAACTCATGCCCATCCTCGAAGTGACAGACTACACGGGCCGGGTAATTGAAAAACGATCGCCGAAATCTGGAACGCCTGCAGTCAAGCCGGAAGTTGCATGGATCATGAGTAGTATCTTAAGCGACAACACGGCGCGCATGTCAGCATTCGGTCCGAACTCAAGCCTGGTTATCCCCGGTCACACGGTATCGGTCAAAACCGGCACAACGAATGAAAAGCGCGATAACTGGACAATCGGATACACGCCGTCACTTTTAACCGCCGTCTGGGTCGGAAACAACAATAATGCACCCATGAACCCCTTTCTTACCTCGGGAGTGACGGGAGCCGCTCCTATTTGGCATACCATCATGGTAGAACTTCTCAAGGGCAAGCCAGACGAGATTCCGCTGGTGCCGGAAGGCATAGTGACCGTCCCCTGCTACTTCAACCGCCCGGAATACTTCGTGAAAGGCACTGAACCAGCAGGAAGCAGGTGTGCCGCTATCCCCACACCATCGGTCACTCCGAGTCCCACACCATAACCTTACTCCGTCACGACCACCGAACCCGTAACACTCGCATTCACGTGATTATGATACTTCCACGTCCCGATTTTGGTGAATGCGTACTCGTACGTTCCGCTTTTCCCCACACTAGCAAGCTGATCAAATCCCGCAAGGATGCTATGTGTAGGGTGCGGAGCAGAAGCAACCCACATGGCACCACCCGATTCGTTGACGAATGTCACCGTCGTACCCGCTTTCACGGTCACCGGGTTCGGTGCAAATCCGCCCTCGGTAAGCGTTACAACGACGCGCGCTGCCTCTCCCCCCTTCTCCAATGAACTTGCGCCCGTTCCTGTTCCTTCCGGAGCTCCAAGATTCGACCCCGAAGGACTCGATTCCTCCGTCGTTTTCTCTTCAGTTGTCATGGCCGGTGTATTTCCTTTCAGGAAATACCACCCAGCGAGGACTCCTGCCGCCAACACCACAAGACCGATAAATACTTTATTGTTCATAATTCACCCCCTTTCTTGCTACGTGTACCTGTCTGCTACTTTACTTGCTGCATAGCTTTCCGGCTTGATTTTTACCGCATATCCTGAGCCGCGAATCATCCCGGTGATTTCGTTGATCATCTCATGGGTCGCACCAAAGTTTCCGATATCCACATGGATCTCCACGTCATACTTCGTGACGCCGTCGCGGTGCAAAAGTGCCAGTACTGTTTCCGCCATCTCCAGGGACATGGTCGCCTCCTCGTACATGCGGTCCCGTAGTACATACGTTTTTTTGTTTACCGACCTTTTCCAAAAGTAAATCCCGCCGGTGCCGATCCGGTGGACAACGACGGCCGTCACGAAATCCACGCCTGATCCGTTGTGGGGCTGGGAATCCGTGCCGACGACGAGTTGATATTTCTTGTCCGGTTCGGCGGAGAGGAAGGCAAGAATTTTTTCCCTGATCTGGGCAAGCTCGAGCGTGCCATAGGTGGGGCTTTGGAACATAGAAGGCTATTGTACCACCAAAAACCCCGACTTTCATCGGGGCTCTCGGTTTTAGTAATACGTTTCCGTTTTACTGTTGTGGTCGCTCTTCGCGAGGTCGTGCTTCGTTTACAACGAGTGCGCGGCCTTCAATGTCTTTGCCATTGAACATTTCAATAGCTTTCTTTGTTTCTTCATCGGTTGCCATTTCGACAAATCCGAATCCTCGTGATCTCCCGGAATATTTGTCCGAGATCACTTTGGCAGAAACGACGCTGCCGGCTCCGGCAAATAATTGCCCAAGCTTGTCATTGTCCATCGCGTAAGGAAGATTCCCTACAAATAGATTAGTTGCCATGATTGACTCCTTTCTCCTTAGGACTTAAAGGGGCTTTCGCCTAAAGAGAAAACAAGAAGATAAACTTCTCTCTCAACAGGACTTCCACACTTCTTTCCTAGGTCAACTGCATTATACCATACCACCCATTACTCAACAACCTCTTCCTCATCAACATCTGCGCCGCCCGGCGCCCCTTGTTGCGAACTGGAGCTTTCTTCGGTGACGAATGCGAAGCTCGTCGAAACCGAGTCAAAAACGCCGCTCCAGTATTCCTTGTCCGTCATCGTCGCCTCAACGGAAAACAGGAGATTCTCGCTTACCGTTCCTACGGTCAAGAGATCCCCGACGATGATTTTTTTGGCAGGCTCGCCGCCTAGCGTACTGTCAATAACCGTGCCGCCGGCGAATGCTTTTTCGAGTTTCACCCAGGAGGCAACATCCGTGACCCCTTTCGGCAGATCTTTGACCCATATAATGATGTTTCCGGGGTGATTTTTGTGAGTCAGCTCTACATGCGCATAATTTTGGTTATCCTCCTCGTGTTTGTTGGTTACAAGCACCTTCGGGTACTGAAAACTAAATCCCGCCTCATCCGTCCATGTGACCATCCCCTCTGCTATAGGCGCGGAATTCGACACTTCTGTTCCGCCGGGAGAAAGGATTTCCTGTGAAGATTTGGTTTTCCATGCGTATACGCCGGCCACTCCGGCAACTACAATAACGCCGATAATGATATACTTATGCCATGAAGAAAATATCCGCATTACTATGTATTATAATGTTTTTTTCGATATTCACCAGCCCTGTGTATGCGCTTAAGAAACGCATACGCGCTCCCAAGCCCGCTGGCGCCGGATATTCTAGTGTCCGTCTTTCCAGGCCCTCGCACAGCACGATCGTTTCGTTTCTCTCAAAAACAAACGTCAAGCGGTTTGATTATGTCCTTTCCTACGCCGCAAACGGCATTGAACAGGGAGTAGTCGGATCGTTTGTGCCGACAGGCGCGGGGAGCCAGTCCCGCGATCTCTATTTTGGCACTTGCAGTCATGGGGTCTGTACGCCGCATTATGGCATAACGGGCGCGACGCTTACCGTAACCACGACGCTGTCGGGTGGCGCCTCATATATCAAACGTTACCGCTTCAAAAGTGTCTGACCCGCCCACGGTCTTCGGATGAAGAAAAACCCGATGA
The DNA here is from genome assembly GCA_964515005.1 of uncultured Gammaproteobacteria bacterium. Taxonomy (GTDB): domain Bacteria; phylum Patescibacteriota; class Microgenomatia; order UBA10105; family UBA927; genus XYB1-FULL-47-11. The sequence continues at coordinate 162,193 of CAZEVT010000001.1, forward strand.
GATTTGCCCCAAGCAGCGCAAGAAGTAGTGGGTCGAGGTGAAATACCGGGAAATAGCTCTGCACTGCCACGAGTACCCCAACGAGTGCTCCCCACCCGTATCGCCATATCTTACCGCTTGGAGAACTGACCGGCTCCGAAAGCATGATACATGCAAACAAAAATACCGTCCCATCAATAGTTAAGGTGAGAGACCTGGTTATAAAAAAATATACCAATAAAAATACTCCGGTCATCCATGCCCTTCGCAGTTTCCAAAGCACATACGCCATTCCCACGGCAATGATCAGTACCGGCGCGATTCCCCACGACGCGCCCCACCACGCGACCGGCACACCAAATATATACGAGGCGCCAAGAATCCCGATTGCTGCGGGATTGAATACGTGCCGATGATCTCCTAACCCAAAGACTTGTTTACTTACCGCAGCAATTGCTGCCGCTACAATAGGCGGACCCACGCCGGATGTCGGATCAACAATAAGACCGATCAAGAGTCCGGTTACCGTTGTTGACAGGGTAAACGCCCATTGTCGTTTGCGTATGTATGAAACAATGAGGTCAAAAAAAATCGATGACGTGAGGACAACAATGGGAATCCAAACGCGGGAAATTTCAAAGCGGTAGACAAGGGCACCAAACCACAACACAAGAAGCGTCGCGATAACCTTTCCGCGGCTACTCGCCCACCAAATGCGAATCTGATTCATAGGTACTATTGTAGTATACTTTCTCTATGAATATCGTCCACGCAATAATTCTTTCCATTGTTGAGGGCATCACCGAATTTCTCCCCATTTCGTCAACCGGCCACATGATTTTAGTAAGTACGATACTACAGATTCAAGAAACAGACTTCGTCAAAAGCTTTGAAATAATCATCCAATTGGGCGCGATACTTGCCGTCCTAATTCTTTATTGGAAAAAATTACTTACGAATAAAGAAATATTTATACGCGTCGCCATTGCCTTTATTCCGACGGCAATTGTTGGACTCGTTTTATACAAATACATTAAAGACATGCTTCTTGGAAATCCTTGGATTGTTGTGTGGAGTCTGGGAATAGGCGGAGTTCTTCTGTTGCTGCTTGAAAAATATCATAGTGAAAAAACAGAGCGCATGAGCCTCTTTCAGGCTTTTTTGGTAGGATGTGCACAGGCGCTTTCCATTATCCCGGGTGTATCGCGCGCAGCAGCGACGATTGTCGGCGCGCTTCTTTTAGGAATAAAACGCGAACAGGCCGTTGAGTTTTCGTTCCTCCTTGCCATTCCCACGATGGCTGCGGCAACCGGTCTTGATTTAGTCATAAGCGGAAGGCAATTTACCGGAAATCAGTATGAAATCCTCGCTATCGGCTTTCTCGGAGCCTTCATCACGGCGCTTGTTACCGTAAAATGGTTTATCGGGTTCGTCAAAACCCATAGTTTCATGCCGTTTGCGGTTTACCGAATCGTGGCCGCAGCAGCCTTTTACTTCTTCATACTGAAGTAACCACCAAAAACCCCGCCTCGGCGGGGTTTTTGTTTATACTGCCAATTCCTCTTTTATCGGGTTACCGAAATAACCGCACTCAACTCTGCGGCTGGAGCGCTCACGGTCACTCGGTTATCGGTTGTGCTTCGCACGACCGTGTAGTTTGTACTATACCCGGCGAGTGCCCCACAGTCGGTCACCGGCGTCCCGTTGTTGGTCAACGGATCCACAGGCAATGCGGCCAAGTAGGTCGTCACCACTGCGGCGCAGATATTTACTTGTCCGTTTACGGTATCTGATCCGATGATTCCCGGTCCTGCGGTCGTAGCGGGAATACCAGCCGGAAGCTGTCCTTTATTGTCTGCTGCGTACTGGTCAATCGCGTTTAAGATCGCATTCACGTCGCTTGACCTCTTCGTGTTGTTGGCAGAAGCAAACTGCCGTGCGGGATTGATGGCGATTAATGTAATTGCCAAGAGGACCGCCAAGATCCCGATGACAACGAGTAACTCAATGAGCGTAAAACCTCGACGCTCGGCGGGCAGTATATGTTTCATATGTATCTACCGTACCGTGGTGTCAGAGGTTTGTCAAGGGGCGGGCTGCGAGAATATAACAAAGACAAGAACAAGTAGTAATACTCCGAATATGCTCACCATGATCATGAGGCGAGGATTACTTTTGGTTGTCGGAACATTTGAAGGCCCTTTCCCAGCCGGCACATTTTCCGTGGCGGTTTCTAAAACGCTTTGTTCTTTAAGCACCTCTATATGCTTTAACACATATCCGCCCATCTCCGCATCTAACCACCGTTTCGCCGCAAGACTGCCCAGCAGAAATGCCGGAATTGCCCCAACAACATGCAACCCCTGCAAAAAAAAGGCATGCCGCAGGGCATCCATATATAATTTATTCATGGCTAACGCTCTTTTCCCGCTCTCTAGGGATATAATTTTGGTCGTCAGCTCTTCAAACGGCACCCGATCATAAAAAGCAAGTATTTCTGTTTCCCGCTGGCTATCCGTTGTTGCCGTAACCGGTGCCTCAAAATAGGTATTTGCCGAAAGCACAAAAAAAAGATTTGCTCCGCCCAGATTGTTCTGCTGGAGCCATTGATTGACCAGCGTGTATAGTGCGTCCCGGTTCACCACATCTAAATCTTTGACGATCGTGACGGGAATTTCAAGAGCAAGTATCGCGGACAATCCGCCTCCAAAAAATTGAAGCCGGTTGCGGTCTACGTAGACGACGATCGTTGCTTTGGATTTTCCTAACATCTAATATACCTCCTGCCAGGAATTGATAATGAGTTCGGTATTTTGAAAACGTGCAGAAACGGATGCCGTTCGGACAAAGTTTCCGGCCTCCCCACGGGAAACGACGATCATCGGATCCCCTCCTGTTATAGTAACTGTGGCACTCCCGCCATCGATAGTCAAGGTTTCCGTACCCCTGACGGTCGGATCTCGGACGAGCCGTAAGAGTGCATTTTCAGCGCCGGACTCCGCAACACGCAGGGCCGATTCTCCTTGTTCTACTTGGCTAGCCGCCTGCGAATTGATAATGACAAGTGCAACTGCCATCGTCGTCATGATGATGGCAACGACCATAAAAACCAGAAGTACAACTAACGCTTGACCTTTGTTTTTTTTCATCGTAGTGCTATCGTTGTTTCCAATGTTTTTGATGGTAATGGAGGAACCGTTTGCGTCGTGCTGTCGATGGTAAACTGCACATGAATGGAGTTTTTTTCACCAGGATTGCCCAAACGGGTAAAGGTTAGATTTGAAATTGCCGACCCGAAGCTTGTGAGGTTGTGACTTCCCTCATTGTTCGCCAGTAAGAGCGAATTCTCGCTTATTGCATAGGTGTTGGCGACCCCTGCGATAGTAAGAACGAGTGTCGCAGCACTATCTCCCGGTGATGCCGGCGTGACGATATCCGAAGCTCTCCCAATGTCATAGGCCAGACGGCCAAACACATACCTGCTGTCTTCTTCGACCTCGCCAACTGCGGTACTTGAAAGTTGCATATCCAAAATCCCCGTGAACATACGCGTCAAAATCACCATCATAACAGTGAGGAGCCCCATATAGACAATCATTTCGACAATGGTAAATCCCTTTTTCATATCATGGGGAATAGTTCACTGTCATATCTGTAAATATTGGTGCAGAAAATGCATCCGAAGTCACCAGAAACGCTTTATATCGGAAACATCGGGCCGGATTCTTATACCCTGACCCGCTTGAGAGCGGAATCGCAGCGCTTGTTGCAAATTTCGTCCCTCCGGTTCCATCAGGACCCACATAGGTAAACGCAGCACCCGCACAACTGCCGGCAACTGCATCTGCTCCGGAAACTTGATACGTAAGTGTTGTATTGGCAGGCAATATGCTGTTTGCAATAAACCGATTGAATGCCGCCGAATTCGTGGCGTCAAATGTGCGGGACTCAAACGTTCCGCTATTTGAATAAATCCCACCCGGCCCGCCCTGGATAATCTTAAGCTCTGCATTTGAATCTCCTGTGATAATATACGAAAACGTATCGCCATCCGCTTCAATAACCGAAGAAATTCCATTGACCCCTGTTGAAATGGCCAGCCCACCGCTTCGGTTGTGGTTCGTACAATGGATGGGGATTGTTTCATCGGTTATATCGATCACGACATATTGCTGGCTGCCGCCTGTGCCGACAATGATTGCTTTATTTCCGGGTACGACCGTAACTGCTTTTGGACTCATCCCGTCTGTGGCATATGATCCTATGGATGAAAGCGTTCCTGATTTCGTCGTGGTGTTAATGACAAAAAACTCTGATTTACCGCTTGCATATACGGTGGACAAATACGCACGGGTCCCCGTTGAATTTACCACGACGTCGGTTCCAGCCCCGGCCGTCAAATTTACGTTTGCGACCACCGTCGGGCTTGCGGAATTGGCTACATTTACAATCTGCATTTGGGTCGCTGCCGAATCTATCGCTACATACGCGTATGTACCTACGACGACTGTTTTGATGCCGGTTCCGGCAAGCGTCGTTGTGCCAAGTTGTGGTCGAGAACCCGATTTGCTGGACAAATTAAATGTATAAAAGTTACTGCCGCTTGCCATGTAGCCGACATTCCCCGATACAAATATGCTGTCACCGTCGCCATTGCCTGGTGCGTTAAAATATCCCGCCTCCGAGTATGGATTGGTGACGAGATTGATAATTTCTATTTCTTTGGAATTGTTATCAGTCGCCAAATAGGCATAATTGGTTTCTCCAAAAACATCGTTTGTTTTATACCCATCGAACGTGCCAGATACCGTCGCATGGGGAGGATCGGCATTATCGACAAGGACCGTCGCATACGACACGCCGGACGAATTATCTCCGGTACCCGTAAACACTTTCCCTTCGATTGCGGAAACCGCATTTGCTACACCATTTTTGGGAAGATCCACGGCCGCAATAGTTAGGTTTGGTGCACACCAATCGCCTTTACCTCCCGCTCCCAACGTCACTTCGCCATCCCACGTGTCGGTCGTGATAACGTCGCTTTTGGTCCCCGCGTCAAAATCCGCCTGGGTTGTTTGCACCCACACATTACTCGTTAAACGGGTCAGATAAAAGGCTGACGTGACCGCGGAGGCAATAGGAGTCCCCCAGGAAACCGCGACCGTCACGTGTTTCGTAGACGGATCCAACGAACCACCCGACTCCACAATAACACCGCTTGCGTCCCGTAATACATCCGCAATCACAATCGACCTGGTATATCCCTGTATTGATTCGGTCCCCGACACCAGGGACCATGTTGACCCCGCCACGACGGGGTGATATGTTCCAGTAGTCGCAACATTCGACCAGCCTGCCGCGCGTACCACCCGTATGGCCTCTCCGGCCTCGCGGGCAAGGGCCGTTGCCTCAAGCCGCTGCCTTTGCTGTGCCTGCCCCTGACGGGATGCAACAAAACCCGCCGTGATGCCGGGAATAAGAATGGCGCTCACGCCGAGGGCGACCAACAGCTCGATCAGGAGCTGACCCTTTTGAAATCTTAATTTTTTACTCAACCGATATAACAGCGCCATAGCGATTGATGGTAATAACTTTAGACTCGTTGGTAAGGGTCTGCGTCAGGGTAACCGAGTTTGCGGCATCGGAGAATCCCACGACGTCTCCGCTTCCTTTGTCAAATATGATGGACGCGCCAGGAAGATCAATGACGCTAAAGGTGATATTCGTAGGAAGCGGGAATGCTGCGTTTGTCGGATCTGCCCCGTTAAAACTTGTCCCTTTAAAAAGGACATACTGATTTGTTTGGAAATTGATACCAAATGCCTGTGCCGTCGTCTCACCCTGGGTATACCCGGACATCGCTTTGGTCTGCGCCCCACGCATATCAGCCAACACCGTCGTTACTGTTGCGCTCAATGGAGCTCGCCGTTCAATACTGGTTGCCCGAACAATGCTCAACGCCAGAAGAGTCGTCATAATTCCCATGACAACGAGTACTTCTATGAATGTAAAACCTTGCTTTTGCATGGTAATCAACGTCTTGCCCCCACCTGACTGATGAGTCCATAGACCGGCGCGATAATCGCAAGCATCATTCCTCCGACGACCACCCCGACTGCCACGAGTAGTATAGGTTCCAAAAGCGAAGTAAGTGTTTTGAGGGTGTTGGTCACCTCATAATCAAAATATTCCGATATATCCTGCATGGATTTATCGAGCGTCCCGGTTTTTTCCCCGGCTTCCATAAGTTTGATCATAAGGGGCGGAATATATCCTTTTGACGCACGAAACCCTTCGGACAACTTCTTACCCGCAAATACCATATCACGCGAGGTCTTAATGATTTCCGCAGTTTTTTTTCGGATAACCACATCGGAGGTAAGCTCGAGCGCGGACGTTATGGAAAGGCCGGAAGAAAGGAGTAGATGCAAACTACGGGAAAATCTTGTAATGTCAATTTGTATAATCAGATTCGACACGATAGGCAGGGAATAAAAAAGATCAAGAAACACGGCCCGCTTATTCCGATACATGATAATCGCCAGAGCGACAAAAAGAAACAGTCCTAAAAGAAAAAGTGCCGTGTTTTTCACAAGGAGATTAGAAAGAAAAATAAGAATTTGTGTCGGGAGAGGAAGATCAACCCGAAGCCTCTCAAATACCGTCGAAATTTTCGGCACAACAACCACCAGAATCATAAGCAGTACTCCAAAAAACACCACGACGATAAAAAGGGGGTACACCATTGCTGAACGCACTTTATCCCCAAATTCAATTTCTTTTTGAATGGTCACTTTGAGGTCCCGAAGCGTCACGTCGAGCGTCCCTGCTTCCTCCGATGCTTTGATGACGGAAACCGTCACCTTATCAAACACCCGGGGAAATTTCGACAACGTCACATACACGTGTTTCCCCTGAATAAGATCCTCATGGAGCGTCTCGAGAATTTTCTTTTGTCCACCCTTGGCATCCTCAAGAAGGGAGTTGATAACATCCAGTATGGGAATGCCGGCGGTAAGCATGGTCGCCAGGCTCCCGATAAACGCTATTTTTTCACTATTTTTGAGTTTTATATTTTGGTCCGTCATAAGGATTCCACTTTAGTGACGCGGATAACTTCATCTATGGTCGTGAGACCCCGTCTGACCTTATCCAGCCCATCATCAAGCATCGTCGTCATCCCCTCGTCAATCGCCGATTTATTGATCGCATCCGAATCATTCTTTTCCGTTACTCTCCGCCGGATCTCCTTTGAAACTTCCAGCACTTCAAACACCCCGAGGCGGCCCGAATAGCCGGTAGTATGACAAATCTTACAGCCCTTTCCTTTATAAAGGGTCAACGCTGGTTCATCGCCGAAATGTTTTTTGATTACCTCCGCCGGCAAATGTCTGGCGAGCTCTTCCTGGGTGACCGTCTGTGTCGTTTTACACATGTCGCAGATTTTACGCACCAGACGCTGGGCGATGATGATGTTGACGGTGGAGGCCACCAAAAACGGTTCGACTTTCATGTCCGAGAGTCTGGGAATAGCTGTTGCCGCATCGTTGGTGTGAAGGGTCGAAAGTACTAAGTGACCGGTGAGGGCGGCGTTGACCGCGATCCCCGCCGTCTCACTGTCGCGAATCTCGCCGACGAAGATGATATTGGGGTCCTGGCGGAGAATTGACCGCAGCCCGTTGGCAAATGTGAGGTTGGTCTTCGGGTTGACCTGTACCTGATTGGCTCCCTTGATGCGGTACTCGACCGGATCTTCCACCGTCGTGATGTTTTTTTCACGCGTGTTGAGGATTTTCAATATGGAATAAATCGACGTTGTTTTCCCCGACCCAGTCGGGCCGGTCGAGAGAATCATGCCGTATGATTTGTTGTATGCAGCCGTCACTTTTTGCAAATCTTTTTCACTCATGCCCAAATCCGTCAGTGTAATCTCCCGACTCCGCGAAGACAAAAGACGAAGGACTGCTTTTTCTCCCTCGACGATCGGGATAATGGACACACGGATATCCAGATTTTCCTCTTCAAGGGCAAGGCGCATCTTGCCGTCCTGCGCGCTCATGTGTTCATCGGTGCGAAGTCCGGAGAGTACTTTGATGCGCGTCATGATGCGGTCATGGAGCACTTTGGGAACCCGAAGCACCTCGTGAAGGACGCCGTCGATACGGAAACGGATGAGGGAATTGTGTTCTTCCGGTTCGATATGGATATCGGACGCCTTATCCTGATAGGCCGCGTCTATAAGGACGTCGACGATTTTGGCAATCGGCAAATCATCATAGACTGCGGCAGTTGCTTTTTTAATATCTTCTTTCAAAAGCTCGTCGATCGTTTTTTGAAGGACTTTTTTGTAAACCTGCAGCGTATTTTCAATATCCCGGTCCGTTGCATAGTGGACAAATACCCGTGCATTTGTTTTTTTGGCAACCATCTCGACAATCGCGTTGTTGGCTGGATCCGATAAGGCCATCTTGACCCCGTTTTGATCGCGGGCAAATGCAATAGCTTTCTGCTTTTTGGCTGTTTTTTCCGGAATGATATGAAATACGTCCTCCGGAATCGTAAACGTGGAAAGAGCGACAAACGGTACGTTTAAAGACTGGGCAACAAGCGCACCTATTTGCTCATCAGTCAGTACCCCTTTTTCCACTAAGGCCGCAGACAACGGAACGTTAGCGGTTTCGGCAAATTTTATGGCTTCGGATAGTTTGGCCGGGTCACCGGTGCCACTCTTAGTCACGAGCGCCGCTAGCTCCTTGTTGGACAGGATCATAGATCTATCATACAACAATAACAGGGTTTATTTCGATGCTCTGGCGGAGCGGGTGCGGTCGGTTTTGGTGAGGAATTTTTTGCGAAGACGCAGATTCTCCGGTGTTATTTCCAGAAGCTCATCATCCTCGATAAAATCTAAGGCCTGCTCCAGGCTCATCACGACGGGCGGATCCAATTGAATTGCAATATCGGCATTCGCACTGTGAATATTGGTCAGTTTTTTGGTTTTACAGACGTTGATATCAATATCTTCAGACCGGTTATTGACCCCGACGATCATACCCTCGTAGACGGGAATCCCCGGACCGATAAATGCTTTTCCCCGATCCTGCACGGTAGTCAGGGCATAGCCCGATGACTTCCCCGACTCAATAGAAACGAGGACGCCGTTTCGCAGCTTTGCAATACGGGGAGCCACCGGAAAATATCCGATGATGCGGGGCGCGAATATGCCGTTCCCGCGGGTTTTGGTGAGAATATCACCGCGGAACCCCAGGAGGTTTCGGCTGGAAACTTTGTAGACCATGCGGGTGACCCCCCGCGTGTTGGTGTGGGTATCAAGCATAACCGCGCGTCTCCGACCCAGCTCCTCGGAAATCACGCCAACATACGCATTGTCGATTTCAATCGTCATTTCTTCAAACGGCTCGTTCGTTTTCCCATCAATTTCTTTCAGAATCACTTCGGGTTTACCGACTTGAAATTCATACCCTTCGCGCCGCAGGTTCTCAAAGAGAATGGCCAGGTGCAACTCTCCCCGGCCGGCGACGATAAATCCGGTGCCATCGGGATTTTCGGTAATCCGAAGGCCGATATTGGTCTTTTTTTCCTTGACGAGTCGCTGGTAAATCTGGCGCGCGGTCGAAAATTTGCCTTCCCGTCCGGCAAACGGAGAACTATTGGGGGCAACAAGGATTTTTAAGGTCGGCTCCTCGACGTGAATTGCTGGAAATCCTGTGGGATCAGACGGGTCAGTCAGCGTCTGACCTATCCCTACATCAGGAATCCCGGTGATGGCGACTATGTCCCCGGTTTCTCCCATCGGCGCGGCCACACGCTTAAGTCCGACACTCGTAAATACCTCAAGCACCGTAAATGCTCCGAGTTTTTCGCCCTCGAGCATTTGAAATACTTTCTGACCGGGTACAACCTTCCCCTGGGCAATTTTCCCAATGGCAAATGACCCTTTGTGGGTGTCAAAATCCAGAGTAGACACAAGCATTTTAAACGGCTTGGTGGAGTCTATAACGGGAGCAGGAATATATTTTACAATTGCGTCAAAAAGCGGCGTCAGATCTTCCGGCGCATCCATATCCGTGGGGTAGGTGGCCCACGCTTTTCCTTCGCGACCGACCGCATAGAGAACCGGAAAATCCAAATGTCCCTCGTGATGAGCCATGTGGAGGATAAGCTCTTCTGTTTCACGAAGTACTTCCGCGGCTCGCGCGTCTTTGCGGTCAATTTTGTTGATAACGACGATAATCTTCAGGTTATGCTCCAGCGTTTTTTGTAGGACAAACTGCGTTTGTGGGAGCGGCCCTTCAGCGGCATCAACAACAAGAAGCACACCGTCTGCCATGTTGATGACGCGCTCCACTTCACCCGAAAAGTCCGCGTGTCCGGGGGTATCGATGATGTTTATTTTGGTATCGTGATACTGGACTGCCGTGTTTTTGGCGAGAATCGTAATCCCTTTTTCCCGCTCGAGGGCATTGCTGTCGAGGATCGTCGTCTGAGTCATTTCCGCTTGATTATCCCGAAACGTATGGGTCTGCTTGAGCATCCCGTCTACAAGGGTAGTTTTCCCATGATCCACATGAGCAATAATAGCTACATTTCGAATATCCATAGAAATAGAAAAACCCGCGTCCAGCGGGTGTCCGTTTGGGCAGAACAAGGCTATTATACACTATATAGGCTCTAAAATGCTCGCTGAAGTTTTTTATCAAAAGTTTTGAATTCTTTTGCTCCTTTTGTTTTTGCATACACCAAATTGTATGCATCTTCTAGATCAAAAGAACCTTCTTGATATATCAAACCTGCTTTCTGCAACATAGATCGTTCTTCTATATCCAGAAACTGCATATTGAGAATCTGCAGAAGCAACGTAGCAATGTCCTTTTTGTCTTTTTTATAAAAACTTGTCAACACCCAATAAAGCTCAAAAATAACGACCGTTGACGTAAATAATTTCTTTTTACCGGTTGCGCCACTCCGAAACAACGATTTAGCCTTCTCGTACTGATCAACAACATCTGCGCGAAGGAATCGAAGAAAATAATTCGTATCAACAAAAATCATGATTTCTTTTTCTTGAAATACTCATGCTTTGCTATTTTAATGATTTCATCTTCTGATTTTCCTCTATACCTCTTGGGAACTCTGAGCGATCCTGCCAGAGATTCAACTAAAGATATAGCCGGCTCAATGATAAGTTGATTTCCTATAGCACGAACAAGTACTTTTTTTGTGGTTTGTAAGCCGAGCTGTTCAAATAGTAAAGCCGGAATAGTCAATTGCCGTTTGCTCGTAATCGTTGCTATCTGTTGCATAGTAAGGAAACTATATCATAGTAAGGAAGATTTGTCAAGGTAAGGAAAATTGACTATGGTATACTATACAATTATGGAAACGGCAACTATCGCCGGTGGGTGTTTTTGGTGTACCGAAGCTGTATTTAAACGCCTGAAAGGTGTTATGTCAGTCATACCAGGATATGCCGGCGGCTCTATACCTAATCCGACGTATAAGCAGGTTTGCGACGGCAATACCGGGCACGCCGAGGCAATTCAAATATCTTTCGATCCCGCAAAAATCTCGTTTGAAAAACTTCTCCAAATATTTTTTCACCTCCACGACCCCACCACGATGAACCGCCAAGGGAACGACGTCGGGCCGCAGTACCGATCGGCAATTTTTTACCATGACGAGGCACAAAAAGTAACCGCCGAAAAAATAAAAAAGGAAATTGAGGGCGCAGTAACAGAAATCACACTGTACACCAACTTCTACCCGGCCGAAGACTACCACCGCGACTACTACGCCAAAAATAGCTATCAGCCATATTGCCAGTACGTCATCGATCCGAAAATTCAGAAACTCACGCGCGAATTTGCCACCGACCTCAAACCCAGAATTTAATGGTAGCGGACGACGAGTTGCGGGGTATTGCCGGTTCCGGTATTGTTGTCTGCCGATTCAAAGTATGCGAAGTCTCCGGTCACGTCTCCGCCAGTAGCTTCCGTGGTCAGATGGATACGATACTGCGAGCGGCTCCGTGAGTTGGTTCGATCATTTCGAAGTGCATCCGTCACATCAATCTCTTTCCACGCCACCGAAGCGCTTGAACTTAGGGTCGCAAAACTTGACGATATGGCGGCCACCGCATAATCGCTGTTGTCGAGCGAATCTCCGTATTCGAGATGATCAACTTTTATACTCCCCCCGCCAGCCCCATACGGATCGCCGATCACGCTTGTCTGGTAGAGGCGAAGAGTTACCTGATCAATCGTCACGCCAGAGGGAAGGCTCCCCAGGTCAAAACTCGCAAATCCGCGGGTGACTAACGTTGCGTTCCGCCCCGCGCGAATCTCAAGCGCATTATTTCCGCCGCCGTTATTGGCCCGGAATCCGTCAATGGCAGCTGAAGAGTTCAGCGTTGTTGTCTGACTTGCAGGAGTCGGAGTGGGAGTGGGCGTTTTCGTAGGCGTGGGAGTGGGCGTTTTCGTTGGAGTTGGTTTTAAAGTCGACTTGGGCGTAGCTGTTGGACTGGTTGCCGGCTCGGGAGTCGGCGTCGGGGCCTCGGTTGGCGTGGGAGTAGGTTCAGCCGCGCCTTGTCTACCATACTTGTACGCGGCACCTGCCGCACCCAAAGAAAGAAGCACAACAGTACCCAAAATCACCCACTTCAAGGGAAATTTTTTCTTTGGGCCAGAGGGGGCAATCGGTGGGGCAGAAGTGTCTTGTCCTTCCATTCGCCACATCGTAGATGATCCCAGAACAAAAGTCAAATCCAGCGGCGGATCCGTTTGCGGTATTTTTGATAGGAGTCGCCAAACGTCTTCGTCAACATACCTTCTTCAAAAGGGATAACGAGCGTCTGTATGAAGAAGAAAAACATGACTGGCCCGACAAACGCAAGCACATTGGCAAACACCATTGCCGTTCCCGTGGCAACCAAAAGAAAGCCCAGATAGATGGGATTGCGGCTCACGCGATACGGGCCGGTGGTGATAAGGGCGGAAGGCTTGCCGCGGGGGTGAAGGGTCGTTTTGTGTTTCTGAAAAAACTGTACCGTCCAGACAAAAAGTGCGATGCCAGCGACTATGAGTAGCATACCGGCTTTCGGCAAAAAATCCGCGGCGAGGTGCAGTCCGGGAGAAATTGTGCTTGCCAAAAACGAAACTATGATGGCGCCGACAAGAAGTATTGGCGGTGGAATAAACATAGCTACTTCATCATATACCGCCCGCAGAAAAATAGAAACACGGGAAGTGTGGTACAGTACGCGTGATCATATGAGGCACCTCTCTACTATAGTGCTCATCGCACTTTTTCTTCTGTCTCCGCTTTTGCCCACCCCAACAGTATTTGCCGCAGTCGTCATCAACGAAATATATCCCAAGCCAAGCCAGGAAGACACGGAATGGATAGAACTGTACAACAACGGACCCGCATCCGTATCGCTCGACCGATGGAAACTCCAAAATACATCGGGCACAGTCACGACGTATATGATGAACGCAAGCTTCAACATTGCAGGGAACAGTTTTTTGACCTTCCCCAAATCCCAAACCGGTATCAGCTTGAATAACGAGGGGGACGCAGTAAAGTTGATTGACGAGAATAATAATCAGGTAGACAATCAGGGCTATCCCAGTGTTCTTGGCTACAATACCTCCGTCGGACGAACGGTTGATGGAGGAGGCACGTGGGCCCTCTGCATAACACCGGCAACACCAAATACCGCGAATCATTGTCCCCAGCCGTCTCCGACGGCGACCCCCATGCCAACGGCGACCCCCATGCCAACCGCAACACCCCTGCCCACGGCCACTCCTACCCCAACGCAAACATTCGCTGCATTTGTACCCACCTCTCCTCCGGTTGCTACCACAGAGATCCTAGGGGTGACTATCCAACCCACGCAAGCGCCAATTGAATCATTTGATGTTTTGACGTTTAAGGTAAGTAAAATTCTCCTGTTACAGATCCTTCTGGTAATTATAGGATGGGGAAGTATTGCGCTTGTCGCCTATATACGGCGCAGGCGCTAAGGCCCAATCTGTATGACCACCTTCCCCCTCGGGTGGCCGGTTTGTTGATAGTCCCAGGCCTCTTTTGCCTGATCGAGCGTAAACGTTTTGTCTATGTGGATCGTGATCTTCCCGCCGTCGACAAGCTCGGCAACGCGCTCTAGGTGTTTCGTGTCTGTTTTCGTCCCTTGTCCGATTGCGATAACTCCATGACTTCGGGCGAGTTCCGGATCGGGTTGACCTGCCATGGAAACCAGTACGCCGCCCTTTTTGAGAACCGCAAAAGACTTTATCGTCGAGTCTCCGCCGACCGTATCGAATACCGCGTCATAATCATGAATAATTTCTTCAAATTTCTCACCCTTGTAATCAATGATCAGATCGGCGCCAAGACTTTTGACAAACTCGCGGTCAGTGGCGCGTACGGTTGTTGCTACATATGCTCCAAGCGCCTTGGCAACTTGTATGGCGATGTGCCCGATCCCGCCTGCCCCGCCGTGAATAAGGATTTTTTGACCTTTGGTGAGTTTGATATGTTCTTCAAGCGCTTGTACCGCGCTTGACCCCACAAGGGGCAGCGCCGCGGCTTCAGGAAATCCAATGGATGTGGGTTTACGCGAAATGGCGCTGGTCATGGCGGTCGCCATCTCGGCAAATGCTCCGGATCCACCAGTCAAAACAAGCGCGTTTCCGTAGACTTCTTCGCCGGTGTTGGTCACTCCCGAAAAGTTTCCCCCGACCGTCACAGGAAATGATAAAGGCATATGGTCTTTAAATATTCCGGAGACAAGCTTGATATCGAAAGGATTGATACTTGCCGCGCGCACATTCACGAGGACTTGATCCTTTTGGAGTTCCGGGGTCGGTGTGTTTTCATTCAGCTCAAGCACCTCACTACCTCCATATGCGTTGATTTGTATTGCTTTCATAGAAATTAATTATACCATCTTAATCTTCAGTTTTTTCTTAGCACGCTGTCTTCCATTGGGCCAGCAGATCGGACAAGGACCACGACCTTGATATTTGCCCATGCCCATTCATAGCATGATTGGAGAGACTCAGAGATATCAAAAAAGTCATACTTTTGTGTTTGTCGGTATTGATTAAAATCGGGTTGATAAACATACACCGCGCACGCAACGTGTTCGGTGTATGGATAAAATGACATACGCCTTTTGGTGATCTTGGACTACTGAACCAGAACTACCTGATTTTGACTATTTTGTCTATACGGGTCAAATGTATGATTGCTGTAAAACGTATATTTCCCAAAGCCCGCCTTGTCTAAATATTTCATTAATTTCTTTTTGGGAAGCAACCAGCAGCGGGTTTTATACTGTTCTATATCTAACCTTCTAAATAATCCTTGTCGTATGAATATGTGGTCATGCACGATATATGGATCTACATTATGATACACCTTGAGATACACATTTTTTTGCTTCATGTATTGGTACAGGGAAGGCAGGCCTATTTCTACAATCCATTTATGTTTTGAATAAAATATACGCGGTATCTTCCAGGTATCAAAAATTTTTATAGATATATTTTTTCGCTTAACAATATCGTAAGAGATCTCATCTATAGATCTCATCTCCACATTAGGAGGATTGTTCGCAATCCGATCTCCATTCCTATCCTCAATGAGGAGGAGGCCATTTTTAGACAAAAGCTTTTTAAGCTGGACGAGGGATTCTATTATTTGTTTTTCTGACGGTATTGCGGAAAGAACAAATTCGCACACAATAAGATCAAATTTTTCTTGAAAGTGAGATGCTAAATCCAAGCAATTCGCACGTACAACGTTGACATTATGTATATTTCTATCTTTGAGTATCTCACGCGCTATTTTCACCATTTTTTTGGAATAATCTACACCTACAATTCTGTGTATCCCGTCGATTTCGCTCAAAAGACAAAGATGGAAACCATTCCCACACCCAACGTCTAAAACACTTTTTACTTTATATTGCTTAACTATTTTCTCATAGAAAGCGTGATCGTTTTCCCATCGTTCATTCCATGAAAATGTCGATCCGTACACATCACCAAAACCGCCATCATAGGTTCTTTTTGTTAGTTCGTTATTTATGAGCGGGATAGATCTCATGAGAGAGTATTATACTTCATTGAGCGCAGACGACCCATGTGGTCCAGATATTTATTATATGGAAGGCGTATGATTTGTTTGTAAGTTCGGAACTTGAAGAAAAAAGGCAGTTAATTAAACTTGTACTTCAGAATCTTAAATTAGAAGGCAAAACAGTCCAATTTGAAGCTATAAAACCCTTTGATACCATCCTTGATTTCAACAATCGTCGATCAATGCTCCGTAATCCTAGTTTCGCACTGACCACTGCTTTATCCCGAGTTCTCAAGACTTTTCAAAATCCAATCAGGTCTGAGCAAGCGAGAGAAAGGCTCAAACAAATTCACACTTTAACGAGAGTAGCTGCTATTTAAAGCTTGCTAGCAATATCTCCACCTAAACCAGTATCAAGATGTACTTTAATCGTAATACTTTAAAGACCACCAACATGGTTAGATTAAGAACTGCTTAGCTCACTAAGTGGAACGATTTTAGAACTACTGACTGGGCAGAATTATGTGGTGACCCTGAAAATACCCTAAATCAGACACAAGTGTTGTTGAACTTACTTATTTAATAAACTACAATGACAATATGAAAACAATGACATGTAAACAATTATACGGGTCGTGCGATGCCCTTATTCATGGCGCAACAGCTGAGGAGATGATGGAGAATAGTAAAAAACACGCGATGGAAATGGTTGCTAAGGGAGATAAAGTACATATTGACGCTATGGAAGCTATGAAAAAACAACATATGAACATGAACCCTGAAGCAGTAAAACAATGGATGGAAAAGTTTCATGCAGACTTTGCTACACAGCCGGAAGATTCGTAATTTCTTACAAATTTTGAGGCTAACTT
Organism: uncultured Gammaproteobacteria bacterium; assembly: GCA_964515005.1. Classification (GTDB taxonomy): domain Bacteria; phylum Patescibacteriota; class Microgenomatia; order UBA10105; family UBA927; genus XYB1-FULL-47-11. The sequence continues at coordinate 179,154 of CAZEVT010000001.1, forward strand.
GCTCGCTTATTGGGACGATTTTCGAAAATTTCTTTCTTTGCGGCGAGATCAGTCCTCAACCAACCGCTTTCTTCACGAGTGCTGCGATCTTTGCCTCTTCGGTGGCAGTTAACTTTGTGAGTGCAAAGCTGGTCGGCCACATGGCGCCCTCATCAAGATGCGCATCTTCTTGGAAACCAAGCGTAGCGTATCTATATTTAAACTTGCTCGCACCTTGAAAGAAGCAAACAACTTTGCCATCCTGATTGGCATACGCTGGCATCCCGTACCAGGTTTTTGCGAGAAGATTTGGCGCGGTCGCTTTGACAATCTCATGAATTCGTTTGGCCATGGATCGATCTGGTTCCGGCATCTTGGCGATTGCCGCGAGTAATATCTGTTCACCAGCGGCTTTATTCTTACTGGCACGCTCTTCTGCCTTTAGCTCAAGTGCTCGCTCCTTCATCGCGGCTCGTTCCTCATCCGAGAATCCCTTGGTTTTCTTGGTTGTGCTTGTCATAGTTTACTTCTTTCCCAGACCTGAAAAAAGAAGAATCAAAGCCCCCGCTGTGAAAACTGCGAAGACGCCAACAGTTTGAACAAATAGATTTATTCCTTCTTTCTTCTTCCCTTTAATAAAAAGCTGGAGTGGTTGGTAAAAAAACAGATACGCCATAACTGCAACAGAGAGGGTAAGTAGCGACAGAAATGCGATTGGAGCAAAAGCTGTATCAGGCTTGTTCCGAAGAGTGTGAGACACGAAATTCATAACGGTAACGACAAGGATTATGTAACCTGAAGCGCTAATCGCATTAATAATAGGATTTTTAGACATGTGATGATTATACCAAATTGGCTCCCCCGGCAGGATTCGAACCTGCAACCTTCTTCTTAACAGGAAGCCGCTCTACCATTGAGCTACAGGGGAATGGAAAAGAACACGGGTATTATATCACGATTCCCTTACTTTGAGGCTGAAACCTCGACGACCGTAAGATCCGCTTCTTTTCCGTACCCGCATCCTCCGGGATCCGGTATCGTTGTGCCATCTATGGCGGTGACTACCCCATTGTTTTTTGCATGATAATGAGACGCCTGACCACACTCAGTGCCAACAGTAGCCTTTACCTGGTCAAACGACACCTGTTTTCCTTGAATGATGAGAACCCGCATGGTGTTGGGGGCTGACTGGGTAACCTCCGGTGTTTTTTCCTGATTCTTCACGACACCACTTACCACAATCACGACTGCGATTGCCGTAATAATCCCCAGCGGGCCTTTGGCCACTGCTAAAATGTTTCCTCCGGTGCGTGCTGCGCTTTGACTCTGGGTATCTTGCTTTTCAAATTCCGCCTCCACCCGGGACACCTCACCTTTGAGATCTTTCCAGAATTTAAGCAGCAGGAGGAGTGCTTTTTTCCGCTTCTTTTGTTCCGGGGTTTGATCGGGCAGCGCTTCTGCAACCAAGGAAATGGTCTCACCCTTCTGCAGCTGGTCTACCTGGGTACATGCTTTACTCACCGCGGCTAGCTTTTTGTCTACTGCGGGATTTATGCCGGAAAGAAGGGTGCGGAGCGATTCGACGGTCTCGCGGTTTACTTCCCGCTTTTGAAGAAGGTCCATTGCCGCCTGCACACGCTTACTCGCGCTTTTGTAGTCCATACTATTCCAAGTAATCTTTTAATTTTTTGCTTCGTGAGGGGTGGCGGAGTTTCCGCAAAGCTTTAGCCTCAATCTGACGAATACGCTCGCGGGTGACGCCAAACTGCGCACCTACTTCCTCAAGCGTTCGTGGTCTGCCGTCTTCGAGGCCAAAGCGAAGAATGAGTACTTTCTTTTCGCGATCCGAAAGCGTGGTAAGCACTTCTTCCATGTGTTCCTTCAGAAGCTGGCGGCTGGTCTGCTCGTATGGCGTGGGACCTGGGTCGGATATAAAGTCGCCGAGGTGGCTGTCTTCCTCGTCTCCTACCGGGGTTTCAAGGCTGGTTGGCTCCTGGGATACCTTCATAATCTCCCGAACTTTCGTCACATCCACCTCCATCACCTTGGCAATTTCCTCCGGGCTAGGCTCGCGCCCGAGGTCCTGCATAAGGCGGCGGGAGGCCCGGACAAACCTATTGATGGTTTCGACCATGTGAACGGGGATTCTTATGGTACGTGCCTGATCGGCAATTGCGCGGGTGATCGCTTGTCTAATCCACCAGGTGGCGTAGGTACTAAACTTATATCCCTTTCGCCAGTCGTACTTTTCCACAGCACGGATAAGGCCCTGATTGCCTTCCTGGATCAGGTCCAGAAGGCTCATCCCGCGGCCGATGTACTTTTTGGCAATGGATACGACAAGACGGAGGTTTGATTCAATCAGCTTCTTTTTGGCACGCTTATCGCCCTTTTCATAGCGTTTTGCAAGGGATATTTCATCAGCAAAGACAAGAAGCGGGATGCGGCCTATTTCCTTAAGATACATGCGCACCGGATCCGAAACACCCTCGGCCGAGGCCTTAGCAAGCGCCTCAATCTCCTTCTCGAGATCCTGGATGGATTTACTGGCCTCTTTCTCTATATCCTGGCTTGTGGTCTCAAATACGTCGATGCCGGCACGAATGAGCTTGTTGTAGAGCTCGTCAAGGAGCACTATGTGTTCTTCGGGTTTGGGATAGAGGAAAAGAATGTCTTCCTGTGTGACAAAGCCGTTTTCTTTTCCTTCGCGGATGAGGTCAGCCACTGTGGCCAGAATTTTTGTTTTGGTCATACCGTCAATCTTTGTCGAGAATCAAGCATAAAAGCATGCGCTTTTGTGTCGGGACCCAACAAACGATTTCGCTTGTAGAAGGGATTATACCAGCTTTACCCTGCTTTTTCCAGTGCTTTTAGGCGGTCCGTAAGCGCTTTCAGCTTCCCATCATGCTGTGCGTCTTCGCCGTCCTCACCGCCGAGGCGCATGGACGTCGTGATCCCCTGAATCTTCCGCTTTACTCCCGCACGCTCAAGCTCGCGCAGTCCCCGCGTCCACTCGCGGGCGAAAAGCTCACCATCAGAGAGAATTTCCCCAATATCCCACAAAAATGCCTCGTCAAGGGCGGGCAAAAGCTCCGGCGCCAGAGAATCGGCGAAGTCTTTGATGAGAAAAACGGAGTTTTGCTTCAAGAAGGCTTCCAGATACATAAGAATTTTTTTGACCCCCGGGTGGGTGAGTTCCGTGTGTTTTATGTGCGTGGCAAACTCCTCAAACAAATCCTTGGTTTTCCCCTGAAGAAGAAGAGCAAGCGCATAGATTTCCAGCTTGCTGTCGCGCGTGGTGGCTTCTTCCTCTTTGACTTCTTTGGGCTTTGCCCCGTATACCTTGTCTTTTTCTATTCTCTTTGCCATTTCCTCCAGCCGCTCTTCTGTGGTATCAAGCTTTCCTGCCAGCTTTTTAATATAATGGCCGCGCACAATGGGATTTTCTATTTTAGCAAGAACGGGGAGAATTTCACCGCTTATTTTCTTCTTACCGAACGCTTCCCCCGCGTCAAACCGCTTCAGGGCTGAGTTAATAAAGTAATCATAGATGGGTATGGCGTCCTTGATTGCCTTCTTAAGTGCGCCGGGATTTTCCCGTGCAGCTTCATCCGGATCCTTGCCCGAGGGCAAGACCACGACCCGCATATCGAGTCCCGAACGGTCTGCGATTTCTATCCCCCGACGCGCTGCTGTGTCCCCTGCCAAATCGCTATCCATGGCAAAGGCAAGCTTTTCCGTGTAGCGCTTGAGGAGGTTAACATGTCCCTCGGTGAGGGCCGAGCCTTTGATGGCAACGACATTCCCAATGCCCTCCTGAAAGGAGGAAATAACATCGAGTTCCCCCTCCATGACGATTGCCTCGTTTTCCTTCTGCACGGCTCCCTTCGTCACATCCAGACCATAGAGGACATTCCCTTTCACATACACAGAGGTTTCTGACGTATTGATGTATTTTGCTTCTTGCGCCTCGGGGTCCAGAACCCGCCCCGAAAACCCGACTACGTTTCCCCGGTGATCCTTGAGGGTAAACATGACGCGGCCCCGGAACCGGTCGTAGTACCCCTGACCCGTACGCCTTATGGTGAGACCCGCGGATTCCAGGAGTTTTTCCTCATACCCTTTTTTCTTCAAAAATGCAGAAAGCCCGTCCCAGCTGTTTGGGCTGTACCCCAGGGCAAAGGTGCTCATGGATTTGTCCGTTACCCCCCGCCGCTTGAGGTAATCTCGCGCTTTTTCGCCGAGCTTGTGTTTGGTGAGAATGTACTGGTAGTACTCACTGGCCAAATGGTTGACCTCAAAGATTTTCTGCTTGAGCTTTGCCTCGGGGGTATCGCCGACGCGGCGGGTAAGCTTGACTCCTGCAATCTCCGCTAACTCCTCCAGCGCCTCGGGGAAATCCATATGCTCGTACTCCATGACAAAGGTAAAGATGTCGCCTCCTTTGCCGCATCCGAAGCAATGGAAGCTTTCGCGCTCCGGGGAGACGATGAATGACGGTGTTTTTTCGTTGTGGAATGGGCACAGACCCTTAAAATTACGCCCGGTTTTCTTCAGCGTCACACGCTTGCCGATAAAATCGACAATGTTAATTCTTGATTTAATCTCGTCGGTGTCACTCATAGCAGGCGAAGAATACCACGGGGCTCCCCCTTATTCAAACACAGGGAGTGGGAACGGGGTTTTTCTGTACTTGAGATACAGGCCGATTGTTTCTCCGTGATCAAATGCAAACTTATCAAGAGAAATAAGTTTATCGGTCGGAATCCATTCTACTTTCGATGACTCTTTGTCCGGCTCACCGGTTTTCTTGAGGGGTTTGACGAGAAACTCAATCGTTATATTTTGTCTGTCTTCACGGGGACGATCCGGTCGGGTATTCACACGAAACAGTGATAGTACCTCTCCCTCCCACCCTGTTTCTTCTTTGAGTTCTCGAAGGATCCCTTGTGCTGCTGTTTCATCACGGTTGAGAAACCCGGCCGGCAAACTCCATTTGCCCGTTTCCAAAATATCTCCGGCCCGCTTCTCCAAAAGCAGCTTCCCGTCCATCTCCACAATCGCATGCACAACGACGTGCCGCAGTTTTGCCGTAAATCCTTTTTCAAACGTACAGGTGATCATTCTTTTTCCTCGTGATTCCACTTCAGCCATTTCCCCTCAAATATTTTATCCAGATCGACATTGAAATGTTTGGCCAAAAGAAGCACGTGGGCCAGTACGTCTGCGACTTCGTTTTCAAAATCGTCATTAATTTCTTCTGGGCTTTTCCCTTTTAGACGCGCTTTACCCTTCACCATAAGATAGGACTGGATTAATTCGCCGAGTTCTTCCTGAAGCTTTAGTACAAACCAATCAGAATCCCGCTCGAACTCAAACTTTTTTGAATAGTTTTGCGAGATCTTCTCTATTTTTTCCGTTAATTCATGGATATCCATAGTTGTTAATAAATTGGCGGAGAGGGCGGGATTTGAACCCGCGATGAGCTTGCGCCCATACATCTTCTCCAAAGATGCGCACTAGACCACTATGCGACCTCTCCCTACTTGAATTATACTATACTTAACGTATGTCTTCCCGTACCAAAGCGCTCATTGCCATCGTTTGTGCCGCACTCCTGTGGTCGACTGCGGGACTTGCAAAAATCATCGTGCGGGAGCTTGACCCGTATATTGCGGCATTCCTCCGGTTTTTTGTCGCCTCTTTGGTAATCCTGCCGTTTTTTCTCAGGGAGAAAACCAGCAGAAAACACCTCCTCCGTGATCTCGTTCCGTTATCCCTTTTGAGTGCGGCAAATATACTTTTTTACTACGTGGGACTGTCTGTCTCCACCGCCAACGCAGCAACCCTCATTTATGCAGGCGGACCGCTTCTTACGGCCGTTCTGGCGCACCGTTTGATCGGGGAACGCTTGAATATGCAAAAAATCACTGGTATTTTATTGGGACTTGTCGGTGTCATTTTTGTCGCACTTCTTCCGGTGGTTGCAAAAAACGAATCTGTCTCGGCAAATATATACGGGAATGCTTCTTTCGTAGTTGCAACACTCGTCTGGTCTCTTTTTACCATCGGCTCCCGGCGGGCGATAGCAAGCCGAGGATATTCACCTCTCACGGTTGCCAGTATGTCTATATTTACCATATGTATCGTATTTTTTGTCATCAGCGTTTTTACATTTCAACCACGGTATCTGATAACTCTTAAAGAGCCATCTACAATCCTTCTTATTCTTCATCTGGGGACACTGGTCACCGTTGCCACATCGCTCCTGTATCTTTGGGCCATCAAACACTCATCCGCAACCACCGCATCGCTTCAAAATTACATCGGACCCGTGTTTTCTATTTTGGTGAATGTCGCGTTCCTGGGCGAAACCGTAACGCCGATGTTTCTTGTGGGGACCGCGCTCGTGTTTATGGGAGTTATTGTCGTCAGCGGCTCGGGGCTCCTGCAGGAGGTGAGAGATTGGGTAAACAGGTAATGAGCGCTCTCGGGCAGAGTCGAACTGCCATCACAGCCTCCGGAGGGCCGCGTTCTATCCTTTAAACTACGAGAGCTTGGTGATATCTCCGTCAAGAACCGTTGGCCGCATGGCGGCAAGTTCAAGCGTATAGATCATATCAGGCACCGGATTGAGAAAATATATTGGCTTTCGAAGATAATACGCATAGCCTACTTCCAAAAACGTATTCCCCCCGATGTAGCTTGCAACCCCGTCTTTATCGAAGTTGGCAACCAATACGACATCGGCTTTTTCAATCTTCTTAAAGTGCTCACGAATGAAGTCGTATTTTGCCTCCGCCGCAAGCCGCTCCGCGACCGTTTTGGGCTTTACAAATCCTTCTTGTTCAATAAGATCAAAACTTTTCGGAACAAACACCGTGTGACCTTTCGCTTCCAACGTACGTTGCAAGTCTCTCATTTCTTTATGAAACGTCAAGCTTCCGCAGAGTGCTATGTTCATACCAGTTTTTGCAAATCACCGTTGAGAATCACCGGCTGCATGGAGTGCATCTCGACGCTGTAATCCATCTCCGGGACGGAGTAAAGTAGGTAAATCTTCTTGTCCAGTCCAAACGCGTGCCCCATCTCCAAAAAGGTATTGCCGCCGATATATCCCGGGACACTTTTCTTCTCATAATTCAAAACGACAATTGCGTCGGAACGCTCAATCTTTTTGAAGTGTTCACGGATAAAATCGTGCTCAATTTTGGTGGTAATCCTTTCCTCATCTGTGTCCATATATGTCTCATTTTGCGCAAGAATGGTCAAGTCTTTGGGCACGAGCACCATATGGCCTGCCTCTTCCAGCATGTACTGGATCTGGGCCATCTCATGATGAAACTGCATGCTTCCGCAGATGGTTATGGTCATACATTCGTCGCTTAAGTAAGCGTAAGCGGAGGGGGCGAGACTCGAACTCGCAAGCCTCCTTACGGAGGCAACAGTTTTCGAGACTGTCCGGATAACCATTCCCAGCACCCCTCCAGTGGCGCGCCCGGCGGGAGTTGAACCCACAATCGTCAGATCCGCAATCTGATGCTCTATCCAGTTAAGCTACGGGCGCAGTGGAGCTTATTATACCGCAAAACGAAGCTTTGGGATGCCTTGGTAGTGTTTTTTATTGCGTGTGGCCATCTTGGCTCCGATGGAAACGCTGGTAGCACCGACAATCAAATCAGCAAGGGCTGCGTCAGTGGTATGATCCCGCTTTGTCTGACCTGCAAATTCTGCAAGCTCAGTTCCGAGGGGAATAACAATAAAACCCTCAATAAGTTCCTTTAGTTTGCCAACAACCGCTTTTGACGACTTTCCGGCAAATAATTCAAGCACAGTCACTGCGGAAAGATATAATTCAACTTTGCCGTCCCGCTGGGCTTCAACAAGCTTCACTAACCCGCCACCGCCGGTTCGCAAGTAGTCGATGATAACATCACTATCAATAAGTACTTTCGTCATGAAAATATTGGCCGGCGCCAATAACGTTTTTCCCGGACTGTGCGGGTCCAGGCCGCTTCATTCTTCAAGACCCCCTTCAAACCCGGAAGCACGTGGGTAAGAATATAGTCTGCCTTGCCGGCCGCATCATATCTCACCGGCACAATCTTCACGATCCGTTTCCCTTCTTTTTCCACTTCAATAATATCGCCTGTTTTGGCGACCCGCTCCATAATGGCAAATATATCTTTTCTCAACGCCGTGATTGGGAGAATATAGTTCATATGTACACTAGTGTACATATGGGATAACCATTTGTCAAGCGGGCGGCTTCTCCAGGGGGATTTTTTCGGTAATCCAGTGGGCTGCGTTATCTACCCAGGTTTTTTCGGGCTCTTCACGGAACGGGATATATTCGGAAACAAGCTCCCGGACGTGTGTTTTGTCTTCTGTTCCCAGAAGGATAATAATCCGCGTGCCCATAAGCGGTCGCAAAATAAGCATGGTTTGCCCCCACTGCTCTTCAAACCAGAAGTCGACAAGCTCTTCCCAGCGGTAAAAGTGTCCCGCAGACTCAACGCCCAAGTTCGTTATTCGGTGGGTTACCTCCTCAGGCGGCACGGTGGAGAGAACATAGATTAAAAATACGATGGAAACGACCGCGGCAATAAGGAGGAATTCACGGGCAAAAACAAGAATAATGATAAGAAGAAACACAATCGCCCCGATATTAGTGAAGTATTCTTTGTCCCGACGTTTGAAAAGCCGCGACGGCGAGCTCCATGCAAGTAGTACTTCTTGCCGCACTTCTTTTGCTCCTGGGGCAGGCATGTTGTCCATGGGGTTAGTATATATCAAAAATCAACGAAACAAAATGCGGAGGGTACAGGAGTCGAACCTGTTAGCCCTTGCGGACATTGGTTTTCAAGACCAACGCATTACCGTCCTGCCCACCCTCCGTGGCGGAGAGTGTGGGAGTCGAACCCACTCGGGACTATTCATCCCGCGAGTTTAGCGAACTCGTGCATTACCGTTCTGCCCACTCTCCGTGGCGTAATTATACCAAGAATTGAGGCCCCACGCTTAATCGTTACTTTCCACAACCCAGGCTTTGCCTGAAAAAATATGGATCACACCTAACTTCTCTTGAATTTCATTGCTTACCCCAAGCGTTGTTCCTTGCTTTAGGTTTTTGCGGACCAAATTGTATCGAAATCCGGTTAAAGAAAGACTTATAATTTTTGTGTACGGAAGTATGGAAATATATCTATAGGACGCTTTTTCTATAACCGTCTTCCCATGGCCTATAAGGCGAACTCTATTATTTTTGTCTATCAGAATATGCGTATCAAGTAAGTGCAATGTTGCAAGCATATGATCGAGTCTCGTCCCTGTCGCGCCAAAAATAAATGTTTCTTTCGGATGTAAATTATTTGCATACTTCATTGCAAGTTCCATATCCGTCCAATTCTTGTCCGGCGGATACTGTTTGACTGTCCGTATAGATTTTTTTATGAGACGCAATTCTTTCTTCGTTGTCGAATCGAAATCCCCAATTGCCACATGAGGCACGACACCGTTCGTGAGAAGCCAGTATGCGGCGCGGTCCACGCCGATGATGTGATCACCCGGCTGGACCATTTTAATAAATTTCTTTATCAATCTGCCATTTCCGAAAACGATTATTCTTTTCTTCATAATCATCTTGCCATCGTCATGGCCCAAACGCGCTTGGCCCCTGCGTGTTTCAATACGCTGGCCGCAGCACGCATGGTCGCGCCAGTTGTAAATACGTCATCGAAAAGAACTACCGTTGTTTTTGTATATCGTTTTTCCGCTGTTTTATTTATCCCAAATACGCCCTCCATATTTTTCAAACGTTGTTTGCGGTCTTTCATTTCTACTTGCGGCACCGTTTCCTTGACGCGCTTGAGGATATCAGTTTGCACAGCGATGTTCAAACGCTTGGCAAGAAGTTTACCCAATACTTCTGCCTGATTAAAGCCGCGCTGGCGAAATCGAGAAGAGTGAAGAGGTATAGGAACCAAAATGCCATCGCCAACGTTCTCCGGTGTAATAAGGGTAATAAATTCTTGAGCTAAATCCGAAACTAACCGGTATTTGATGGCCTTCACGGCCTTCCGAACCGGACCGTTGTAATGGAAAAAGCTCGTGAGTCCGTCGATGCAATATCGCGTCCGGCACCGCGGGTGGGTTACCCCGTCAAGCGCCGGCCTTCCACACATCGGACAAATCTGTTCATTGGGTAAAATCGGACGAATGAGTAGCCGGCACCGATCGCAAAAATACTTCCCTATTTTTCCACAATTAACACAGCGTTTGGGGAAAACGAGATCAAGAAGGTTCATGTAAATAATGCACTAGTTGTCTTTTAAAAAGTTTCCACCCGCTTCCACTTTTTAAAAACTTTTCTCTCCCCGTTGCATCCCGACGATTCAAATAGGCTTCATAATAAATAATTTTCCATGGAATTTTATCCTTAGTCGAAATAACTTGTTTTTTGTTGTGTTTTATAAGCCGGTTTCGAAGGTCCGGGGTAAATCCAATGTAAAAACTGTTGTCTTTTTGACTTTGGAGAATATAAACGTAATACATGACAGGGGACGTAAAATGGCTTCGCCATCACGTCCCACACGTAAAGCATTGTATTAACTATTGTCTATTTAATTTCATGGTCAAGCAATATTTCGTTGCTTGCCACGTGGCCCGAAGGGCTTTACGTGGTGGAGATGCCGGGTATTGAGCCCGGGTCCGAAAGAGCACCTCGATAACATCTACAAGCGTAGTCAATCAATAGTGTCGTTTCCTTTGTGGCCGGTTGACAGGCTAAAGAAAACCAAGATGTATTAGTCTTCGTGCGGTTGGAACAACAAACCACCCGCACTGCACTTCGGCTTTGTTTACACCTCAAGAACGTCACCGATGAAACATTCGAGAGATGGCCTTTACGCGCTTAGAGCTGGCACGAATGCCAATCCTCGTGCGTAGAAAGCAGCTTCTGCTTGTTCAGCGTCAGCATTTAGATTTTTGATACGTGTTTTACGACTCCTTATCAAAGTCGGCTTGCAGTTGTCAAAGTACATCTCCCGTCGAGTCAATCATCCCCATCAATCTACCAATTCTACAATCCACTAATTTGGATTAGTAGATTGTGCATAAGCAGATTTATAAATCTATCCCGCCCTAGTTTAATTCTGCCTTCATCAATTGCCTTGCCAATTGCATTTGAATGTGTTGATTTCTTAATTGCCGCTTTGTCTCCGGTTTAAAATATTTTGCAACTCCCATCGCTTCAAAACGATCGAATTCTTGTAAATGTCTCATTTCTGCTTCAAATTGATCAGGTCGCAATACCAGCGTTATTGCCTTGTCTAATCGATCTCTAAGTGTTATTTCAAACTCGGCTTTCATAGGTTATTTTACCTTCCCCCGATAATCCCGCTCAAGCTCGCGCCTCTGGTCTTCCCGACGCTTGGATTCACGTTTTTCGTACTGTTTCTTGCCACGCGCCAGGGCAATTTCGAGCTTGACGAGTTGGCCTCTAGTATACCAAGAAAGAGGCACCAAGGTCAAATTGGCGCCCTCCAGCTTACTTTTGAGACGGATGAGCTCTGCCTTGTGGAGAAGAAGCTTCCGGGTCCGCTTGGGGTCGTAGCCTTCGGGACGAGCGTAAATATACGGGAAAATTTGGGCATTCACCAGGTACGCCTCCGAACCTATAATGCGCACAAACGCACCCTCAAGCGAGGCATGACCGCCTTTGACTGATTTGACCTCAGCACCCGTCAGATTGACCCCGGCCTCAAAATGCTCCAGGATCGTATATTCGTAGGTGACTTTTTTGTTTGGTATCTTCTTCACTCGCCCTATTTTACGCTATTTGAGGCCAATGGTGTAGAGTTTGCCGTCGGACAATAGGTATATCCTCTTTTGCTCCTCTGAAACCGCAATCTGTGTCACGGTTAAAGGGTCCTCCCAGACATATTGAGCGATATACATCCCGTCTTTTTCAAGGATCACGACCCGCTTGTTTTGTGCGTCGAGAATATATATGTTTTTGGTCTCGTCATTGGTATATACGGCGATGGTCTGACCGAACGCAGGATCCACACCTTTTGGCACAAACGTATCTTCTTTTCCCTGGGTAAACTTCAAAATCTTACCCTTGGTTGTCCCTAAGAAAACCGACCCGTCTATAGCCATACTGGTGGCGGCAGAAAGGTCAGGAAGCGTATCGGGGTTGAGGTATTCCCGAAGTTCGGAAAATCCCGTTTCGGTCGCCACATACTTCCATATCCGGCTTTTTTGGCTATCCAGAAGATACAAATTGCCGCCGTAGGAAACCAAATTGCGTATCTCACCCCATTCCGGAACCTTTTTAGCGACATTTTCTATTGTCTTTTTGTCGGTAAGCCTGGCCATGTGTATGCCGGAATCGGTCAACACGTATACTTTGTCGCCGTGGGTTGCAACATACGAAAGACCCGCGTACGTTTGTCCGCCGCCAAGTACCGTCGCTTTTTTACTAAGAAGATCAAGTAGATACACCGTTTGTGTGGCCTGGTCGACCACTCCCATTGCGCCTCCTTCAAGCCCGATAAAGGCAATCTTGCCCTCTTTTTTCACCAGCGCCCCGTCAAAAAACAGTTCCGGCTTCACCGTGTACTGCTGCATGGCGGTCGTGAGATTTTTGGCAATTTCCGCGTAGAGCTCGGCAATTTCGCGCCCCTCGACCGATCGCGCGGGCACAGTCTCACGAATAGGCGTAAGGAGTTCTTTTGCGCTTACCAGCCGCTCTCTTCCCTTCACCGGATTCAAAGAAAGAAGCGCGACCCCTTCCTCAAGCGCGTGTCTCGCATCCGCAATTGCAATGGTCACGGATTCGTTTTTCACACGCGTTGCCTGCCGCCAAATACCCAAAAGTACACTTATGCCAAAAAGGCTAAGAAGTATAATCGTCAGGATGGCTGTAGCTTTTTTGGGGTGAGTCCGGAAAGCGAGAGCCGCGTGGCGAAGCGTTATCTTGGGCGCGGAGGGCGCTTCTTCCGCCCTCGGCGGCGCCTCCCCCGTTCCCATTCGCACAATCACCGCAGCGCTACCTTCACCATTTTTCTTTTCATGAAGCAGAAGCGTGAGAAGCTCTGCCACTTCCTCCGGGGTCCGGTGATCGAATACATGTTTGATTTCATCCTCGGAAAGGGCACGGGCAAACCCTTCCGAAACCAAAAGCAGGGTGTCGCCGGCTTTGGCTTCTCCTGACATGGCGCCCTCGCCCGCAAGAAGATGGGTAAACTCTGCCCCGCGCGTCAGATATACATCGCCCGCCCCACGGGCAACGATATACAATACCTGTCCCACGGGAACGCAAAGGAGTATGCTCCGGACGCCTTCTTTTTGTATACCGTCAACAAGTTTTTTAACTGATTGTAAACTCGTGGCGCCTTCGGAAAGCTTCCGGGTGAGAAGCGAAAGCACGTGCACGCCGGCAGCCCTCGCCCCGCCGTCGGCAAACGCAAGCTCCACGACTCCGTAGGCATTGGGAAGATGCAGTACTTGACCCCAATGGTCGAGACTTGCAGGACCCACAACCGATCCGACAAGTGGTTTTTCCTCCATATAATTATCTTAGCACGGAGTGCTTAAATGCACGAAGGGCTTAAAGACACGCAGTGTTTAAAAGCACGAAGTGCTTGACGCACGAAGGCGACCTTAGAGAAGAATAAAAGAAAGAACGAGGAGCCCCGCCGCTGCCACAAGGTGGACAATCACCAGAATCCGCAAGACCGGCTCGAATGTTTCTTCAAGAACATGGGCCATCAGCTGTTCCTGCCGCACGAGAACAGCGGCAAAAATCCCGTACATGAGAATCCCCACAATAACCAGAATTTTGAGAATTGCGAGGATGGAAGCGGATACTATCTGCGGAGTCATGGTGTCCCTTCTTTCTTTTCGGTGAGCGACCGAATCGTTGAGACCACTTTCTCGGGACTCGGGACGGAAGTAAATTCCAAATTGGGTGCCTCCCCGGCGGTTTCCACGGTGACGTTCCCGTAATTAAATATCGTGGCAAAGATGCCGCCGCTGGTATAGCTTATATCCTGAATCTTCGTCAGGTCCGCTTCAGAAAACTGTTTGTACAGGAGGTAGAAAAAATCAATATCCACGATCCGGTCATCAGTCACGATATAGATATTGAAAAACCATCCAATAAAACTGGCAAGGGCAAATCCGAATGTCGCCAGATACCAGAACAGCGTCCCCACGACAATATATCCCGTGGGAACGGTAAAACTCACCCGAAGGGCGGAAAGTACCGCCGGGAAAATAACGGTCGGAGAGATAAGGAGAAACACAGTAAACAAAATCCACGGCACATTGACGATGAAGTGCTGGCGCAAAAATAAAATGACGGTTTCTTTGGCCTCCTGGGTTTCAAATCGGACGCGTTCCGGATTGAGGGCGAATGCGGTAAGAGGCCCCATGCGGGCGTGCTGTGTCACACGCCTATTGTACTACAATTCTTGTTTGTACTACAATTTTTATTGCATTATTTTTTCTCAATATTAAAAAGCCCCGACTTCAAGGCAATTCTGGCCGGCGAGCGCAGGTTGAATGCTTTCTTAAAATCTACTCCATTTATTGTGGTTGCCCCTTTATTGGTTTGAAAGGTCACCGTTGAGGTAACCCCCGCCTCGGAATAGACGACGCTCACTCCCGTGACGCTCGTAAACCCGCCGATACCACGAAGTTCCGACATGCTGTATGGGTTGCCGCTCCAGCAGGACCCCAGGGGCGTCACCCGGCCACTCTCCCCGCCGCCCTGGAAAAGTACCACCCATCCGTTGAGGATATCCGCTATTTCTTCGCCCGTGAGCCACGGATGGCTCTTACCGCAGGAGTCGCCAGAGCGCTGCCGGTACCATGCTTTATAAAACCAGGGGCTTGCGGCGATCTTCTCATACGCCGCACTCGTCCACCCGCTCCGGCCGCTTGGCGTATCCCAAAACCCGGGTGTTGCGTAACCATTACTGCTATAGGATTCCTGATATCCTCCGGAGGTCGATGCGTACCAGGTTGAAAACGGCGATCCGTTTGCATAGACGACTTTCCCGCGGGTTTGGTTGACTGCCTCTTCCCATTTCCCGCCCTTGGGGCCGGGTTTGAATACCTGACAGGCTTCGGTTGCACAAATCGTCCCGCCTCGGGCGAGCGCATAGCTTCGTGCGGCAATAGCCTGAGCCTTCAAAGCCTCCATGCCGCCTTCATCGCCCCAGCTCCCCGGCATCTCGTAAATCCTCTTGGCATATTCCTCAAGCGAATATGTCCCGTATCCTTCTACGTTTATCGGGGCATCAGGATTATGATCTCTAATTTCAATTCCCCCTCCGTAATATGCCTTCAGGATCTGTTCATAATTCTGTCCGCTTTTGGCTCTGCCAAACGCACCGTATTGACTCATCCCCTTAAAGTGCGGTGCGCCGAAGCTGAAAGCCGCAAATGCCGGCGAGAATCCGGGATTGTAGTCAGGGCGGCTTGCAGGATCGTCAGAAAGCGGCACATCTCCGACGGTTGTTTGAAATGTGCCGGTTTTGGCGCTTAAAATAGACTGCTGGAGGGCCGAGAGGTTTGCAATATACCCGGATAGTTTGCTCTGGTAGGATTCTGCCTCGCCTACAAGCTTCCGCACCGATACCGCACGGCGGTCTGTTTCTTCCTTCAAATATGCAAGGGAGGATTTTTCGCTCTCAAGACTTTTTTTCTTGTCTTCCAAATCTTTGACGGAAAGCGCAGTTGAGGTAATGGCCTTTTTATCCTCATCGGTTGCCGCGCGCTGATAGGCCATCACCCGGAGTGCCGATCCGATATTGGCAGAAGAAAAGAAAAGAGAAATCGGGTTGTTGGTGATATTCCTGATATAAAACTCGCGGATTCGTCTGGAGGCGATACTCAAAAAACCGGAGAGTTCTTTTTCGCCCTTTGCAATCGCTGCTGCTTTTTTTATAAGATCTGCCTCAATCACTTTAATGCGATTTTGAAATGCCGCAATATCCGATTCCATCTTGCGCAGCGCATCCACGTGGGGCTTTTTGGCAGTTTCCATCTGATCCCACGCCTCCTGACACTTGGCGATTTTGTCCCGGCACTCGATGGCATTGCCGCAGGTCGGGTCGCAGGTTTGGGCAAGGACGCGCGGCGGAAAGGCGGCGACTGCCGAAAAGAAAACAAGGAATATAACGAAAAATATCCGTTTCATTGAAGCGTTTCCATTGTATCATGATTTCCAATTTGTTAGACTGGTAGGTACCTGTATGCGAAAAATATCTTTATTCATCGGGTTTTTATCCCTATTTTTTCTCGGTGCGGTATCGCCTGCACGGATTTTTGCTGCAGAAAGTTCCGTCTGTCAATTTGCCGGAGACAAATCAGGTGTTTGTGAAGGATGCATGAAAGACGGCAAGGGCGCTTGGACTGCATTCGGATGTATAAAAACCGACCCGGGATCGTTTGTTGCAGACATACTTCGGGTAGGCATTGGTATCGGAGGCGGCATCGCGTTCCTGCTTATTCTTTTTGGCGGCTTTCAGATTCTGACGAGTGCCGGCAACCCCGAGCAGCTTGCGGCCGGCAGAGAGTTAGTTACCTCTGCAATCACAGGCCTTCTTTTTATTATTTTTTCACTATTTATATTACGATTAATTGGGTTTAACATACTTGGTATCAAAGACTTTGGTTAACAATATGATTCACTACTTAGCACAGGGGGGTATCAAACTACCTGGACCGGAAGGCTCGCAAGTAAATATAAGCTATCCAAAAGGATTTCTCTTTGGCGGCGGCGCGAATACTGTCGGTGCGATCATTTCCCAAGCACTTCCCTTGGTTATCGGTCTTGCCGGTCTCGGACTTCTGGTTATGCTCATTTCCGCGGGTTACACGTTTATGACCAGTGCCGGCGACGCCAAAAAAATGGAAGAGGGTAGACAGCGCCTGACCAATGCGATCCTCGGGTTTGTGATCATCTTCGGGGCTTACTGGCTCGTGCAGATTGTCGGCGTCATGTTTGGAACAACCGTCACGAGCGGATTTAAGTAGAGTCTACTTCCCAAATCGTCGTTTCCTTTTCGCAAACTCCTGTATCGCCGCGTCTAATCGTGCGGGTGTAAAATCCGGCATGTACCATGCGGGGAAATACAGTTCGCTATACTCGCTTTGCCATAAAAGAAAGCCGCTCAACCGTTGCTCTCCGCCGGTTCGAATAATAAGCTCGGGGTTAGGGATACCTGCGGTGTCCAAAAGTGCGGAAAACTTTTCTTCTGTCATGTTTTTGGCGGTATCTATCATTCTCATCGCCCGCACCATTTCATCACGGCCGCCGTAATTGAGCGCAAGAATGACCGTAATGCGCGTGTTATGTTCCGTAAGCTTTACCACTTTCTCAATTGCGTCCTGGATATCGGGATCAAATTTCGACAGGTTACCGATCGTCCGAAGTTTTACTCCCTTTTTGTGCATCCTCCCCCCAAAAAACCCGACACTTTTTCGCAAAATCATCATGATGCCTTTCAACTCCTGGGGCGAACGGCCCCAGTTTTCCGTAGAAAATGCCCAAAAGGTCATGTACTTCACCCCGAGCTTGGCCCCGCGCTCGACAAGTGATTCCAACACTTCCGTCGCGACCCTGCGGTGCCCTTCTAAAACCGGCAGCTTATGGGCGCGGGACCACCGGCGATTTCCGTCCATGATAATTGCAACATGTTTCGGAATCATATGAGATGCGCACCCGGCGCCGGTTTATTAACTATGAGTTGGTAATCTTTTTCAAAAAGTCTCCGTACGTTTTCTTCATCTTTTCCTTCACAAATGATATGAACGTTCGGTCCGGCATCAATAGTAAAATACGCAGGCAGTCTGCTTTTTTTTAAGTCACGGGTAACCTGCGTTGTCTTATCTCCCCAATAATACAATGGGGGGGCTTGTGTCTGCATCACGTGATGCATGTCCAGGCAATCCTCTTCCATCATCTCGCCCAGCATCCGAAAATCTTTTTTTGCCAGTGCCGTTTCCACCCTGTTGATCCTTTTTGGAATTTCCTGTAACCGTTTGGTAAAAAACGGACTCGTTTCTACCAGATCGTGTCCGGCCGAAGACGATACATCTTTTGCCGTATGTTCAACGATCACCAAAATATCGCGTAAATCCCAATACGCAGGCGGGTATAAAGAATACGTATATGTATCTTCCCATTTCACAAACCCGTCAGGAATACTCCGACATGCAGATCCGGAACCGAGTCTCGCAAGTTCTGTTAATTCTTTTTCAGAAAGTTTTACACCCAAAGCCGCAGTGGCCGCCACGGTGAGCGCCGCAAATCCTGAGGCCGACGAAGCCACACCTGCGGACTTGGGGAACGAATTTTCTGTTTCGACTTTTGCCCTCGTCTCTACCCCAGCATACCTGCGTATCCGATCCAACTGCGTTATCACTCGCGCTACTTCTTTATCACTAAAACCATCGCGAAATATAATCATGTCTTTTTCGTATGCGTCGGAAAATTGAACGGCTGTCGTGGTCGTGCACGCGCTTAAATTCATCGAAATCGACGGATTATATGGAATTCGGAGATCCGCATCTTTGCGGCCCCAATACTTGATAAACGCGATGTTTGCCGGTGCGATTGCTGTTGCTTTCATAATTCTATTCTCACTCCTTCCACATTCGGCGTTACACGGACTACCTCGCCGCCTGCTTTTTTTATGGCTTTTTCGACGGCAAGTTTCCCTTGAACCCCATCGGGGTGAAGGGCAATCATGCAGTCCCCGCCGCCGGCGCCGGAAAGTTTGGCTCCCCACGCGCCCGCGCCTTTGGCGGCCAAAATGAGAGTTTCCAGTTTCTCGGAACTCACTCCAAGGTCCCGGAGATATTCCTGATTAAAATCCATAAGGCGCCCAACCCGCTCCCAATCGCCTTCCAACATTTTCTTTTTTGCTTCTTCAACTATGTTTGCAATTGCTGCAAAAATGCGCTCAATTTTTGCGGGCTCTTTCGCCCGCTTTGCGGAAACCTCAGCAATCAGGGTTTTTGTGTCTGCCTTCACCCCCGTGTACCCGACAACGAGCGGCATATCTTTTATTGCCAACGGCTCAATCGTTTTATTTTTTATGTAATACGTTGTCCCGCCAAACGCCGCCGCCGCAACATCAAATCCCGATGCAACTCCCTGAATATCAAGAACTATCTTGTATGCCGCGTCAAATATTTCCTTATTGGAAGCATCGGGCCTCAATAATTTAAGTGCTGCAACGCTTACCGCAGAGGATGATCCTAATCCATATTTACCGGAAAATGCACTCTTCGCCGAAAGTTTCACAACCTTCGGATCACCCCATAGATTTATTGCTGCATCAATAAATCTCGTATCGCCAACAGGGGTGCCTTCGGTAACAAACAACCGTTCGGAGATTGCCGTAACTATGGATGGATATCCGTAGACAACGGCGTGTTCGCCAAATAACATGAGTTTTCCGGGGGCGCTAACGGTCATTGTTTCCTTTCCAGACGAATACCTTCTTCTCCCAAAGTAATGGATACACTTCCTTTTGGTGGATGGTGCGAATAGCACAGGATATAGCCGACGCCTGCAGCGCGGCCGCCGCCGCCAAGTATTTTTGCCGCGCCGCCGGATTTTTCTACAGCACGAATGACCGGTATCACTTTTTTACTCACCACACCTATTCCCTCCAGTGTTCGCTCACCCTTCCGAATCGCATCAATGAGCATTTTTTCATCGCCCTCTTTGAGGGCGACGGCAATTCTCTTCGTTTGCACCTCATTTGCATCAAGAAACGTTTGTACATTCTTTTGAGATTTCACAAATGCGACCATCTCGCCGGTGTTTTCTTTCGGCCTGCCGGTATCAATAAGTGAAAAATGGTTAAGACGGACGGGCGGGCGAAACGGCAGCTGCCAGATGCTTTTGAGAAATTCCAGTTCTTTCCGGTACCAAATAAGCCCGCCCATCGTGACCGTCGTATTATCGCCTCCTGATGGATTGCCGTGTTGTTTTTTTTCCACTTCATAGGCGAGCTGGTTGATCGCCGCCGGATTCCACACCTTTTTTATGTGGTACATCATGGCCCCGACAGTACCCACCGCAACTGCCGCAGACGAGCCAAGGTGGTATCCCGCGGGTATATCCGAAACGATGGTAATTTTTATCTTTGGGAGACTAAGTTTATATTCTTTTGCAACCAGCTCCGCCGCATAGCGTACATACCCTGATGGTTCGCTCGCGATAACCTTAAATGATTCACTTGTTTCTATGGATACGGAAAGCCGCCGGTTGATTGCAGAAAGGAGTGCTGGGCGGCCGTACACGACCGCATGCTCCCCCATCAGATGAATTTTACCCGGAACAGAAACGGTAATCATATGGGTTTAACCTTTATTCCATACGGGATGATGTCTTCGGTAGAGGGTTCGGAAACCCGGCGGATAACTACTTTTACCTTTCTGCCAAACGTCAAATCTTCCTCGCGGCAGTCAACAAGTTGTGCGGTAATCCTGCCGCCGCCGGTAAGCTCCACGATGACGACCGGGTACGGCGCGAGACTCGAAAACCCGGTCGACGGCACACGAATGACTGTCCAGGAAATAATCTTCCCGGTTTTGCCGAGCATGTGACTCATATATTTTTGGTTCCGCCAAATTTTTACCGGACTTTGCATAGTTATCTTTTTAATATATGGACTACTGCCGTCGGGCCGTCTCCCCCGACGTTGTGTGCCAACCCGAGACGCGCATTTTTCACTTGTCTGGTTCCTGCCCTCCCGCGGAGCTGTTCCACGAGCTCAACGACCTGCTTAATCCCCGTGGCTCCCACCGGATGACCACAGCCTTTTAGTCCACCAGAGGGGTTGACAATAAGATGTCCGGAGGTGCCCAGGCGCGTTTTTCCCTGGGCAATGGCGCGGGCTGCTTTGCCTTTGGGGAAAAACTTCAAATCTTCCATCGCCAAAATCTCGGCGATCGTGAAACAGTCATGCACTTCAGCGACGTCTATATCTTTTGAGCTTACTCCAGCGGCTTTGTATGCTTTTTGTCCTGCCTCGCCTGTTGCTTTCAATTCCGTAAGACTTGCTCTTTGGGCCAATCCTAGTGTGTCTGTCGCCACCGCGCTTGCGGCAATCGCGACCGTTGATTTTTTCCTCGTTACCACAACAGCTGCGGCGCCATCCGAAATCGGCGAACAATCAAGAAGTTTTAATGGGTCGGCAATCCTGGAGCTTCGCATCACCTGTTCGACGGTAAGCGTATTGTGGAATTGTGCATTGGGATTGAGGCTCGCGTGAAAATGATTCTTTACCGCGACGGCCGCCATGTCTTCTTCCGTCGTCCCATACTCCTTCATATGCACACGGGCCAAACATGCATACAACCCGGGAAATGTCGCCCCTGCCAGGCGCTCTTCCTCGCTCCCGGCGCCCATGAGGGCAATGGCGACATCCTCCGGTTTATGATCCGTCATTTTTTCAACCCCGAGGGCAACCACGGTTTCATACTCGCCGGACAAAACGCTATTGACGGCCGTGTGAAGGGCGAGTGCGCCTGAGGCACATGCGCCTTCGATTTTAAACGCGGGAATAGTGAGGCCCAATTCTTCTGCAAAAAATGCGCCGAGATGTTCCTGTCCGCCAAGCATACCCGAAAGCATATTGCCCACAAAAAGAGCCTGTACGTTGCGGGCTGGGATTCTCGCGTCTTTGAGTGCATTGGTTACTGCTTCGCGGGCCAAACTTCTTGGGGATATTCCCCAAAGTTCTCCAAATTTTGTCGTTGCCGCACCGGCGATATATATGTTCATATTTTGTGAGTGTTTTTCAGATATCCAAGATAATCCACATACTCCTTATTCTCTATTTGCTCCCTAACGGTATGCTTTGGCTTCTTTATTTCACTGGTTACTTGCCAAACAAATGCGTCCGATCCTGCACCTGATCCGTACGAAACCATAAATATTTTTTGTCCGGGTGCGGCGATATCCAAAACTGCTGCAAGCCCGAGCATGGCAGACGCAGAATATGGATTTCCGATGTGATCAACGGTCAAAGACGGCGCCAATTGTTCTTTAGTAAATCCCAGTCTTTGGGCAACATTCCGCGGGAATTTGCCGTTTGGCATATGAAAAACACACCAGTCAAAATCTTCCGGCTTTGTGTGGGTCATCTCAAACATTCTGCGCGCCGCCCCCGTCACGTGGGCAAAATACGCGGGTTCGCCGGTAAAACGACCGGCATGAGAGGGGTACCGGATGCCATCGCGTCTCCAAAAGTCCGGCGTGTCGGAAGAGTACGATGTATCAGCCGTGAGTTTCGCAATTAATTTTTCTCTGCCCATAAGATATGCCACGCCGCCGGCGCCGGATGTGTATTCCATCACATCGTGGGGTTTGCTCTGCACTGTGTCTGCGCCGATTGCCAAACCCAGCCGGGCATGCCCGGCTGAGATAAGCCCTGCTATTACCTGCACGCCGGTGGTTGCCGCTTTACACGCAAACTGCAAATCAGCAGCCAAATAGTTGTGACCGACTCCGAGAAGTTCTCCGACGATAGTTGACGTGGGATTAACGGCATACGGATGGGATTCGGATCCCACGAAAAGAACATCAATGTCTGAAGCCTTGTGTTTACTACTGGTCACGGCCTGCATTGCTGCTTCGATCGCGATCGTCACCGCATCTTCGTCTGGCGCGGGCACAACTTTCTCGTCTATGCCGAGGGACCCCACCACTTCCGCGGGTTCTTTCTTCCACGCTGCGGCTATATCCGCAAGTCTGACGCGGTATCTGGGGATATATGTGCCGTATGAAACAATGCCGACCATTATTTTTTCCCCCTTGCTAACTTTATATGTGCACTGGCAAGCGTTCCTTCTGACAATGAAGCAAGTAAAGATATTTCTCCTGCCAACACCGCGCCGGCAATAATTTCTGCAAACTTTTGGCTATTTTTTCCACCTACTCCTCCTGCAACTCCCAAAAGTTTTAGCGCCTCCTGTTGGGTCGCCAGCCCGGTACCCCCACCCACAGTGCCGACCATAAGATCAGGAAGATACACGGAAACATAGAGATCTTTTCCGTTCACGAGTTCTGCCGTTGTTATTCCCAAACTTCCTTCAACGACATGAGCCGGATCTTGACCGGTTGCCAAAAATATTGCTGCAACTACGTTTGCAAACTGGGCGTTGTATGCCATGGATCCGGCCATTGCGCTTCCCATCATGCACTTGGAAAGCCAGACAGTATACATTTCTTGCGCTGATGTTTTTAACGTTTTTTTAAGTACTTCTGCCGGTATAGTTACTTCTGCCCAGACCTTAACCCCGCGTCCTTCGATGACGTTGAGCCAGCTAGGCTTTTTGTCCACATCATAGTTGCCGCCCAAAGACAGGCAGACGACGTCCGTCTTTTTTTGAATGTAGTCAACAAGCGCGTCGGTGGCAATCGTGACCATGTTAAGTCCCATGGCATCCTGCGTATCAAAGACAAACCGCACGAACCGGTATTTACCGACTCCGCGGTCCATATACTTGGTAAGCCTTATATGACGGGATGTCCCTTTAGCAATTTTCTGCAGCTCTCCAAAATGGTCTGCAAGAAACGCGTTGAGTTTGTTGCTTTCGGCAATATTCTTGACTCGAAATACCGGACCACGGGTGGCTCCCACCCGGTAACTGTCGACCGTGACCCCGCCGGACTCCGATATCGCCTTGCATCCGCGGCTTACCGAGGCCACCAGCGCCCCTTCGGTTGTTGCAAGTGGCATCATGTATTTCTTTTTTCCAATCTGGAGCGGTCCTGCAATCCCCATGGGTATTTGTGCAACGCCGACCATATTTTCGCAGTTCCGGGTTGAGGCAACTGATTCATCCAGGGTAAAGGCGCCGATGTTTTTGAGTGAAATCCGAAGGTCCTTTTCCAAAGCTCTCCGGCGATCCGAAACCGTTTTGTAATCTCTTACATTCATATAAATGGAATCCTAAATATCCCAATCCTATACATGCCTATGCTATATGCGGCCAAAATCGGCAGAGTTATCCCAAGAACAACAAGAATTTTCCCGAGCGTCAGCCGTAGTCCAAACCGAAGCGTCAGATACGCAAGCGTCGCTTTCCAAAAAAAGAGCGCTGCGGAAAATATGAGAAACAAGAGGCTGAAAAGCACCCCCTGGGCACTTGTCGTTCGCGGTGGAGGAAGAATGACATACAAAAGGGACGTTGCAAAAAACCAGACGAGAGTGGGAATCAGAGTATAGCCCCACGCAACTGCCAACCCCCGAGGCTTGCCCTTGGCCCCGACGAGCTCCCCGGCTACCCAAAACAGGAGAACGGCAAGCCCGTAGGTGGTCGACGTGGCAAGTACAAGCTCTATAAACTCACGCGTCAGAAGGAACGGACGAAAACTGGAAACCCGCACGAGTGAGGCGATGGCAAAATACAACGCAAGAAACGCCCCGACAATGACCAGTTCCCCGGGCTTTTCGTGGTCTACGACCCTCCTGACTGTTTCGTACGGACGTGTCACCAGCCCTCCGATATTCCTGAAAAAGCCAACTGACCAGATGACGAGCGCTGTCCCCATGTGGAATTAGTCGTAAGAGGTGGCCTAAAACCCGCGCTGGAGGATGGAAACGATGAGCGTCACGGTAGAGCCGATAACGAGATACAGTGCGACAACCGTACAAAGAGAAACCATGACCAACAGAGGCCACGGCATCACCTTAAGCCTGCGGGTTATGGCTTTGTAAAGGGGCGTCAATGGCCCAACCGTCTGGGGCGGGAGGTCGGTGACCTCCTCCCAACGCTTCACAAACCGCTCGTAGGTTGTACTTTTCATATGGATATCTGCATCTCTTAAATAGAGACAAAGAGTTCAACAAATGCTTTGCGCGCGCGAAACAACTGCGACTCGACGCTTTTGAATGTAAGGGTTAATTTTCTCGCTATCTCTTCCACCGAATGCCCCTCCAGGTACTTAAGTATCAGAATCTGCCGGTACCGCGGTAAGAGCCGCGAAAGTACCGCATGAATTTTTTCGCGGACGAGTGTGGCATCCAGCTCTTCTTCCGGATTCATAAGCGGCGAGACGAATGCCTCAAGCTGCGGCATCTGGGAAAACACCGCATGTTTCATTTTTTTCCTCCGGTAAAAATCGATAATCTTGTGCTGGCAGATAGAAAACAAAAACGTCTGAATATTACTTTTCCCTTGGAAATCACGGATTGCTTCCAAAAAGGCATAGAGCGTATCCTGTAGTATTTCTTCTCCGTCCTCTTTACGGGCTACCTTTATGGCAATAAATCGCGAGAGCTTGGGGGAAAACCTGCGGTAGAAAAGCGACAACGCTCGCCTATCGCGCGAAAGAATCTGCTGGATAAGCGTTGCGTCTTCCACGCATAGACTATAGCATAAATTGACAGTAGCCACCAAATTCCCGTACACTAAAATCATGCTTGTGGTTAATATTGGAGATCCTAATGTTTTTGCCCCAGCAGGCACATTTGACACTTTCGGTGATATTGTGTCGGTGGTCGTCAAAAACGCAATGGTACTGGCCGGCGTTATCAGCTTTGTTTTGTTGATTTTGGGGGGAATCGGCGTTATAGTGGGATCAGGATCAGGGGACACGAAAAAGCTTGAACAGGCGAGAAAAACAGTCACCGGCGCCGTTACCGGGCTGATTATCGTCGTCACCAGTGTTCTTATCGTTCAGCTTATCGCAACCATCACCGGATCCCAAGTTCTCAAACAAATGATCGGACCCAGATAATATGGAAAATATTGTTGGCACAGTGACCAATCCCTTGCCGAGCGCCTACCAGGGGGTAACATCAGGCGGACTAGTTCTCTTTTTCACCAATATCCTGCGCCTCGTGTTTGTCGCAGCCGGCTTGTTTGCGTTTATCAACATTGTTATCGCCGGCTTTCAATATATGTCCGCAGGCGGCGACTCCAAAGCAGTCGGGGCCGCATGGAGTAAAATCTGGCAGTCGCTTTTGGGGCTCGTCCTGGTCGTCGGGTCATTTGCCCTTGCAGCGCTCTTTGGATATATCTTGTTTGGCGACGCCGGGTTTATCTTAAGTCCAAAAATTTACGGACCATGAAATTACTTGCAGCATCAGGGGGACAAGGCTTAGGCACCATCGGTGGGGGCGGCCTCGGGGCGTTTGGTAATGTCAACTTCGGCGGCGGCCAGGCGGGCGGCGTGACGGCGCTTTCCAAAGTCGCCGACACCGTATCTGCAATCGTCGGGTTTATGACCGTTACTGCCGGTATCTGGTTTATGTTCCAGCTTTTGGCCGGCGGCTATGAGTGGATCAACTCCGGCGGCGACACAAAAAAACTCCAGTCAGCCCGCGACCGCATCACGCATGGATTTTTTGGCCTCACCATCATCATCGGCGCGTGGGCGCTTCTTGCCATCACCGGACAATTCCTCGGCTTTGATATCCTCATCGGAAACCCGGGAACCATAATTCAACAGCTGAAATTATAACCATGAACGCACTTGCTCAAATTCGAAATCCGGTCCTTCCGCCTTCAATCGGCGGCGGCAACAGTCCAAATACCCAAGGCGGCGGCGCGGCGCTCGGGAATCTCATCGGCAACCTCGTGGGCGCGCTTTTTATCGCAGGGTTTTTACTTACCTTCTTTTATCTTATCTTAGGCGGCATATCCTGGATCACCGCAGGCGGCGACAAACAAAAGCTGCAGGAGGCGCGTGAGAAAATAACCAACGCCCTCATAGGACTTATTATCGTCGGTGCAGCATTTGCCCTCTCTTCTCTCGTCGCACGATTTTTCGGCCTGGACTTGGAAAATTTATCTATACCGAGCATCGGCAAGTAAGAAGGGTGTTGACAAGTAGCGGATAATCCGCAACAATGAAGAAGGAGAACTGATATGGCATTTGCAGCAGACCCAAGTATCAACATTCAACAGCCGGGAAATATAAAAATCGGCGACGTCGGCCAGCTTATCAGCGCTCTCGTTGGCACCCTGCTTATTATCGCATCGCTTCTTGCATTCTTCTATCTTATCCTAGGCGGCATCCAGTGGATTACCTCAGGCGGAGACAAGGCCGGCATGGAAGCGGCACGAAACAAAATTACCCACGCAATTGTCGGCCTTATCATCGTAGGAGCGGCCTGGGCCATCATGATCCTTGTCCAGAACTTCTTGGGCGTATCGATCATCGGCGGCACGCTCAACTTTCCCAAGCCCTACTAAATTCCCCCATTGGACTTTTTTTTGTAGATTGCCGATAATACATTCATGGTATTTGCTCAACAACCGTGGCAAGGACTCGAAAGTGGCGACGTTGCAACTTTTAAATCGCTTGAAGGCCTTTTCAGCAATCTGGTTCGTGGGTTAACCGCTCTTATCGGCGTTGCCATCTTCGTCATGTTTGTCGTCGGCGGATTTAATTTCCTTTTCGCAGGTGGTGACCAAAAGAAGCTCGAAAAAGCCCGCGGAACGATGACCAATGCCATCATCGGGGTTGTTGTGATCGTTGCCTCGTACCTTATACTCCTGACTATCAAAGCCCTCACGGGCGTGGACGTGACGACATTCACGGTCCCGGGTCCCACACAGTAACCCTTTTGGAGATTACGCCACACGGGACAACTTCTCGATAAGCCACATACGCGTGAGTGTCCCCACGTTTACCCCTTTGGCTCGTGCTACACGCGTCAATTTGGCCTTGACGGATTTCTGAACTCTCACTGTCAAAGACTCTTCTTTCTCGTTTTCGAGTAAAGGCAGTGAAAGCAACGGTACCTTCCCTAATTCCGACACATCATGGGTGTCCCAAAACTCCGCCTCTTCATCCAGCGTTTTGAATGGCGGAATAGGTTTTGGCCGATAATCCTTGTTAGTTAGCTTTTTTTTCATATAAATATTTTCTCCTTTCTTTTTTACTCATATCACGAGCAGATACGGGGTATGGACCTTTTTGTTTCGCATACGAAACCGCAATTGTTATGGCGCGATTCTTTTTTGTAACGCCAAACAGCGCGGTGCGCTTCAAATACGAATCTGATGTACCTACAAGATGCGCGTATGCCTCCTCTACCTCAATTTTCATCACTTTGTGTTTTTTAATATGCTCTTTGTTCCACTTATCCCAGACTAACTTGGGCAGGCTCATACTATGAATGTAACACATTGTCTTACATTTGTCAACATCTCCTGGGGCTTGACCCGAAACTTCTTTTCTCCCATAATGACATTATGAAGCGCTTCTATGCATACTTCTCCTCTTACGCCGGTTTGTCCCGCTTGCCGGGACTAAAGCGGCTTAGAGAGAGTTGTACCCGGACAAATTTTTGGAAGGGTATCGTTTCTTTTCTCATTCTTCTTCTTGCGGGCTTTGCATTCGCTTCTCCCGCATATGCGCTGGCTCCTTCAGCCGATACAAACAGATTTATAAATGACGTTGATAAATGTATTATTGCTGATTGCTCCAACAAGGCATGGTATACAACAGATTCCATCTTTGGAATTATGAATGTTTTTATTGGGGGCGTCGGGGGGGGAAGTAAACTTGCTGCAAGCCCATTTTACAATGAAAAAAGCGCAGTGGCTCAACTAAGCAATATCGTTTTAGCGATGTACTCCACCCCTCCCGCGGATCTAGCGCTTTGGTTTCAGGATACGGGAAGATCACTTGGGTTTCTGCCACAAAAAGTAGAGGCGCAGGGCATAGGGTTTACCGGCCTCTCGCCGCTTCTTCCTATATGGCGGGCATTTAGAAATATCTCCTATGCGCTCCTGGCCCTTGTTATGGTGATTATCGGATTTATGGTCATGTTTCGAAGAAAAATAGACCCAAAGACTGTCGTGACGGTCCAAAACGCGCTTCCCAAAATTGTACTAGCGCTCCTTCTTATTACCTTTTCCTATGCGATAGCCGCATTTTTTATCGATCTTATGTATCTGGTTATGGCTATCATCATCAATCTCATCGTCAGCAACAGCGGTGGCGCCCTCGGCGCGGATACCGCCCAAAAATACATATCTGGAGGATTGGGAACCGTTGCCGGAGCACTCTTTGGCGGTGGTTGGAGCTCAATTGACGACCTTATTAAATTACTCATGTTTTATGATTCTCCTGCAGGTAGTGCACCGTGGTTTGCCACATGGATTCCAACAGTCCTAACGCTAGGACTTTATCCGGCTGCAGTGTCGATAATTGTCACATTTATTGTAGCTATTGCAATACTATTTGGTCTTATACGCATAGTGTTTATGCTTATTACCGCATATATTCAAGTAATCGTCGCGGTGCTTATTGCCCCATTTCAGCTAATGACCGAAGCGCTACCTGGCTCAACGAGTTTTAATTCCTGGGCGAGAAATCTTTTTGCAAGCCTTTCTGTTTTCCCGGTTACTGCGGCCATGCTCCTTGTTGGCACGATGCTGACTCGGGAAAACGCTGGTCATATTTGGACGCCGCCTTTATTAAGTGGCACATTGGGCGCCGGAGCAAACGGCGTATCAGGTCTTATCGGCTTAGGCTTCCTCCTTACTATCCCTAATATTGCTAATGCCATCAAAGAAGCGCTTAAAGCCAAGGCGCCTATCGAGGCAGGGCTGGGAGCAATATTGGGGCCACTTGGTACTGGTGTCGGGCAAGCATTTCAATATGGGTACCAAGGCTCATTCGTCGCATCAACATTCCTTCACAAACCTCAACCTTCTACACCACTTCAACGCCAAACGGCAGCAGGCAAAAGTGGTGTTGGGGGAGTTTTGGGCGGCGAGGGAAAATAGTACTATTTATTTCTTTTTCTCTTCTTCTAATGATTGCATAGAAGCTAAAGCGATAGTGGCGATTGGTATTATCCACCAATACTTTCGAGGTGTTGCTATAAACATTCTTTGAATGATGCCCGTCTTATATTTTTTAGCAAGTCTTCGAAACTGTTTTTCACCCCAAGCGCTTTTAAACATTTTAAGTTGTTCTACGGTTGCAATGGCACCGGCCATTTTAGGCTCATCCCATGCATTTCCTTCAAATCCTCCATGTTTTACATCATACGAAACCAGTTGACCTATTGCTTTTGGCCATTCCGAAGAATGCCTGCCCTCCAAATGATGGCTTTCTATAAACTCACGACCACTGGGAAATATTTTCATAATACCCAAGAGCGCCTTCCCAAACGGGTCACCCAAACCCACCTCCTCTGTAGATCTTTGTATCGTGCTTGAGCGACGCATCAAAGAAACCATTCCGGGCACCCATCCCGCTAGAGTTTGACTTGCCTGATTAAAATTCCAATCAAACATGGTTTCCAGCATGACGGCTTGAGCACGTTCGGCATCATCAAGCCCGGCGTAGCCGATGATTGCATCACGATATTCAGCGATTTTAAGAAATGCGTCAGCTTCTTTACCGGGCGGCGGATACAAGTATAAGTGAGGACTCGTATAATATATCTCATATTCTAAATCGCGCGCATGAGTCTGACCGACATAATCATTAATTCTTCGCTCAAGTGAAAATAGGCCAATTCGTGTAAAATCCACGTCTTTCTTGTAGTCCAATTGACTCATTCCGAGCATAAAATTCTGTTTAAGCGGGTGTCGCGCCCAGCGGTCTATCCGAGTGAAAGCCCCGGGTCCGACGCTGGGTCCATACACTCCAGGTGGTGATTCCATGTACTTTTGTATGCCTTGTATAATAGCAAAATGTTTATCGAGTATTTTGTTCAACTCAGGTTCAGAAAGACCGTTATGTAATACAGACTTGAGTGCCGCGGGCATTACTTTGTTAAAATCGCTTCGCTTCGTAAAATCAAACTCCTTGAACTTTAGTTTTTCATTTCTCCAGGTTTCTACCTGGGCAATTGCCATCGTCCGGTTGAATATTTGCCATTCGGCACTGTTAAACGTAATATCTGCTTTGGACTGTAATAGAATGCTCCTTAAATCATTAGTACCAAGAAGATTGACAAACTCCAGGGGTAAGCGACGAACCATGCGTTTTAAAATAAAAACTTTCTCTTCCGGTGTCTGCGCGGCGGCCAGTCGAAGACCCAGCGCGTGTACTTCTGGGTTTGCACCCCTTTGCATTTGATCAATATGACGTAAAAAGTCATCCCGAATTTTGTCAAGAGCTGCCTTCTCCATTCGCCAACTTGATGAGAGATTTTGAAGTCCGGTGGCAAGCATTTCGGGCCGGATTACCTCGGAATAGTCCATTCCTAAAACATCCGTTGCATACTCCATAAGTACCACCCATTCGGGTGTCGGGTGTTCTCCTTTGCCTAACTTTATAAGTTTATCTTTGTATTCTTTGGGGAGATTGACGTCTTTTTTCCAGTCATATCCAGCAATACGAAAAGCGTTGGAATATTTTATATTCCTGATATCATCTCCGACGGGTCCACCCATGGTGAAATCATCGGAAAAGAGGCTGGGGTTTAACCCGCGTAACCAAGCCTCCGCCCAACCACGGTCCATAAAATGTTCCACGCGGGTACCGCGCCCGACTTTGAACTTTAAATCCAACGATGAGCTTCTGGCGAGCTTGGCCGCGATTTCCATTGCCTCTCCTCGACCGATAGAGCTTGCGCGTGCGGCCCAAACCGCTTCATATATTTTCCAGTCCATCTTCACCAATTCATCTTCTAGTCTCTTATTCGTCCATGTTGGATGCTGTGCCGCCATTTCAAATCTCAGTTGGTCCAAAACACGCACACGCGTTTCTATTTCTACCGGCGACATGCCTTTCACCGCTGTCACCGTACGCTGATCCATAGGGTCTAACACGGTGTTAGGATTAAGAGTCACGTTTTCCCATCTTTCTTTAATCTGTAGCTTGAGTGCGTTCAAACGATTTACTGTTTTTGTATCTCGTTTATCCGAATTTGTCAGTGTTATGTATTCTTTTTGGTACGCTACTAATTCTTCATAATCATTCCAGTGAGCCAACATGTGCTCATCCCGAAGCATAATTCCGCTTCCAACACGATCAACTTTTTGCAAAAACTTGGTACGTCTTTCCCGAAGCTCCTCAATTTTCTTTGGAGGTATATCTCTTCGAAGCTTCGTTACCTCAGGCTCTGAGAGAGGTTGTTGTTGGAGAAGATCTTTTAGTCTATCTGTCTGCCCAGTTTGTTTTGCTTTGGCAACTTCAGCATTATATCCTTCAACTAATTTGTCATACGATACATCTCGATGAAAAACGCCGTAATACTGATTTCCCGGATCCACTTCAGCGTTAAGAAGGAGATCTAAAAAGTCGTTGTTTTTGAAATTCTCACCGTTTTTCTTTATGCTTGTACCATCGAATGGGTGCTTGCAGTCAGCTAGTAACTCTCTCAACGTATTGTAATATTCTGACTCATCAAGCCCTACAAAAAATCCTATCGAGTCTCGAAAGTGTGGAATTGCGATCTCAACGGTTTCCGTCTGTCGAAGTTGCTCCTGATAGGCGGTGTTCATCCAACGATTGGGGTTTGTAAAATCCTCAACTTTTCGTTTTGCCCCCTTGTCCACGCCGTATACGTACGCGTCTGCGTTTTGATAGAGATTTAATTTTCCTTCAAGAAGAGAAATGTAGTGTTTCGATTCTTCATCCCCAACCAACCATTTCACTATATTCTTAAAGGTGTCCCACCGTGATTGGTCGTAAAGTGTCATTTCAAACGGCTTGTCTTTGGCAGTCTTCGTACGCTTAAACTCCGCAAGCCACTCAAACCATCCTTCGGGGCCTTTCTTCAACAAATCCCAATCTTCTTTGCTAAATATAAGCTCTCTGGAGTACGGCAAAACCTCACCTTCTTGACGAATTCTTTTTTCTATACTGTGAAAAATTGGCTCCAATTCATCTGCGGTATAAACTATTCCCATGCCCGTCTCAATTATACGTTTCTTTTCTTCTTCATCCTTGGCAAGCTCCTGTTTTTGTCTAAGTTCGGCCTGATGAACATCTCTGTTGATTTGTTTTGTAGTTTCTTGATATTCTTCAACACGAGTAGAAAAACTGACAACTTCATTCAAATAGGGTTGCACTTGGGCTTTATTAAATTGTGATGGAATATCATATTTTATTCTGTGTTCATCGTCAGAAATACGAAACGATCGCGTGCCAATAGATCCTTCACGCAGGCTCTTTTCGAGGTCACGAAGCAATCGCGACAATTCTTCCGGATTACCACTATGAATATCAAGTTGTTCTTGATAATAACGGAGAATTTTATCAAGCTGCTCTTGTTGGACTTCAGGCGCACGCTTATTTCGCCATTCTATAAACTCCTCTGACGCAGGATTAATAGTGCCCTTTGCCTCATCCTTATAGGGAGGTTTCCTTGCTTTCTGATCCTCGGAAATTTCTTCAAGCCGTTTTGTTCTGTAAATTTCCGGACGATTATCTAGTAACGTAATAACGCTGTCGGGATTTTCAGGTATTGCCCCACCCTTTGCCCGAACTTGTTGAAAAGTTTTGTCTAATAAACCCCGTACCTCACGAACCGCTTCACTATTCGCAGTATACCAATCCATAGACCAATACTTTTTTGCTGCTTCATGAAGTAAGACGTCGGGATTATTTTCTAGTCCCGCGCCAACAAGCTCAGTAATTTTGGTGGCAAAATCGATACCCTCTGCCGTAGTGAGCTTGTCCGCCTCTAGCCAGGCGGGGGGGTTCTTGTCCAACACAAGCTCAACCTCCGCTCGTCGCTCGGCGGCCACATCCGGAGTTAAACCTTTTTCGTATTTCGCAGATCGAGCGTCCTTACGTGCCGATTCCTGTTTTTGAGCGTCCGCGCTCTTCATTCGCTCAGCCCACTCTTTTGCCTGTCGCTTTCTCTGGTTGTCTTCATGGCGTTGTCGTCCAGATGCTTCCCTTCTCCCCAAAGTCTCTTTCGCCCGTCGCATCGCCTCCGCCTGAAGATCAGCGGGGTCTTTCCCTTGAAACGCGGGGTCTTCGCCGAGTAACTTAACAAAGCGGCTTAGTATTTCACCAAATGAATGACTAGGAGTTTCTGCCATAACTTATTCGATTGTATCTCGCAGTACTGGTGCCGCGCAAGAAGTAGGGGTTAATATTTTGAAATCAGCTTGCCTAATTCAGTGATACCTTGATAAGTTGCCCTTTCTTTTCTCATCTCTTCATCAAGCATACGGGCTGCCAATCGTTGAGCCAACATGTGGACCTCTGGATCCTGAGTTGACCGCATGATAACTAAAAATGTGCCTGCTGCATCAGCATATTGTTCTTTCTGCATTAAATTATAAATGTGTGTGTGACAAAAACTTCCGAATTCAACAAATTTTATGCGTGGCTTTTGGGGATTTTGTGAATCGCGACATCGCTTAAAAAATTCGGGTGCATCTTCATACTTCCCTTCTTTTACTGCTTCTTTAGCTAATTCAAACCATGTGTCTACAAGCGCAGGGGATTTGTTTCCATGATGTTCTTCAACAAAGTTAAGGATTTGATACGCGGCATCCACTTCATGATAAATTTCAACTGCATAATGTGCCAAACCAATGACACCATCTGGTATGGCGTGCACGTAATTAAACCCCATAAATTGATTTCGATCTTTTGTGGGACAGTTTTGATACGCTAGATCGAGAAGCCGCATAACTTCATCTAGGTTGCGGTCCGATAATGCGCTCCCAGCCCGCTGAAGAGTTTCAGACCAATTATCTGCATTATTATTGGAGCGAGATTTTTTCTCTAATCTGGACATTCTATTCTCCTGTAGTTCTTTGGATTATAGCTCCGCAACAATCTAAAATCAACTTTTAACCGATGGGGCGGGCACCATTGGAAGATTGTGCTTGAAGTCGTTTATCAGGGCACGTGCAAGAACGCGGTCGACGAGTTCTTTGGTAAAACCGGCTGCGACAATATCTTCAGCGGTTTTTTTTTGGTCAAAATGCAAAAATAAAATCTCATCAGCATCTTTATACGTAAATCCAAACTCTCCCTCGTCGGTCTGACCCTCCCAAAGACCCGCTGTGGGCGCGCGGGATACGACTACGTCGGGCAACTGGAGATATTTGGCAAGTGTATACACCTGCGTCTTATAGAGATTCCGCAGGGGCTCTATGTCGCTTGCCTCATCACCGAATCGGGTAAAATACCCTAAAAGGTGTTCCGTCTTGTTTTCAGTGCCAATAACGAGCGCTTGCCGCTTCTTTGCCTGATCATAAAGCACGATCATTCGCGCACGCGCCATGGCATTCCCCTTTCGTACGTTATCCATACCCGGATCTTTAGCAACCATGGGGTCAACCATGGGTTTGATATCAAATCGTGTCACGTGCACAGTGGGAATTCCAAGCTTCTCAACGACGGCAACTGCATCAATTGTTGCCTGTGAGCTTAAGCTTCCGTACGGAAGCAAAACCGGATATATATTATCCGCCCCCAATGCGCGAACAGCCAAGGCGCAACTTGTTGCGCTATCCACGCCTCCAGATAGGGCAATCACGGCCTTAGTAAAACCTGCCTTCGCAAAGGAGTTTTTTAGGAACGCAACAAGCTCAGCTGAAGTTTGTTCAGGATCGATAGAGTTCATGGTCTTGTATATATGTTGCAACCTCTGTTGGTACAAATTGGCCTATGGGAAGACCTGCGGCAATACGGCCGCGGATCTTAGTCGAGGATATATTTGAAGTGATAAGATCGGGGTGAGCAAGGAGAGTCATATTTTTGTAAAGCGGCGCGGCAGGATGATCATTTCTTGGAAATACGAGAAAAGGCAACTTCTCTAGAAGCTCTTCCCAACGGCCCCATTTCGTAAATCCTGGCAGCCAATCCGAGCCCATAATAAATGTGTATGAGTTACTTTCCGGTAACAACGGCAAGAGATCAATTGTGTTACCGCTTAGTTTATTATCGATCTCAATCGTGGAGACTTTTGTTTTGGCGAGGGTCAAGAGTTTGGTCATCGCAAGCCTATCTTTTACTCGTGCGACGCCTTCTTTTGGCGGCAATTGACCGTAATTAGGCAGAAACCATATCTCCTCTATGTCCGTATAATCCAACACCTGTTGGGCAATCATCAGGTGGCCGAAGTGAGGAGGGTTAAACACGCCGCCAAATAGTCCTATACGCATAACTATATTATATAACAATACGGATTTTTACTGATTATTGACATGGTTTGATATAATAATACCGATGCAAAAATTTGAGGACGAACTTCATTCACTGCAAAAACCAGATCGTGGACCGCTATTGACGCTTTTAGCAAGAAGGTCAAAAGCTGAATCTATCCAATCGGAATATAGAAACATTCTCAAAACCCTAGTGGAACCAGCGTTTGAAACTGTTAATATAGAATATTTAAGTAAAAAGGGAAAGACCGCATATGAACTACGCGATGCACAAGACGAATACCTTCTCAGCTCTGACGATCCACAAAACTGGAGATTCAGTGTTGGAGTGGTGCTTAAATGGGAGGAACCAGATAAAAAAAAACCATATCTAGTACCCAAATACATACAATGTTTTATGGGTGGGGTAGACGCCGGTGAAAATTTGATTTTTTCAAGCGATGGAACAGAGGCCAAAGAGTTAACACTAAAAGGAAAAACGGGTGAGCAAAAAACCATAGAACTACAACAACTTATCATCGAAGCGCTCAAAAAAAATGGATAAAAAACAATTTATATCTCATCCAAACTTCTTAGCATATCTTTCTCGTGACGATCGTATTACTTTCTCGCGGTTCTGATTGCGGGACCGGGGTAAAGGCAGCGTCGTTCCCGAAAACGGATTAGTCGTGTGGTTATCAATCGAAAGCTTGAGGACAATCTGATAGTTCCCTAGTCCCACAAGCTCTGCCTCCTCATACTTTTCTCCAAACTCGCGGGACATGAGGCGCGCATCTCCCGCCCCGACACTAAACGTCACCATTGAGCCTGCATTTCCAAAAATCGCCTTCTGCACGTCTTCCTCAATTTGGCCGATATATTGATTGGCAAGCGTGAGATTTAGTCGGTACTTACGGGCTTCGGACAAAATTTTGATGAATGATTGCGTCGCAAAATTTTGGAACTCATCCACGTACAGGTAGAAGTCGCGGCGCGCCTCTTCTCCCACGGATATGCGGTTCATCGCGGCAAGCTGAAGCTTGGTGATGATCATGGCCCCCAATAGCGCGCTTGAGTCCTCTCCGAGCTTGCCCTGCGAAAGATTTACGATGACGATTTTCCCCTCATTCATCATGGCTTCCAGATCTATGGTTGAGGTGGGGTTACCCACGATATTGCGTATGGTTTGACTGGATAAAAATTGGCCGACCTTGTTGAGAATCGGCGACACAGCCTCGCTTCGCATCTGCGGGCTCATTTTGGCAAATTCGTTGAGCCAGAAATTCTTGAGCACCCGGTCATCAAGCTTCTCCACTATTTTTTCGCGGTATTTCTCGTTCGTCAGGATCTCCGGTACCTGCAAAAGCGTCGAGTTGGGAATGTGGAGAAGCGTCAAAATCGTGTTGCGAAGAATATATTCAAGTCTGGGCCCCCAACTGTAGTGGTAGAGCTTGTAAAAAATAGAAACGATGCCCGAAGCGATAAGTTCACGGTATGCCTCGTTTTTCATTTCCAAAGGGTTGAGGTGAAACGGGTAGGCAAGGTCCGACGGATCCAAATATGCCACATCATTGATTCGATGGCTCGGCACAAAATCCAAAAGGATATCGCACAGATCCCCGTGCGGATCAATAACGGCGACGCCCGCGCCGTTTTTCATATCGTTTATGGCCATATTGGCAATCATCGTACTTTTCCCCGTGCCCGTTTTCCCCATGATATAGAGATGTTTCCTCCGGTCGTCTTTTTTGATGCCGAAAGTTGTGAGTTTGTTTTTAAACTCCGTCCGTGCAAAAAAGTTGATCCGCTTCTTTTCTTCTTCATCATCAGTCGAAACAGGCAAATTTTCCGGGGCCTCGCCGGTTAAGGTCGCGCCCCAGGAAATATTTCGTATCGCGGCAAGCGTCAACCCCGGCGGATGCCAGAGGCTCGCCAGCTCGCTGGTATTTAATATCTGATGTTTGGGCCCGGTATCGCCTGAACGGGAGACGATTGCCGCCTCCAGCTTCTTTTTCTGCCAGAAAGCAGGCTCGGTGACCGTGAGGCCGTTCCCTTCCCCAAACGTAAATACCCCGTAGGTTCCGCCGACTCCAGAGAGGAGCTCTTTGGCCCGAAGAGCGGTCGGGGCAACTCCCAGGAGCCGGATGGCTGCAACAAATCCGGGCTGGGCAATTTTCCCCTCAATGAGGCGCGCCTGCGGGTGGCTCTTTGTGCGTCCGGTGGTCGATGATAGATCCGGAATGCCGGCCGCAACCACAGAGGCGCCAGAGCGCTGCCAGTTGGTGCCTGCCGGGGTGAGGCGAATTTGAATGGCAAATGCCTCCCCCATGGGAAGCTTAGCCATAGCCCCCAGAACGCTTGCCAAAAGGTCCAGATCCTTCACATCCTTATATGTCCGGATGGGAAAGTAGAAGGAGTTAGTCATCGAAAGTTGTCCCGTTGCGTGCGGCAGCGACAAAAAGTGCGGCGCCCAATCGGCAACCGGCGAAAGAAGCACCTTGGGATACTGGGCGGTGAGCTGGCTCTCCAGATACGACTGCATGTGTTGAGGCACGCCGACAAAAAAATGAATGCGGGTGTTGACTGAGACTATTTCAAAACTGAAGTATCGCGCGCCATGCCTCGGGCCAAAAAGATTTTGAAATAAGCCTCCCCTTCCTTTTCCTGTTGAAAGGGCGGCAAACACCTGCTCCATTGCAGAGACCGGCTCTTCGCTCTCACGGGAGTTTTTGACCTCAAGAAGTACAAGTGGAGAGTCCATAAACATATTCTAACATAGGTTTCCGTGAAAACTAAAATATAGAGTTTTCACGATTCTGATGCGCTTTGTACTATTGCACCAGTTTAATATACCTTTTAGAATGAGTTATATAGCGACACGTGTCGTTTGTTTGGTATGGAACAACATCCTGTCCCGCAAAACGTCACCACATTTCAATTTCGCCTCATCGGCGACATGACCCTCAAACAATTTGGGTATCTAGCGGGCGGCGCGATCCTTGGGTACATTTGCTACAAGCTGCCGATCCCGGTATTCCTCAGTTGGCCGCTTGCGGCAATTGCAACCATCATGGGGGTAGGGCTTGCATTTTTCCCGGTTGAAGAACGCCCCTTGGACGTGTGGGTACTTTCGTTTTTCAAAAGCGTCTATAGCCCGACCCAATACGTGTGGACGAAACGCGCACCGGCTCCACCCGCGCCTCCCCCAACTGCGGCTCCGGTTCCGCCCACGACTGCCCATCCGGTAAGCACCTTTCAGCCGACAGTTTCGCCTGCGGCACCACAGCAGATGGCGCAAGCGCCAGCCACGGGAAGAAAGGGTGATATTCTCCAAAATATCTTCTCCCCAACGCTCGCGGCGGGCGGCGTCTTGACGACCGAGACAAAAACAGCAACGGGTCCGTTTGACTGGGTCTTTAAACTCCTTACCCCTCGCCCTCGCCCGCATCACCCGGCACCAGGCAAGGAAATCACGCGACCAACGCTTGCCTCCCGCATGGATTTTACGCCTCCTCCGTCAGTCATCCAAACACAAAGGGCCATAGACGAAACAACCAAAAAAGAAACGGAGATTGAAGGCAGGCTTAAAACTGTCCAGACCGCCCTTACCGAGCCTCAAGTTGCCGAGACCCGTGTGCTTGAGCTCCAAAAACAACTAACGGAGCTCTTAACCCAGCATCAAAAAATGGAAGATGAGCTTCGGCTCCTGCGGCAGCAAGCCGCACCTTCTCCTGTGGCTGACCTGCCCAACCCACCGCCGGACGCTCCCGTATCGACAGGTATGTCGGTTGCAACCCCGCCCGGGGTCAAGCCGCAGACGGTCCAGATTATCACGGCCGACCGGGCGGTGAAGGCAGGCTTGCCGCGCCTCACGACCTTCCCCAATGTCGTCACCGGCATCGTCAAGGATTCTGAGCAGAATCTTCTTCCCGGAGTGCTGGTCACCGTGAAGGATAAAGACGGCGTCCCGCTTCGGGCTTTGAAGACCAATAGGCTGGGACAATTTGCCGCCTCAACCCCGCTCCCCAACGGGATCTACTTGGTCGAAATCGAAGACCCGCGGTTCCGCTACGCGTTTGACCGAGCACAAATTACCCTCAACGGTTCGATCGTCCCGGCGCTTGAAATTTTTGCCAAGAGCCAGAAGGAAATAACGCGGGCAAAACTGGAAAAAGAACTGTTTGGTAAACCAACTTAATATGGCCGAAAAAATCATACCCATTAAATCGTCAACGCAGGTGTTTACGGAGATAGAAACCGTCGACCATAACATGGTCATGTATACCGACGGATCATGCTCCATGGTAGTGACGGCAACGGCGGTTAACTTCGGGCTTCTGTCTGAAAAAGAACAGGATGCCATCATTTACGCCTACGCGGGGCTCTTGAATTCGCTTTCATTCCCCATTCAAATTCTCATCCGTACCCAGCACAAAGATGTGACCGCGTACCTTAAAATCCTTGAGGATCAGGAGGCAAAACAAAAAAACCCCAAGCTAGCTTCAAGCATCAAAAGCTACCGCCAGTTTGTTGCGGCAACCGTCAAGGAAAAAGACGTGCTGGACAAAAAGTTCTATCTCGTCATTCCGTTTTCCTACCTGGAGCTGGGAACAAGCGCGCACGTTCTTATAACCGGCGGCAACAGGAAACGGGGCTTACCGTTCCCTCGGACGTATATTTTGGAAAAAGCCCTCACTGTGCTGACCCCCAAAAAAGATCATATGATACGGCTCTTAAACCGCATCGGGCTTCAGGCACGACAACTGGATAACCAACAGCTAACGCGGCTCCTGTTTGAAATATACAACCAGGGGGCGCCGATTCTCTCGCCAGAAGATATAGAAAAAACGATAGGAACATAAACAATATGGCAGACATCAAAACCATACTCAAAAAACTCATCGTCCCGCAGGAACAGTCGGGCGAGCCCTCCTCCACGAGTAAAGGCGGGCCCCTCACCGTGCGCGATCTAGTTGCGCCGCCGTCCATTGAAGTCGACTTTGATTTTCTGAAAGTCGGCGACCGGTTCTTCCGGACGCTGTTTGTTTCCGGCTACCCGCGGTTTGTCTCTGCCAACTGGTTGGAGCCCCTCATATCATTCAACCACACGCTGGATATTGCCATGTACGTCTACCCCACCAAAAGCGAGGAGGTCCTGGAAAACCTCAAGCGGAGGGTCGGGGAAATGGAGGCCACCATCCAGTCGGACATGAAACGCGGCCGCGTCATCGAGCCCTCGGTCCAGGTGGCCCTCGAAGACGCCCTTGGGCTCCAACAGGAGCTTGCCAAGGGGGCGCAGCGGTTTTTCCAGTTTGGCCTCTATGTCACAATCCCCAGTAAAAGCCTGGAGGACCTCAACAAATCGTCCAGGCAGGTCGAGGCGACTCTCGCCTCACTTCTTATTATCACCAAACGAACGACCCTGCAGATGGAAGAGGGCTTTAAAACAACCCTTCCCATGGGTCAGGACCGCATTGTCATCACGCGGAATATGGATACAACATCTCTTGCTACCACTTTCCCGTTTACCACATCGGAGCTTACCGCAAATGAAGGCATCCTCTATGGCATCAATGAACACAATGATTCGCTGGTTATATTTGACCGCTTCACTTTAGAGAACGCGAATTCGGTGGTTTTCGGAAAAAGCGGATCCGGAAAATCTTATATGGTGAAGCTTGAGATCATGCGAAGCCTCATGTTTAATACCGAGGTCATTGTTATTGACCCGGAAAATGAGTACGAGGCGCTATCCCTTGCTATGGGCGGCGAGTACATCCGTTTTCACTTCGGCGCCCAAACCAAGATCAATCCGTTTGACTTAACGCAGCTGACCTCGACGGCAAAGGCAGGTGAGGAGGAAAGCGAGCTCAATCAAAAAATATTATCTCTCCACGGGTTTTTCCGCGTCGTGATGGGCAAACTCACGCCTACCGAGGATGCTCTCCTTGATAGGGCACTCATTTTGACCTACAAACAAAAAGGCATCACCCCGGATCCCGCGACGCAAACCAAAGAGCCGCCTTTGATGGAGGATTTGTATAAAGTCCTCATCGGCATGGAAGAGGTTTTGGCCCGGGGGCTCGCCGATCGCATAGAAAAGTTTGTGAAGGGAAGCCTGGTTGGAATCTTTGACCAGCAGACCAATGTGGAGATTCGGAACCAGCTCACCATCTTCTCAATCCGCGACCTCGAAGAAGAACTTCGCCCGATTGCCATGTACCTTATTCTCGACTTCATCTGGACCAAGGTCCGCCGCGACCCGAAGCGTCGCATCCTCATCGTGGACGAGGCCTGGTACATGATGAAGTACCCGGATTCCGGGAATTTCCTCAATTCCATGGCCAAACGCGCGCGCAAACACTATCTTGGCCTCACCACGATCACCCAGGATGTCGAGGACTTTCTCTCGGTGGACCTAGGGAAAGCCATTATCCAAAACTCAAGCGTGCAGATTCTGCTGAAGCAGTCCTCGGCAGCAATTGAAAAGGTCGCCGGCGTATTTTATCTTTCCGAAGGGGAACAGCACTTGCTGCTCTCTGCGGACATCGGCGAAGGACTCTTTTTTGCAGGACCCGCGCATGCCGCAATCCGCGTCATCTCAAGTCCCGAGGAACACGCCCTTGCCACCACCAAGCCACAGGAGGTGGCCGCGCAGGAGAGGTCAGGGACGGTCGTGCCGGCAAAAACGGAAACGCCGAGACCTACGCCGAATATGCCAGTTCCCCGCATGGTGACCGAAGAACAAAAGCCCGCCCGCCCGACCTTCACCGTGGAGCCGGTGACGAATAAATAAGTATGCAGGTGCCCAACGACGAACTCAACAAAGCCATTGACCGATGGTTCTCCATCCAAACCACAAATCCTTCGTGGCTTGATAACTATATCTACAAACAAAACGGGGGACGAAACCCGTTTTACCCCTGGCCGCCAGAAAAGGAAGATATAGACAAATTTCTTTTCGCGTCCCAATCGTTTGAACAGGCAGCAAAGGCCATGACCCCGGAAAAACGACAAGAGCTCATCGAGGCGTTTAATGAAGGGTCTCAAAAGATAGAAACAGTTCGTGCTGAAGTAAGGGAAGACGCGAAAAAACGCGTCCAGGACATCATTAAACACACGCTCGAAGAACCGGCGGTCGCGCCTGACGAAAAAGAAGTGTTGTTTCGAGCCCTCAAGGACAAAAGCGACCATGAGCCGGACAGGCCAGTTTCTGAGGTGTTGCCCGCGGCATTCGAAGCTGTTGAGACACGGCGGGTGTTTGCCACTGAAACGCCGGAGGAGCAGTCACTGGCAATCACCGCCTCTGCAAAATTTTCCAAGCTCAGGGGGTTGGGTGTTTTCCACAAAAACATCACCGCGCCTGTTTTTGATGCAATCACCACCGTGTTTCCCGACCTCAAACAAGGCGCAATGAACAAAAACTTCGAGGCGGAGCTTCGAGGCCTTCTCAATGCCCCAAATAGACTCATCGATTATTTAGGCGTCCACGCGGCAGACAGCCTGGCGTTCAAACAAATGATTCACGGCGTTCAAACGGACATGTCGCGGGTGTCCCGGCCGGCCAGCGCGGGAAACATACTTGGCGACATCGCATCAAACCTGTTCCGCGGACCTATTGAGGCAACAACCATAGAGAGTGTTCGTCTCTATTGGGAAGCCTACCGAATAAATGTCATGCGAGGCCTTCCCCCGCCCAACGCCAATCAGTTTATGGCAAACGGCATGGGACTGGGCTCAGAACTCCTAAGATACGGTGCCGGACGCGCCGGGCGGTGGGCCATAGGGAAAGGGCTAACCAAGCTCGGAATCAAGGTGGCCGCGGGAACCGCCGGTGGTCCAGTCGGCTGGGCAGCGCTTGCGTTTGACTTTGCAGCGGGCTTACTTGGGAA
The DNA here is from genome assembly GCA_964515005.1 of uncultured Gammaproteobacteria bacterium. Classification (GTDB taxonomy): domain Bacteria; phylum Patescibacteriota; class Microgenomatia; order UBA10105; family UBA927; genus XYB1-FULL-47-11. The sequence continues at coordinate 223,100 of CAZEVT010000001.1, forward strand.
GGCGGGAAACTGGCTTAAGGGGCTCGCCATCCCTGGGGCGGGAGAGGTCCCGGGCGACCGAGCGATTTTGGGCGTGGGGTGCGGCGCTATCCTTCTTGTTTTTTTCATCCTCCCGTTTATCACCCAGTTTAATATCGACAGCGCACTTATTGGGCGCCTTCAGATGGGCGGCCCGGGTGATGGGGGCTCGCCGCTCCCCCCCTACCCCGGCGCGCCGGCAATCCCCAGCGACGTCACCGGTTGCCCCACCAAAAACGCATTTACGCTTACCCAGTGTCCTGCGGGTGATTATTCACACCAAAAACTCTGGGCATATGACGTAGGATTTGGGGGCGCCATGAACATGCCAATTCTGGCAACACACGACGGCGTGGTGGCGGTGACAACTGGCGTGGGCCAAAGTGGCGGATATGGAAATATGGTTGAAATTAAAGGGATCAATACGAAGGGCCAAGGATACTATACGCTCTATGGACACCTTGCCCGATGGACGGTGCGCCCAGGCCAACAAGTAAAAGCAGGAAGCGTTATCGGCTATGGGGATAACACCGGAAACTCAAGCGGCCCGCATTTACATTACGAATACCGTGATGCCAACAATCGCGCAAGTCCGTCTTTTGGTGTACAATTTCTACCGGCCGCCTGTGTAACCAATCCGGGGGATTGTAACCTACAATAGCACTATGAAGCGAGTCGGCATTATTATCATAATTTTTCTGGCAGTCGCGCTTCTTGTCGCCTTTTTCGTCTCCAGACGCGAGCAGAAGACTGAACAGGATAGGTCACCGACTCAACTCGCCACAACAGCGGTTGTCCCCTTGCCACAGCCGAGTTTTCCGACCGACCCACTTCTTCCCTCCCCCTCATATACTATGGGCACGATTGCCGACACGTTCCCAAAAACAATCCCCATCTTTACTTCGGGGGCACCTGTTAGTCTACAAAAAGAGGTGGAGCGCGTGGCCAAAATTTTCAATGTGACAAGTGCGCCGACCATAGACACGGCATTCGATGGAACCTATTATATGTGGTCAACAAACCCCGGTCTTATGATCGGACCAGATGGAAGCCGGGTCTCTTACAGCGCCTCGGGAACAACGACCGACCCACTTCTTCCCGGTGATTCTGCATACACGACAGCTGCCACACAACTTGTTTCCGCAGTTGCCCAGGGACAAACAGCCCGACTGTCCTCTACGCTGTATTTTGCCCCGCAACTTACGGATCTTAATTTTGTTGAACGGGGCCGCGCCACGGGAATTCAACTGGGCTTCACTGCTATCCTTGGGGGGTTTCCGCTCATCGCCGGGGACCCCAAGAGCTCAGAGACCGTTCTGCGTTTCAACTCCGGGAAAAATCTTCTACACTACGCAGGCTATATCTTTCCACAGTTTGTTCCGTCAGGCACAACCTCAATTATTTCTCTTCAACAGGCGGGAGAACGGCTTCTTGCGGGTCAGGGAACTGTTCTTTCCGCAACAAGCCCGACAGATTTGAACGCGCATGATACGAAGTGGTATCAGTTTTCGCTCTCCGCGGTTGCCCGGGCTGATCTTGCGTATTATTATGACGTTCCCGCCAAGAGGCTCTCGCCGGTATTTTTGTTTACCGGAAAAGCCATAGACAAAACCACCGGGAGTCAAGTGGATACCGTTACGGCGGTCTCTGCGGTTCCGTAAGTTACGTGGTCACCCGAACGGGCATGATGATGTGAAGATATGACTCGTCCTTGGGCCCTTTAAATACCCCGGGGTTAAGCGAGCCGGTCATCTCGAAAAGCACCTCGTCGCCCACAAAACCGCTCAAAAACTCGAGGAGAAACCTGCTGTTAAACGCAATGTCCCCGCCGTCCCCGTCCACCTTGGCCTCCACCTCGACGTGGTTTTCCCCTACCTGCGGCGTGTTGGCCGACACCTCGACAAGCTGGTTCTCCACATGAAGCCGCAATATGTTTGCGTTATCACGGGCAAATACCGCGGCTGACTTGACCGCCCGAAGAAGCGTTGTTTTATCAACAAGAACGCGCGTGGTATGCGTCGTCGGGACGATTTTCTCAAAATTAGGGTAGTCCCCCGAGATGGTGCGTGTGTACACCTCGGTGTCTCCAACGACGAATATGAGTTGGCCCTCCGCGGTCTGCCTCATGTCAATTGATAAAACGTCTTTTTCTTCCTGACTTACCTTGAAAACCTCGCCAAGGGCACGCGCGGGAACAACCAGGTCCATGTCCCCGGGGGTTGCAAGCTTCAGGTGCTTAACGCTCAATCTGTATCCGTCGGTTGCAGCCATGGTGACCCCCCCGTCTTTTTTGACAATTTTCACCCCGGTCAGAAGCGGTCTTCCCTCATCTGTTGCCGCGGCAAAAAGTACGCCACCAAGCGCATCAAGAAGAATCTTCTTGTCCAGTCCCACACCCCTCTTGCCCCCTTCGAAGGCAACGGGCGGAAACTCGCTCGGGGGCGCCCCGGGTATGGTTGCGTTGATGCCTCCTGCGCGAATGTGAAGAGACCCTTCTTTTGCAGTGAGGTGCACCGTCTCCTGAGGGATGGAAACGACAAGGTCGGTGAGGAGTCTGCTGGAAACGCAAATGCCGCCGTCTTTTTCGACTTTTGCGGCTGCCGCAACCACCTCAGTAAGCTCAAGACTGGTGGCAATCACACGGAACTGTGACCCCGCGGCTGACAGAAGCACATTTTGCATGATGGGCAGCTGTGCCTTGGGGGAAACAATTCTTCCGGTTCGCGTTAGCGCTTTCAAAAGGTTTTCCTGAAGGATGGACACATTCATAAGTAATTAGTAGTAGTAATAGAAAACGGTGTGGAAAAGTGTATTCTTTCGGGGGGTCAATGTCAACGACTCAAACACAGGGGGAAAGGTGTGGATATCTTTGTGGATAAAAAGCGTCAATTTGTGGATAAGTGGAAAAGTCCGTTTTTTATCTCTTCCACTGCCTCGCGAAGGCGCGTGTTTGTTGACAGTTCTTGAGTGATGGTGTCTACTCCGTGCATAACCGTTGTGTGGTCCCGCCCGCCGAGGACGCCACCGATATCATCGTGGGTAAGCCCGAGCTCGGTTCTTGCTAAATACATAAAAATCTGCCGGGGCCGGGCAATCGGCCGGTCCCGCTTGGGACCCTTAAGCGCCGTTGCCTTGAGGCTAAAATATGTGGCAACAAACTCCAAAACCTCCTGCGGGCTTACGCGTTTTGTTTGTTTTGTCTCTTGGGCCCCGGCGCCGTTTACCGGACCCTTAATCCTTAAAATTGACGAAACAAGCTCTGCGGTTACCGTTCCCCCGCGGGCAGCAATTTCTGAAGTCAGGCGGCGCAAAAACCCTTCAATAGCCCTGGTGTCGGTGACGTTGGCGGCGATAAGCTGGGCTGCGTCCGTGGGAATAACGAGCCCGATTGCTGCGGACTTGATGTTTATGATTGCTACGCGCAGTTCAAAGTCCGGGGCTGCAACGTCGACCGTGAGCCCGCCTTCAAATCTGCTTCGCAGCCGGTCTTCCAGACGGGAAATTTCACTTGGCGGCCGGTCACTGGTTAGGATAATCTGTCCCCCTTCGCGGTGGACCGCGTTGAATGTGTGGAAAAATTCTTCCTGGGCCGTCTGTTTGCCCGCGATAAACTGTACGTCGTCAACAAGGAGGAGTTCTGCGCTTCTATATTTTTGTTTAAACTGCCGGGCGGACTTGGTCTGAATGGCCTCAACGATTTCGTTTAAGAATTCTTCTCCCATGCAGTAGACGACCTTCATGTTGGGGCGCGCGGAAAGGAGCTGGTTGGCAACCGCGTGCATCAGGTGGGTTTTCCCTACTCCCACGCCGCCGTAAAAAAACAGTGGGTTGTACGCCGTGCCAGGGTTTTTGGCAACTGCGGTTGCCGCCGCATAAGCCATTTGGTTGGTCGTTGATACGGCAAAGTATTCAAACGTAGACTCCGGTCGGATGTGAAGCCGGCGGGCCACTGACGAGACGCTTACTTCCGGCTGCTGCATGAGGGCAACAAGCGGACCGGATTTCTCCGGATCCAGTATTTCTTTTTTTTGGACGAGGGTGAATACGAGACTGGTATTCCCCTTTGTCTGGTGGTCAAGGATACTCTTAACGAGACTATAGTAGCGCGTTTCCACGAGCGTGCGCATCAGAGGGCTCGTAAACCCAATGGTTGCGACGCCGCCTGCAAGCGACACGAGTTGCGTGTGGGCAAAATGCGTTTGAAATGTGGCCTTGGAAACCGAAAGCTCGATTTCGGCGAGGGCAGATTTCCACAGTTTGTTGAGGTCCATAACGAGTACGTGGATAACTTGTCCACAAAAGTGTCCACATAGTAGGAAAAGACTGACGGGTTGTCAAGGGATCAGTTGGGGTGATATACTTCCTCTATGCCCAAAAGAGTATATCAGCCAAAAAAGAAAAAGCGAGTGCGAAAACACGGGTTCCGGGAGCGCATGCGCAGTCTCGGCGGGCGAAACGTTATAAAACACCGGAAAAAAGTCGGGCGAAGAAGACTGACGATTTAACTCCATGCTCCCCCGCGCCAACCGTTTACCCAAACAGGACATAACCGAGGTTACGCGTTACGGGTCTCGCGTTGTGGGCAAAGACATGGTGTTTCTGTACAAAAAAACAACAGGCGCGCCGCGTTTTTCCCTCGTCGTATCAACAAAAGTAGATAAGCGTGCAACGGGGAGAAACAGAATGCGAAGAATAGTGAGCGAGTCTGTGCGACACATGCTCCCCAAGATGGGCGCATGCGACGGAGTATTTATAGTCAAGAAAAACATCGCGGGGATGAGTCAGTCAGACGTGGCGCCCGCGGTTGTTGAACTTCTTACGAAAGCACACCTGTTATGAAGCAGTTCATTCTTGGATCAATTCGTCTGTATCAGAAGTACTTATCCCTCGATAGCGGGATCTTACACCGCGTGTTTCCGGTTCGTATTTGCCGGTTTACCCCCACCTGCAGCGAGTACACCTATCAGGCTATCGGGCGCTATGGTATAATCAAAGGATCAATGTTAGGACTGCGGCGCATACTCCGTTGTCATCCGTGGAACCCCGGCGGGTTAGACCCGGTACCGATAAGGAAAGAATAATTACAAATAATAAATATGGGAGACATTTGGAACACCGTTTTCATTCATCCGATCATCAACACGCTTGTTGCCCTCTACAAGCTTTTTGAGTGGCTGCACATTCCGGGCCCCCTGGGATTTGCCGTTATCGGCCTCACGATCATTATTCGGCTTATCCTCTACCCCCTCATGCACGCGCAGCTTCGAAGCGCTAAAAAGATGGCGATGATGAAGCCCCACATGGACGCAATTGCCGCCAAGCACAAAGGCGATAAAACCGCGCTGCAACAGGCGCAGCTTGCCCTCTACAAAGAACACGGCGTCAATCCCGCGGCCGGGTGCCTCCCGCTTCTTATTCAAATGCCGGTTCTTATCGCCCTCTATAATGTGTTTTACCGGGTGTTGGGAAACGGGAATATGGCTAAGGTAATTGAAGATATAAATGCGGTGGTTTACGCCCCGGCGCTAAAGCTTACAAATCTGGATCTCACTTTCCTGGGAATAAATTTGGGAATCAAGCCATCACAGTTTCAATCCCACGGGTACTGGCTGCTTTTGGTTCCCGTCGTTACCGCGGGTCTTCAGTATTGGCAGACCAAACTCATGATGCCCTCAAAAACGCAGACTATTGTAAAAGAAGGTGAGAAAGCTCCCGAAGACATGGCGGGAGATATGCAAAAGCAGATGGCCGTCATCACGCCCCTTATGTTCGGGTATTTTGCCCTACAGTTTCCGTTAGGGCTAGCCCTTTACTGGAACGTGTTTGGAGTTTTTGGTATTATGCAGCAGCTTGCGGTCAACCGCGAAAAGTAATTATGGAACACAAAGACAAGGTTAAGGTTGTTACAGAAGATCTTCTTTTGCGCCTCGGGGTCGCCGGAACCGTCATGGTCGATGTGGACGAAACGTCCGCCTACCGCGTGCACATAGAAACGGAAGAAACAGGACTCCTTATCGGCTTTCACGGGCGAACGCTTGAGAGTTTTCAGATTATTCTGGGGCTTCTTGTTTCCAAGGAGCTTGAGGAGTGGGTACGAGTATATGTAAATGTCGGGGATTACCGGGAGAAACGTGAGGAGTCCCTCATGCTTATGGCCCAGCATGCGGCCGAACGAGCAATGGCTGCCGGGCGTCCGATTGAAATCCCCAATCTTTCTGCGTCCGAAAGGCGCGTCATTCATCTCACCCTTGCTGGCGATGACCGCGTGGAGACGGAATCGGTCGGTGAAGGCATGCGCCGCACGCTTCTTGTAAAACCGAAGCAATAGGTGTATCAAAAGGGAGATGGCGCAACTTCACCAGGTATTTTTTTATCTTCTCCTTGTTTTTTTACCAACACAACTCGGGCTCCATGTGTGGCCGGAGTGGTCGATGGTACTAGGGAGACGCGTGGATTATCTGTCCCCCACCCTCTACGCCACGGACGTTCTTATTTTCCTTATACTTGCCTTTTGGCTTTTGGCCGGACGAAAGAAATTTTCAGTTTCTTGGATTCCGGTCATTGCGATTGCCGGATTTATCGGGCTAAATATTTTTTTTGCCGTCAGCCCCATGGTCGCCGCATACAAGTGGCTCAAGGTCCTAGAGTTCGGGCTTCTTGGGTTGTACATTGTTCAAACCAGGCCGCATATGTCTCGGGTGGTATTTTTTTTGAGTATCGGTGGCCTATATTCTTCGCTTCTTGCCATTCTCCAGTTTTTGCTTCAGCGAGCGCTCGGCGGACCGCTATGGCTGTTGGGCGAGCGGGCATTTAGTGCTTCGACCCCGGGAATAGCGCAGGTTAATTTTACCCGACTGCTCCTGCGCTCGTATGCTACCTTCCCCCATCCGAATGTTCTTGGGGGATTTTTGGCAATACTGCTCCCACTCATGATACGCGAGGCAAAAAATCGAAAAGTATATTATGTGACGACGATCGTTTTGGGAATGATTGCGCTTGTTGTAACATTCAGCCGCAGCGCGTGGATCGTAGGCGCCGCAGGGATTGCGTATGCACTGGGCAAGAAAAACAAGAAGCTCTTTATTCCGCTTGCTATTCTTACGTTTCTTATACTGTTTTTTGTCGGCACCACAGTGGGTCTGCAGGAAGAAGCCGTCGTTATCCGCGAAGAGTTAAACCGTTCAGCAATAACTATGTTTTATGAGTCCCCCCTCATTGGAAAGGGGCTCGGTAATTTTCTCGTGCATTTGCCGCAGACGCTGGTATCCAGAGAAATTTATTTTCTACAGCCCGTACACAACATGTTCTTACTTGCATTATCCGAAACCGGCATCATTGGATTTAGTTTTTTTATTTGGATTATATGGCGTGCCCGGAAGAATTGGATCATAGCAGCGGTTATTTTCTTAGGACTAGTTGATCATTATTTTCTTACCCTGCAACAGGGCCAACTTTTGCTGACTATTCTTCTTGCGTGTACAATGGCTCTATGAACTCCGTTGTTGCAAAAAATACGCTGAGTCAACTCATTGGCCGCGGAGTAAGTGCAATTGCGATGTTCGTTGTCACCCTCATCGTCGCCCGGCAGTTTGGCGCTGCGGGTTACGGAGACTTTGTGAAGGTGACGACCTACGTCGCCTTTTTTTATTTGATCGCTGACTTTGGCATCAATGCGATTTTTCTTCAGCAAAAATCGCCGCGTGCCTTTCCCGCGCTTCTTTTCTTGCGCTTAGTCGGCGGCGCGGGGCTTGTCGCGCTTGCACTTTTTCTCGCCTCAATTCTTCCGGGGACTGCAGACAACGGATACACGCCGGTCGTTCGCTTAGGGATTCTCATCCTGTCCCCGACTATCCTGCTGCAAGGATTGATCACTACCGCCAACGCGGTTTTTCAAAAACATCTTCGTTATGACTTGGCGGCGTGGGCAATTTTTTTTGGGTCTGTCGCGACCGTTGCGGCGACGTGGAATTTTGTTGCCCTTCGCCCGTCATCCAATTTCCTGCCGGTTGTGGGATCCCTGGGTCTTGGGGCGCTCGTGAGCGCGGTTGTTTCTTTGTTTTTTGCGCGACGTCTCCAGGGGCCGACCCATTTTGCCGTACGCATGCCGGATGTGACGCGGCTCCTTATGCCCTCGATTCCATTGGGGATTACCCTCCTTTTTAATCTTGTCTATTTTCGGGCAGACAGTTTTATCATCACCGTAACGAGACCCACCGCCGAAGTCGGCATCTACGGACTCGCGTATAAAGTGTTTGAACTCATCCTGGTGTTCCCTACCTTTTTTATGAACGCAGTGTACCCCGTGCTTCTCAAACAGAAGACCGTTCAATTTACGCGAGTCGTTGCAAAGTCGCTCGTGTTTCTTCTGGTAAGCTCGATATTGGCAACCGGCGTTTTATGGACGGCGGCTCCTCTGCTTACCATTATTCAGCCCGATTTTGCCCCAAGCATTTCGGCGCTGCGGACGCTGGCCCTCGGGCTTCCTTTTTTCTTTCTGTCCGCTGCGCTCATGTGGGGGCTGATTGCGATGAAAAAACAACTGGTGCTTGCAACTATCTACGGCGCCTCTATGATAGTAAACGTGCTGGGGAACATGCTGCTGGTTCCGCGGAACGGATTTATTGCTGCGGCCTGGATGACGGTTGCCTCCGAAGCGCTGGTGTTGGTCTTGTCAGGAATCGTTTTGGTGAGGGTTTTGCGAAGTCAGGAATAATCTATGAAATTACTAGTCCACACCGATGGGGGAGCGAGGGGAAATCCCGGGCCGGCCGCAGTAGGCGTGGTCATTGAGGAAGAGGGAAAGACTATTTCCAAGTTTGGAAGGGCGATAGGGGAGGCAACCAACAATGTTGCAGAGTATATGGGAGTAATCGAGGCGCTCGAAAAAATCAAAGAGATTCGGAGGGGCCCGGACGCCTATTTCTATCTGGACTCGGTTCTGGTCGTCAACCAGCTCAACGGATTGTTTAAAGTGAAAGACGCGCGTCTTCGGGATTTGTTGTCTCGGGTTCGGATATTGGAACAAGAGGTTGGAGGGTCGGTTCACTATGTTTCTATCCCCCGCGAGCAAAATAGACGCGCAGATTTTTTGGTGAACCAGGCCCTTGACCGCGGCATATAATCGCCTCATGTCTGATTGATCTGGTTATCAGTGGATTAGACCGCTTTTTTCAGGTTGTTTTCGGCGCCCCTTTTTGCCATAATGCGAACGCATAGTTTGAGCCATATTATGAACGCCGCTGCCCCCCCACCACTGACAGACGAAAACGACTCTTTTCCGGTGGCACGTATTGATGCGCAGGACACCCCGTACGTATTACCGCTTCGGGAATTTTTGGAAACCAACGGGGTTCGGGTGTTTGTGAATGAAAACCCGAACAGAGATCCCTTGTATCACATCGTGGTCGGAGAGGTTGATTTTGTGAAACATATCCTTTCACGACCGCGACAGTCGGAGGCAAAAAGGCTGGCAATTATAGTCGGACTTCCCACGGATGGCACCCTTGAAGAAGGCCTGCATGCAAAAATATATCTTGCGGATGCGGCGCCGATTTCCCCATCCGGTGCCTTTGACATATTTGAATTTTTCTTTACCGGGGAGAAGGCGGTACTTGACGGGCGAAAACAGACGTCAAAGACGACACGGGTTGCGCCTGAGATACCCGAGCCTCCCGACGAGGCGCGGGGAGACGATTCAGAGCGCATAGGCAACATTATTGCGGACGTGTTTGCAGCCGAGCCCAAGTCGCCTGCAAAAAAAGAGAAACCCCGACGCCGAAAAAAGCCGCACATGTTTTTCCGGGTGTTTGGTTTTGTGGCAACCATCGTGATTGTGTCAGTATTCTGGTATGGGGTGAGCCTCGGGGCCGGTACCGCGGCAATCGTGGCTGGAGCGCGGTCGCTTGAAAAAGGAGCGGAGGCGTCAGCGGGCTGGAAACTCTCGGCGGCAAGATACTGGACGAATCAGGCTCGATTCGTCCTTGGTGCCTGGTCTTTTCCCCTGACTTTTATTGGATTTGAGAAAAGCCTTCGGGGGCAAGAGCGGCTCATATCATTTCTCACGGATGCCGAGCGTGCAGTCTCGGAAATTCAGGCTGTGGCGGTAGCAGGGAAGCGTGTGGCTTCGGGACTATTAAATCAGGTGGATGTGACGAGTACCGGCACGACGCCCGCCTCAGACATCGGGGAACTTCGCACGTCTGTGATGAGTGCACAAAACACCTTGGGTTTGGCCCAGGCGCAGCTTGCGCTTCTTTTGGAAGAACGGACCTTTCCTTTTTCGCTCTCTCAGGTTGCCAACCGAGGAACAGAGGCGGTACGCATGCTTTCGAGCCTCAGGATGCGTACCGCGGACATCGACCGCCTCCTGTCGCTTTTTTTACAACTGTCGGGATTTGGCAGCCCCAAAACCTACCTCATTCTTCTCCAAAACAGCATGGAGCTTCGGCCTACTGGTGGATTTATCGGTAGTGTTGCAATTGCGACGTTTGCAGACGGCCGTCTCACGAACCTGGACATTCAGGATGTCTACACGCTTGATGGCCAGCTGAAGGGCCACGTCGATCCACCCATACCCATTCGCGAGATTCTCGCTTCCGAACATTGGTATCTGCGGGATTCAAACTGGGATCCGAATTTTTTCGCCTCGGCCACGCGCGCCGCTTGGTTTTACCAGAAAGAAACCGGGTCCACGGTTGACGGGGTATTTGCCGTCAACGTGCCGTTTGTGGCGCATCTGCTTGCGGCCACTGGGCCTGTTGATTTACCCGACTATGATGACCGGATTACGGCGGACAATTTTTACGGAAAAGCCCTCTACTATACCCAGCAGGATTTTTTCCCAGGATCGACGCAGAAAAAAGATTTCCTCGGCAGCCTCGCCCGCGCGCTTATTGAAAAAACAACCACCGGCAAGGGGGTAAATTCTACGAGTCTTTTTGATGCAATCACCACGTCGCTTGCGGCGCACGACCTCCTTTTTATGCTTGAGAAGGATGATCTTCAGGCGATGGTGGAACATTTTGGGTGGGCCGGGCGTGTGCCTTCAGTTTCCGGCTGTACAGGGAGCCCGGCGGGCTGTCGTTTTGATTCTCTGGCGATTGTGGAAGCCAATCTGGGGGTCAACAAGGGAAGCTATTTCATCAAGCGATCTCTCGACCGGGACGTGACAGTAGACGCACAGGGGCTCATCCATGAGGCCGTTACCCTCAAGCTAACAAACACGAGCGGGGGAGACTCTTCGGTGCCGTACCGCGCGTATATTCGATTGGTGTTGCCGCAAGGCCATTCGATACGAGAGGTGAGCCTAAACGGATCCCCCTTAAAGTTCCGTGCGGTGGGGAAGGCCCCGAGCCTGCCATATATGGAGCGTAGTGACGCAGCGGCGCTGGGAATAGCGCTGGATATTGCTCCGGGAACAGAAAGCCGGCTTGTGGTTTCGTATGAGCTACAAGACCCGATCGTGTTTGGCCCGGCCGGCGCGGTATTGGAACTTTTTGACCAAAAACAGCCGGGCGTAGACGGCGTGGCTGAACACGTGACTGTTTTGTATCCGTCGGATTGGACCGCAGGCGTGGAGGAAGGCGCGCTTGGGGCGGGCGAGGATTTTATTGCAAAAGAGGGAAAACTCGAGTACAATACGGTTCTTACCCGGGATGTGCTCACAAGAATTCGGCTGACTAGGTAGACCCATTTTATGAAAACACACGCGCTCGCGGCTCAAGTCCGCACCATGGTCGGCAGAAAAGTAAAAAACCTCAGGGCCCAGGGTCAGCTTCCCGGCACCGTCTACGGCAAAAAAGTCAAAAGCCTGTCCGTGACAGTAGCTCAAGACGCATTTGTAAAAGTCTACCGGGTAGCAGGGGAGACCGGAGTTGTCGAGTTGTCTGTGGATGGACAGGTTCGGCCTGTCCTTATCCACACCGTACAAAAAGATCCGGTCAAAGGGCAGATTCTTCACGTTGAATTTTATCAGGTAGACCTCAAGGAGAAGGTAACGACCCGCGTACCGCTTGAATTTACGGGGGACGCGCCTGCGGTTGTCAATAAATTGGGCGTACTGTTGACGCTTCTTGACGAAGTGGAAGTGGAAGCGCTCCCGACGGATCTTCCGGAAAAGATTGCCGTTGATGTTTCTGGCCTTGCGGACGTTGATCAGGAAGTCAATGTATCAGGGCTTTCGGTGCCGTCTGGCGTCACAATCCTCACCGATCCCGCGCAATCCGTTATTCGTGTGGGAGCGCTGGTGAGTAAACAAGCAGAAGCCCAGGCCGCAGAAGAGGCTGCAACCGCAGCAGCTGCCGCGGCAGAAGTGCCTCCCGAAGGCGCCCCAGCCAAGGAAGAAGGCGGGGAAGAAAAACCTGTGGAAGCGGCAGCTGTCAAAGCCGGAGAAGAGAAGAAAGTGGAGTAATTCTTTTACTTAGTAGTCCTCGAAAGTATTTCCAGGATTTTCCCAATAGTTGGGTTATTCGGATCAATGGTTTGGGCCGCACGTACGTACGATACTGCCTCATCTGTCTTCCCCAGCGTGTACAAAAGCGACGCCAGTTGGATATACCCGTCGCGGTAGTCCGGGTAGTTTTTGATAATTTGTTCCCAATACTGACGGCGCTGTTCATCTTGGACTGGCGCATTCTGCCACATGGTAAAAAGATCATCCGGGGTCGTCGTAGTACCCAAAACTCTCGATTCAGGGATTTTTTGTGCATACAGCTCTTGGGAGATGGCAACCTCCTGCACTGCGGTTTGGCGGGCTCCCTGATTCCACAAGTCAACGGCAAGCGCCGCGTGTGGTTCCCATGAGAACGGTTGGGAAAATATGGAAGAAAGCCTGCTCCCATAGGCCAGGGGGTAGTTTGCGATGGCAAACACGTTGACTGAAAGAAACGCCAAAAGCAGTATCCAAAGGATAGCTGCGGAGAAAATTCGGGAAATGTGCGGTAATTTTAGCCTCATAGGTCAAATGTGGTACCATTGTAGGGATAGAAGGGGATCTTTGCAATGGCTGACAACAAACGGGCCGCTATGGCGGTCCAAATTCTCAAAAAATCCTACCCCAATGCCAAAATAGTTCTTCAGTATGGATCGCCGTGGGAGCTTCTGGTTGCCGTTATTCTTTCTGCCCAGTGTACGGATGTGATGGTCAACAAGGTCACCGAGAAGCTATTCGCGAAGTATCGGACTCTTGAGGACTACGTACGGGCCGACCTACATGAATTTGAAGCCGACATTAAATCCACAGGCTTTTATCGGGCCAAGGCCAAAAATATTCTTGCAGCCGCGCACCTTATCAAAGAAAAATTCAAGCGCCGCGTGCCCAAAATCATGGAGGAGCTTCTCACCATCCCGGGCGTCGCCAGAAAAACCGCCAACGTGGTTTTAGGGAACGCATACGGGGTCGTGGAGGGTATTGCCGTTGACACCCATGTCTCGCGTCTGAGCCAGCGTCTTCGGCTGGTGGACCTTGGTAAAATCGGAGGGAAGAAGGAGTTTTCCTTTACCAAGAATGGGCGCAGGGTCGTTGACTTCAAAAAAGACGCAGATCCGGTAAAAATCGAGCGGGAACTCATGGGCGTGATTCCCAAGAAAGACTGGTTTGCCACAACCTATATGCTTATCGATCACGGCCGGGCTGTCTGCAAATCCCAAAACCCCAACTGCGCCTCCTGCGTCCTCAACACGCTTTGCCCCGCCTCGCGGGTCTAGCGTCTTGCGGGGCTCGTGGCACTGTGGTATCCTTTCCCCATGGCACGAAAGAAATCTTCAATAAAATTACCGCCAGTAGGACTTGTGCCCCAAGCGCCCATGATGCCTAAGGCCCCCATGCCGATGAAGAAGCTTGCGCTTGTTGTCCTTATTCTTGGTCTTGTTGCCATATTTGTCAGCAATAAAGGACTCTTGGTGGCGGCAGTCGTCAACGGCAAGCCTATTTTCCGTTGGCAACTGAATAAGACCATGCTTTCCCGCTTCGGTAATCAGACGTTGGAAGGGATGATCAGTGAATCCCTCATCGCCGACGAAGCGAAAAAAACAGGGGTGATCGTCAGCCAGGCAGACGTTGACGCCAAGGTAAATGTCGTGGTTTCGAGCTTGGGAGGCTCGGTGAGTATTGACGAGCTTTTGAAGTATCAGGGGATGACCAAGGCTGAATTTGAAAATCAAATTCGGCTTCAGTTGACCGTCGAAAAGCTATTGGGCAAGGACGTGGTCATCACGGATAACGATGTAAAAAACTTTATTGCAACGAATGCGGCGAGCCTTACCGCCACCGATGAAGCCGGGCTCAAGACTGAAGCACGCGAGGCCATCATGTCCGCCCATATCAACGAGCGCCTGCAGTCGTGGTTTCTGGAAATCAAAGACAAGGCAAAGATTTTGCGATTCATCTAATTTCTGCGCATGAAGACGATCTACATTTTCGCTGTCGTTCTAGTTGTCGGGATTGTGGGTGGCCTATTTATTTGGAGTAAGAATAAAACCCAATCTACAGCAGGCATGCCGGTCCCAGAAACGACCGGCGTTGAGGAGAAAATAGTAGAATCTATGAAACCAAAACAATACAGTGCCCCGCCCCAAATGGCGATTGATCCGACGAAATCATATACCGCGACCATTACGACCGACAAAGGCGTCATGAAGGTCAAACTCAACGCCCGCGAAACGCCCGTCACGGTCAACAACTTCGTATTTCTGTCCCGGGAAGAGTTTTACAACAACACGGTGTTTCACCGGATCATAAAGGGATTCATGGTCCAGGGGGGAGATCCGCTCGGAAATGGCACAGGAAGTCCGGGGTACAAATTTGCAGACGAAAAAATTACAGGTACCTATACGCGCGGCACCATTGCCATGGCAAACAGCGGCCCCAACACCAACGGCAGCCAGTTTTTCATCATGCACGCCGACTACGGCCTCCCGAAAAACTACGTCATTTTCGGCGCAATTGATCCCGGCGACGCCGCAAGCCTGGCAACTCTGGACGCCATTGCGGCAACTCCGGTTGTCTCAAGCGGAATGGGGGAGCAGTCAAAACCAATCACCCCGCCTGTAGTACAGTCAATTACGATAAACGAACTTTGATGAAAACATGGAAGAGGCTTCGAAAGAGCCCGCAGCTTTGGGAGCGGTATTTTATCCGCGAACAGGTCATCAAGAGGGTTCGAGCATTTTTTGACAAAGAAAAGTTCCACGAAATAGAAACGCCTCTCCTCATTGCCCATCCGCCTGCAGAGTCCTATCTTGATGTATTTGAAACAACGCTTTTGAACCGCCTCCGGAAGCCCACGAAAGCGTATTTGTCTACCTCGCCCGAGGTACCTCTCAAAAAACTTATGGTCGCGGGTCTCGGGAACTGTTATTCCATCACAAAAAGTTTCCGCAATATGGAAACACAAAGTACGCTCCATAATCCGGAGTTTACGATTCTCGAGTGGTACCGGGTCGGCGCAGATTACATGCGTCTTATGGAAGACTGCGAAAATCTCGTTCGGGCAATCGTTGGCCACGATATACTCACGTATCAAAATCAAGTGATTGATCTCACAAGCCCCTGGAACCGGATCACCGTGGCTAGCGCTTTTAAAACATATGCAGACGTGAATTTCGACGATTTTTTGGACGAAGAAGCAGCGCGCAAGATTGCCAAGGGTAAGGGGTATCAGGTAGAAAAGGGAAACACATGGGAAGAGTTGTATAACCAGATATTCTTAAACGAAGTCGAGCCACACCTGGGGCAGGGGAAGCCGACGATTCTCTACGAGTTTCCATCAGTCATGGGTGCCCTTGCCAAGAAAAAAGAAAGCGACCCAAGATTTGCCGAGCGGTTTGAGTTTTATATCGCGGGACTCGAGTTGGGGGATGCGTACAGCGAGCTCACTGATCCGGTTGAACAGGAAAAGCGGTTTAAGAAAGAGCTTAGTGAGATTAAGCGGTTAGGAAAAACGAGCTACGACTACGACTTCGATTTTATCGAAGCGCTCAAGGTTGGTCTTCCGAAGTGTAGCGGCATCGCTGTGGGTGTTGACCGTCTTGTCATGCTGTTGGCCGATGTTGCCAACATTGCCGACACCCTCTTTTTCCCGGCGGGTGAGGAGTTTCCATTGTCAGAATAAGGAAACATAGCTATAATAAAAGCCATGTCTACCATCTCAACCGCAGATTTTACCAAGGGCGGATTTATTGAGTTCAAAAGCGAACCGCATCAGATTGTGGAATTTCAGCATGTGAATCCGGGGAAGGGGAGCGCGTTTGTCCGGACGCGCCTCAAGTCCCTTAAAACCGGTAAAGTGCAGGAGTTTACATTCAAGTCAGGCGAAACCGTCACCGAAGTGCCGGTTGCGACCCGCGAAATGCAATATCTCTACAAAGAAGGTGACGCCTATGTGTTTATGGATAACACCTCGTATGAGCAGTTCAGCATTTCTGAGGGAATGCTGGGTCAGTACGTCCATTATCTTAAACCCAACGACACCTACCAGATATTAGTAAATGGAGACGCAGCCGTCGGCCTTCGGTTTCCCAAGAAAGTTTGCCTGAAGGTCACCGAGGCCACCGAAGGGGCAAAGGGTAACACCGTATCGGGAGCAACCAAAACCGTGATAGTGGAAACCGGCGCGGTTGTCACCGTTCCTTTATTTATCAAAGAAGGCGAGACTATCGCCATTGACCCGGAAACCGGAACGTATCTGGAGCGGGCATGAAGCGAATACTTCTCCTATTGGCAATTGGTATTGTCACCCTCCTCACATTTTCTTCGCAAAAATCCATTGAGGTTACGAAAGAGGCTACCTCAAGCGGGTCGCTCACGGTTGTCAAAGAAGAATTCTCACGTGTTAGTCGGGTTATTGATGGGGATACTGTCGAAATAGAGGGAGGGCGGCGGGTTCGGTATATTGGTGTTGATACTCCGGAGGTAGCTCACGAAACGAAACCCCAAGAATGCTTTGCAAAAGAAGCAAGTGAGATCAATTCGTCCATCGTGTCCGGGAGTACCGTTCGATTAGTTCCAGATATTTCGGATACGGATGATTATGGCAGACTTCTGCGATATGTGTATGTGGGAGATATCCTGGTCAATGAAGCGCTCGTCCGGCAAGGGGCCGCCCGCGCAACTCCCATCCGGCCCGACACCACATTTGCAAACCGTCTGTATGCGGCCCAGCAGGAGGCCCGCGAAAACAACAGGGGATTGTGGAGTGGGTGTCTTGCCCAGTAGACTGGATATATGAAGTTTAAGCTGCCCCGGCGTCCATGGCACCACTGGGTATTTGCTGTGGTGATTGCGGGTATTGTTGTGTTGACTCTTGCCACGTGGGGCTTAAAGACTATTGTCGTTCTTCAGCAGAAACTTGCCGGTACAACCCGAGAAAAAGATACATTGTCGGAACAGATGGCTTCGATTTCGGCAGAACTTGCGAGTCTGCAACATGAGGATCAGTTCAAAAAGAACCAGCAGCTTTCAACTGACATCAAACAAATCGAGTCGACCTACTCCCAAACCGTTGTCGTCTACGAAGATCTTCTGCGTCTCAAAGAGGTCTCAAAAGATACAAAAAAATTTGATGACGGATTTGCCGCTATCCTTTCTCTTCTTGCAAAACGCGACTATACCAAGGCCGCCGCAAGCCTCTTGAGTCTTCGTGATGACATAAAGGCGGCGCAGGGTAAAATCGCCTCATCGTTTGTTATCCCGCCGAACGTGCCGGCAAGTAACGCCGCTCCGGGATCCGGCTACAGCAGACAATCGGTAACCACGGACGCCGGCACCTTTATGGTCAGTCTCATCGCCGCAGACTTGGGAAGTACCCGTGTGTATGTGGATACGGCCTCCGCAAGTACGTGTACCAACAATTGTCCGGTACTATCTCTTGCCGATTACGTCTCCCGCAACGGTGCGTTTGCAGGGGTCAACGGTTCGTATTTTTGTCCGGCGGACTATCCCAGCTGCAGCGGCAAAACCAATTCGTTTGATACGTTGCTGATGAACAAAAATAAAGTATATTTTAATTCGGAAAACAATGTGTACAGCAATGTCCCGGCGGTCATATTCGGAAACGGATCTATCCGCTTTGTGGGGGCCTCGAGCCAGTGGGGACGCGATACGGGGATCGATAGCATGATTGCCATGCAGCCGCTTCTTTTGTCCGGAGGCGCCATTGCCTTCGGCGCCAATAGTGATCCCAAAGAAGGATCCAAGGGAAGCCGGTCGTTTGTTGCGAGCCGCGGAAACACCGTCTACATAGGCGTCGTCCACAGTGCAACCGTTGCCGAGTCTGCGCGAGTGATGAAAGCCCTTGGCATGGACAACGCCCTTAATTTGGACGATGGAGGCTCCACCGCGCTCTGGTCCGGCGGCTACAAAGTCGGTCCGGGAAGAGCACTCCCGAACGCAATATTGTTTGTGAGAAAATAAACCTTGTAAAAAAACGCTGTCAATGAAACAATAACGGTGCCATGCCAGATCCTATTTCTACTGACGATTTATATGGTCCATCCAATCCGCCGACACCGGAAGGGACGCCGCCCGCGCCCGCAGCGCCGCAAATCCCCATAGAAGAGACGCCGGAAATACCCATGCAGAAACCCAGCGTGCCGCCGCGCCCTGCGCATAAAGGATCGTTTTTATCCAGTCTTGGCGCGCTCATCATATTTGTCGGCCTGTTCGGTGTGGGCGTATGGCTGTCGAGTTACATTCGGCAGTATATGCCCGACGGTTTAGTAGGTTTGACGCCCGCCCAGCAGGAAGTCGTCAGTGCCCCCACCCCGACGCCGATACCCGTTGATCCTCTAGCCTCGTGGAAAACGTATCCGGTGATAAGCGGGGTAGCAAAGACTCCGGTTTCGGGGATTTCTTTCAGGCTTCCTCCAGATATGCTTGCCCCAGATTGCGATACGACCACCTGCATGTCGCAGGGGACCTATTTAACCGGTGGCACCAGACTGACCGTTGCCCCCCGCGGTACCGGTCAGGGGCTTGTTGATTTCCGCGGGAGCACCATAACCGACGCGGCAGGAACATTCTTCACGACCAAAACAGCAGTCGTTGGGGGACACCGGGCTCTGTCGTTTACCGGAATATTCGCGGGTAAAACCGCGGGCGGATACGGATTTTCCCAGATGCACGGATATATGATTGAGGCGACCCCCACGCTGTCTTTGGAAATCAATCACTTTACCCCGACCGGCGTGACTGCCGACTGGGCAAACGATGAGGCTCTTTTTGAACAGATTGTAGGAGCCCTCATGCTTCCTTCTGCCGCGCCAACAATTCCCATTGCGACCTCGACCCCCAAGCCCGCAACAACATCAGGATATTAATAAAACGCGGTTAAAGGCTTCACTTGTGCAGGAGGTGTCATTTTAAAATTCATTACCTTAAGCTGAGCAGCCACAAGAGGCTCATCATGTAACTTCGAATTAAAGCGAAATAATGACCATACGGTCTTTGTTAAAGGTTCTTTTGTCCCACCTCGCATTTCTGTACTAGATAATCTTGAAAGATAAACTTCTGGAACGGAGGTTGTAAACCAATCATTTGTTTGAATATATTCATGTTCTGGGGAAGAATCTGATTCTCCTTGTCCATATAGTTTTGGTGATAATGTATCCAAAAGTAATTTTTTGAAACGATCGAGCGAAGGGTGTTCTGGCGACGCATCGTCTGATACATGTCTCCATAAACCGCGTTGCTCTGCTTTTCCTTGTAAAACTTCTAGAACGCTATCCCGAGCTTCGTTTACCTCGTTATCATCATGGAGAACACCGGCTTTTTTATGCAGCTGCCTGTATTGCTTTTGTTCGACTGGAGTTATTCGAAATGCGCTGATCGCATTGACTATTGATGCGTCTACTTCTTTCGCTAGGTCTGCCATATGTGAGCAAAATTATAGCACGGGCCACGGAGAAATGATAAGGGGAGTTTTTTCTTCGTGTGAAAGTTTGCTCCAGATCTCCTCCGTCACAAACGGCATGAACGGGTGGAGGAGAGTCAGTAACGTCTTATAAGAATCCGAAAGTACAGAATAGGAGATTTCCTGCTTCTTATATGCTTCAAGGAACCTGTCTGCAAATGTGTGCCAAATGAATTCATACAGTTCTTCCGCGGCTTGACCAAATTGATAGGCGTCTAATCGTTTTGTCGTCGTTTTTACGATCGCAGATATTTCTGTCTGTAATTTTTTATCCAGCGGTGAGTCGTTTTCATTTTTTGTTTCTATCGTCGTTATGAACCGTGCGATATTCCAGAGTTTGTTGGCAAAGTTGCGCATTCCCCGAATTTTATCTTCGGAGACGGATAGGTCATTGCCCGCGGCCGACCCATGGACAAGCGACATGCGGAGCGCATCGGCGCCGTATTGGTCGACCATTTTAAGAGGATTGATCACATTCCCCTTGGATTTGCTCATTTTCGCACCCTTGGCATCACGAACCAAGCCATGGAGGTAGATTGTCCGGAAAGGCACCTCACGGGTCATGTACAGCCCCAGCATGAGCATGCGGCATACCCATACGGGCAAAATATCATAGCCTGTTTCCATGACTGACGTCGGGTAAAAATATTCAAAGTCTCCGGGTTGATTTGCCTTCAGTGTCGCAAATGGCCATTGGCCGGAAGAAAACCATGTGTCAAAGTTGTCGGCGTCCTGCACAAGATTGGTTTTGCCGCACGCAATACACGCCGTTGGTGTTTCACCGCTTGTTACGGTCCAGGCATTGCAATCATCGCAGTGCCAAGCCGGAATCCGAATGCCCCATACAATCTGCCGGGAAATATTCCAATCATGGAAATTGGTAAGCCACATGGTGGCGATTTTTTCAAATCGTCTCGGGACAAAGGTAATTTTTTTCTCCTTAATGGCTTTTTTGGCTTCATCGGTTACCGGTTTTACTTTTATATGCCACTGGGAAAGCGGCAAAGGTTCCAGGACGTTGCCGCACTTATAGCAGGTGGCAACGGTGTGTGTATAGGCGGCATCGATGTGATCCAAGAGTCCTTTGGCCTCCAAATCTTTTGCGACCTGTTCACGGGCGGCATTCACCTTCATGCCTTTATAGTGGCCTGCGATATCGGTGAGTCTGCCGTCAAAGCCTATGACCTGTTTCATCGGCAAGTCATGGCGTTTTCCAATTTCAAAATCCGTAAAGTCATGAGCGGGTGTAACTTTGGCAACGCCGGTCCCGAATGTCGGATCAATAGCGGCATCGCCTACGACTTTCACCTTGAAAGGTCCGAGTAGTCCTTCAACCGTAATTTCTTTGCCGATCCACTGTTTGTACCGCTTGTCTTTTGGGTGGACTGCAACCGCGGTGTCGCCGAATTTCGTTTCCGGGCGTACGGTTGCAAGAACGAACGGTCCATATTTCATGTAATACAACGGATCAGTGCGCTCCACGTGGACGACTTCTAAATCGGAAAAGCTTGTGCCATCGCGCGTACAATAATTTACGAGCCCTGCGGCCCGGTACACCAAGCCGTCATCAAACATTTTTTTGAACGTTTGATGGACAATCGCGACGATTTTCGGGTCCAAGGTAAAAGTATTTCGAGACCAGTCAAGCGAAAATCCAAGCCGCCGGAGCTGATTTTCCATGGTGCCGCGATTGGCATGCACGAAGTCCCAGATATTTTTGTAGAGCGTCTCGCGGTCAAAATCAAAGCGGCTCTTGTTCTCTTTCCCTAGTTGTTTTTCGTACACATACTGCGTTTCGAATCCCGCGTGATCGGCGCCAGGGAGCCAGAGCGTGGGGTCTCCTTTCATTCGGTGGTAGCGAACCATGATATCTTCAACCACATACATCGCGTGCCCGAGGTGTAGGTCTGCATTGGCGTTCGGGGGAGGGAGGAGGACGGTAAAAGGTTTTTTCTTTTTATCAATCTTTGGCGAAAAATACCCCCCCTTTTCCCACAGTTCGTAGATTTTTCCTTCAACGGCCGCTGGATTGTACGCTTTGTCCATGAGGCAATTGTACTCTAGGGGCGCGCTGTGCGGCAAGCGTACTGGTGTTACCAGTCTTTTGAGGAACTATCCCTGCGGGCGCCCAGGCCAGCCAACAATCCACTGAGCCACGGTTGGATGTGGTGTGGTCGTCCGTTCGGTTGGCTTCTGTCAGGACGCCTGAATAGTCGACGAATATTGCGGGCAAACAAATTTTGTTGCCGGGTGGTTGCATCATTACCCGCAAAGACGTCTTCAATACCGTCTGTAAGATGTGTTTGGGGAACTTCTATTGATATCTTTGCCATGACGGTGATTATACCGTCAGCACCAGGAGGCGACAAGCGGAGAATTAGAGCTCTTCGAGTTTGACGGCATCGGTGGCTTTGTCCTTCACCAGTTCTAGGTACCGTTCGGTTGTGGAGAGTCGCTTGTGGCCGACGAGCTTACTAAGCGTTGTGATTGAGGTTCCCGCCATTAAATGGTGGGCGATGAAAGTGTGGCGCAAATCGTTGACCTTCGCGCCTTCAATTCCCGCGATTCTAAAGTATCGGTCAATCGCGGTCCTAATGTTGCGGATAAGAAGCGGCCTGCCGGTTTTGGTGATAAAGAGGGCCTTGCTTTGTGCGTTTGTATTTCGCGTGGAAACATACCTATCCAGCGCCTCCTTAGCCGCTTTATTCAAGGGCACATCGCGTTCAGCGTGGCCTTCCTGGGCCGCAACATGGAGCTCGGTGTCGCTGGCGTCCGGTACGGTTAAGGCCGCAAGCTCGCCGATTCTGATGCCGGTTTGAAGGAACAGTTCCACAATGGCGTACATTCGGATGTCTCCGCGGCACGCGTCCCGAAGGGCCCGGTATTCGATTTTAGAGAGAATCCGGGGTGGCTTGACCTCATATTTGGGATGCGCAATTTCAATCGCCGGATCCATGGTGACGGCGCCTGAAGCCTTTAAAAATCGGAAAAAGGTCTTGATGGAGTTGATTTTACGGGAGATCGACTTGGGCGTGTATTTGTCGCTTGCGAGTTTCTTCAAAAACGCCTCGAGTTCGTCGCGGGTGATCTCGCCAATCGTCTTTTTGCCCATATTGGTCAAAAACTGGACGACCTGTTCGATGTCTTTGCCGTATGCTACGATGGTAGCGCGGGCCCGCCTGCGGCTCGTCAGGTACTCGGTAAATTGCGTATGTGCGGTCTTCAGGTCAAGTGCCATATGGGTATTAGAGTCCTATAATATCACGAAATACGCTTAAGTTCAAGGGAGAATATTATGCCTGAACATATTGTATTCAAAATAGCACGAAATAGGTACATACGAGGGCTTGTTCTCGTATTTTTGGTCCTCGTGGGAGTCGGGGTCCTGCGCACAGTCTATACCATATCCCAAAAACAAGGAATTGTTGCCGAAAGGAAAGCGGTCCTTGAGGCTGAAGAGGCGAAAAACAGGGAGCTTACCGCACGCCTGGAGGAAGCCACAAGCGCGGCGTTTGTTGAACGGATTGCACGGGACAAGCTGGGGCTGGTTCGCGCGGGGGAGACGGTGATTATCATGGATAAATCACAAGTTTTAAACCTCAACGACAAAGGAAGGCTTCAAGAATTGCCTTCATGGAAGCAGTGGTGGGAGCTATTTTTCTAGTGCCAGCGGCAGGGATCGGACCTGCTACCAATGCTTTATGATAGCATCGCTCTACCAATGAGCTACGCTGGCAATGAGATCCCTCGACTTCGCTCGGGATGATGACTACATCATTTTACCGGTTTTGAGGCCAAAAGGCAATTTAGGCCGCATCAAATGCGGCACAAAGGGCCGTAATCGTAAATAACGTGTAGTTATTTACGAACGAGCCCTTAGTACGTCGTGATGTGAATGCGGGATTGAGAGAGATTGGCGGTGAACTTCAGCTGCGTTTTCATTTGGACCTGATAAAGCTTACTTCCTTTATCCAGGGTAATGGGGGAGGAGGTTAAAAGAATGGGTCCCGTGGTATCCATCGAGACATCGGAAAACCACACCGGATGCTTATCGGTCGCGTTAAACAGGCGCGCGTACGCGGTTTGATTGCCGGTTGGCACGGAAACCGTTGCTTCAAACACGACTTTTTTGATTTTAGGGTACTGCGCCGTGTCCACATATGCCGAGGCGCCGGCTACATCCGTCCACTCATCGGTGACGTTCGTGCCAGTGCCTAGCGGCACAAAATACTCTTTGGCTGTTGACCCTGCGGTTCCGGTGAGTTTGTTGATGGCCGACAGACAAGCAGACGGACAGGCCGATGCGGCGGTTGTTTGGCCAAGCACGAACGTCTCGTTCCGGAAATTTTTGATGACGAAATAGTTAAGCACGATGAGGTTGACCAGAATGAGAATCAGTGGCAACGAAAACTTTTTGGTTTTCATTTATATACTCCTTGCCGGTGTTCGATTTTCACAACTCTCACTGTACTCGTTTTTACATCAAAACGATAGATGATGCGATAATCTCCAACTCGATACTTATAATACCCTTTAAGTTCTCCATGTAATTTGATTCCGGAAATTGGATTTTGCTTTAAAGATGCGTAGGCATGGATAATCCGTTCCTGTGTTGATAAGGGAAATTTCAAAAAAAGCTTATCTGTGCTTCGTTCAACGACGAAATATCTAGCGGGCATGAGATGTAAATCGTTTCTTTATATTTTTTAGGGTTACATAATTGCCTTTAGCGATTTCTTTTTCGGCTTTACGAATATCGCTCATTGAATGGGTGAGAGAGTAAATGGTTTCTTCCAGTTCATCAAGATAATCAGGGGATATGAGTGTGGCCTTAACCCGACCATTTTTTGTGACGTCCACACGGGTATATTCCTCGTCAATTTTATCAACGAGGGTAAGGAAATTTTTTCGAGCTTGGGTTACAGGAATAACATACGTCATAATGAAAGTGTACACTTAAATGTACACTTTGTCAATGAGTTGTCGTTTGACGAGCATTGAGCTATAATAGGGTTGTTCTTTAGAAGAATCGCGGGGTAGTGTAGAGTAGCACAGAAGGCTCAATATGGGCCCGTCGATATGCAAGTATCGGATGAAAATTTGGCTGTATCGGTGAAACCCAGATCGGGCAATACCGAGGCAACCTCCGATTAATCGGAGAGAGTCCGTAGAGACTATACGCCAAACCCTCACAATACAGTGAGGAGATGATATAGTCCGGCACTCCCAGGAATGGGAGAATAACAGAAAAGCATAATCTTCTAGACCAGGCGCGCCTCCTGGCCCCGCAACCAAGACACAAAAAAGCGACCGGAAGGGTCGCTTTTTGTTTGATATACAAATTTGTTTACCAATTTCTTCCTCCGCGGTCATCGCCTCTGTCACCACCTCTTCCTCCTCCACCTCCTCTAAACCCACCGCCTCCTCCTCGTCCTCCACCACCGCCATATCCGCCTCCACCACCACCGAATCCTCGGTTTTCTCGTGGGGCCATTGGCTTGGCTTCATTAACGACGATTGCTCGTCCATCAAGGGTTTTGCCATTGAGTTCTGCAATTGCCTTTTTCGCTTCGTCATCTGTGCTCATTTCGACAAATCCGAATCCTCGTGATTTCCCGGAGAATTTATCGGAAATGATTGTTGCAGATGTCACCGTACCGATCGTTGCAAAAAAGCTGCGAAGAGAGTCTTCTGTCGTATCCCATGAAAGTCCCCCAACAAATAATTTAACTGCCATAAATAATATTCACCTCCTCGGTAGACCTCATCTATTACCTGACTAACCCACTGTTGGGGCATAGATCACGAACAGAAAGGTTGATAGTCGCATTGTATCACGAATAGGGAGATATGGTATGCTTGATCTATGCTGCCCTACAAGAAGATAGACCATTGGAAAGCTCTTTCTGAACTCTCTCCTCTTACCGATTTGTCTAATCCTCCCCGACAATTATATTTCGCCGGACGAAGAAGCGCGGGTCTTTTTGCCAATTGTGTTGCCATTGTCGGCAGCCGCAGAATGACAGAATACGGCCGGCGGGTAATAGAAAAAATCATCCCCCGGCTTGTGTTTGAAAAGAAAACTATAGTATCTGGGTTTATGTACGGGGTAGATCAGTACGCACACCAGATGTGCTTAGAAAACGGCGGTAAAACAATTGCCGTGTTGGGGTGGGGAATCGGCGAGCCCCTTGAAGGAACCGACCGCAAACTTGCAGGGCGTATTATTTCGTCCGGCGGGCTCCTGATGAGCGAATGGGAAAGACAAAAGCCTACGCTATGGACCTTTCCGGTGCGCAATCGCATTGTGGCGGCGCTCTGCAATGAGGTGATCGTTGTTGAAGCGGCGGTCAAAAGCGGGTCGCTTATTACCGCCAATATCGCGCGCAAACTGAAGCGCACCGTGTGGGCAGTTCCCGGTCCGATCACCAGTAGGACCTCTGCCGGGACCAATGCGCTTATCGCCGCGGGCGAGGCCGCGATGTGGCTGGGAGATGTTCCGCCACCTGCGGCCGTTTCGGATGACCCCATTGTGTCCGTGCTTGCTTCCGAAGCGTTAAGCGCAAGTGAACTGGCGCGAAAACTTGGGAAACCGGTCTCAGACGTGGGTGCACAACTTTCTTTTCTTGCCATCACCGGACAGCTCACCGAGCGGGGAGGGAAATATTACGTTAGTCAAAATTAAATCAATCGCCAATGTGGGCCTTGAAAGTGTACCTGTGGACGTGGAAGTGGATGTAGCGTCTGCGGGTTTTCCGGGTTTTACGATTGTGGGTTTGGCAAGTAAGGCGGTCGAGGAAGCACGTGAGCGGGTAAAAACGGCGATCGTCAATTCCGGTTTTGATTTTCCGCCCAAAAAAATTACGGTCAACCTCGCTCCGGCGGATTTGCCGAAAGACGGCGCGGCCTACGATTTGCCGATCGCAATTGGCGTCCTTATCGCAAGCGGGCAGGTTACGTTGCCTAAAGGAAACATATATTTTTATGGAGAGCTTTCTCTTGACGGGGCGCTTCGGTCTACCCGCGGTATTTTGCTTTTAGCCCTTCATGCTGCAAAAAAGAAAGACGCTATTATTTTTATCCCTGCTTCGTCGGCTGCGGAGGCGAGCGTGGTGTCGGGCGTTACGGTATTGCCGGTCCCCATGCTTGTTGATCTCGTCCGGCACATGACCGGCGAAAAAATAATTCCTGCACTTCCCCATACGGCATACGAGAGTATTGACGAGGAAGTATCGATTGATTTTGATCTTAAAGAAATTGCCGGTCAGGAGCAGGCCAAGCGGGCGCTCGTTATTGCTGCCGCGGGTGGACACAACATGCTCATGTGGGGCCCGCCGGGAACGGGGAAGACCATGCTTGCGCGCGCACTCCCCGGCATATTACCGCCACTTACCGACGCCGAGGCGCTTGAGGTAACACGAATTTTTTCGATTTCCGGGCTCTTATCGCCGGGTGTAGCACTTATCAAAAAACGTTCATTTCGGTCTCCGCATCATGGGGTATCGGCGGCGGGTGTCATCGGCGGGGGAACCAATCCGTTGCCGGGAGAGGTTTCGCTGGCTCATTTGGGCGTATTGTTTTTGGACGAAATGCCCGAGTTTCCGCGAAGTGTTTTGGAGAGCCTTCGGCAGCCCATGGAGGATGGCGTGGTGGAGATCGTCCGCGTCTCGGGCCACGTACGGTATCCGGCAAGTTTTACTTTAATTGCTGCCATTAATCCGTGTCCGTGCGGGTATTTGGGTCACCCGCGCCGGGAATGTAAATGCACCGATAAACAGATCGCCAAATATCGTCACCGCATTTCCGGGCCTATTTTGGATCGTATTGATTTGACCGTCTCGGTCGCGCCGGTTGAAGTGGAAAAATTATCTATTACAAAAGCCCATGCGGGTGAAGCGCTCACCTCAAAAGAGGCAAAAGCGTTGGTGATACAAGCACGAAGAACTCAGGCCAAACGTTTTGCGGGAACGCCCTTGTATACCAATTCCCAAATGCGAAATCGCGAGGTGAAAGCGCTTTGTCAGTTGACTCCGGAGGCGGAGAATTTTTTGAAACTCGCAGCCGAAAAATACGACTTTTCCGCTCGAAGCTACATGCGGCTTATCAAAGTAGCCCGTACAATTGCAGATTTATCCCACGAAAAAACCATTCTTCCCGCGCACATGGCAGAAGCCATTCAATACAAACAATTGGTATGAAAGCCTTAAACCGCGTGACCGGTCGCTCCGGAGAAGATGTTGCCGCCCGTACTCTTCAAGACAAGGGATATACAATTCTCGAGCGAAATTTTGGGAGTAAATTTGGGGAAATAGATATTATTGCGAAAGATAAAAACACCCTCGTGTTTGTGGAGGTGAAGGCAAAAACCGGAATTGCATTTGGATCACCGGAAGAGATGGTCGGGCGGGGTAAATTGCAGCGGATTCGCAACATGGCGACCATCTATATGAACGGTACGTCTGTCTCATGCCGCATCGACGTGGTCGCGATTGTTTTGGGTGACAATAACGAAGTTGTCAGACTTACACATTATGAGAATGTGACTTAAGCCATGAAGCAATACTTTTGAGGTCGGGTTTTTGGTTGTCTACATGCACCATAAAGTCGGCCGCGTCGTGGGCTTTTGCCAATAGATGATAGTTGTTGATCCAAAGAAATCGCTTGGTTGCTGCCCACGCCGTCCTTTTATTTCCATCAGTAAATGGATGGTTCATACATAAGGATTGCAAGAGTGCGGCCGCCATGGCAAAAATAGTGGGGTAGAGGTTTCGCCCGCCGAATGTTGCCTTCGGTCGTTCAATAGCAGAATGAAGCAACGTAAAATCCCGAACAATAGCTTTTGTTTTCGCGCGAGCAATAATTGCCTCATGGATGGCATATACCTCTTCAATATCAATGAATGCGATCATGATTATCGATGCGCGAGTTCATCAAGCAGATCAGCATCTTCCTTGAGAAAGCCCTCAAGCCACTCGTGAAATTCTTTTTCGGATCGGGATGGTTTTTGAAAATCTTTTTTGATGCGACGAATGAGAAATCCGTCCGCGTCGGGAATATAATTAACCGATACTTTTTGTCCCCGCCGCCATTTTGCCTCCTGCATGAGGGGCGCAGCAAGAACAACAGCGTCGCTGTTTCCGAGTTGTGTAACCTTTGTGATTTGCATATGTACGAACCATGTTAGTACATATCGTTTGACATGTCAAGAGCTATGTGATATACTTCTTATTATCTTAATACAAGCCATGAGGGCGTGTGGATGGAACCCCTCAATCCGAAAGGAAGGCTGACCATAATCAGGTACGGAGGCGAAACCGTAAAAAGTCTGTCAACATATGTCGCAATAAGCGGAGTATGTCATGAATGAGACTTTCTCATTGTTTTGACGCACTCCCCGTAAGGGGAGTTTTTGTGTCAACTAACGGGGAAGCGAAGCAAGGTGGCAACACGGTCGGACCGTCCTTGCAAATTTCGATGGGAACATCGGGGTTTGCACGGGCGGTTTTTTGGTGGAAAGGAGGTGAAAATTATGAAACTGAATAATTTAAGGCAAGTAGAGATTCCGACACATTATCTTAATCTTCTCTACTTTCTCAAAACGTATCTTGGGGAATTGCCAGCGCCGCCGCTTGATCCCAAGACGAAACAGCCGATTGGTCCGGATGCTTTGGCGCGGTTATTTCCGATGGAACTTATCAAACAGGAAGTTTCATTGGATCGGGAAATTCCAATTCCTGAAGAGGTGAGAGAGTTATATAAAATATACCGTCCATCGCCGCTTTTACGGGCACGACGTTTGGAGAATGTACTCGGAACGCCCGCGCATATTTATTTCAAATACGAAGGCGTTTCGCCGGTGGGGAGTCACAAGTTGAATACCGCTTTGGCGCAGGCATATTACAACAAGAAAGAAGGTGTCATGGGTTTGACGACGGAAACCGGTGCCGGCCAATGGGGGTCAGCGCTCGCGCTTGCATGCAAGTTGTTTGACCTAAAGTGTCGGGTGTTTATGGTGCGGACGTCCTTTGACAACAAGCCGTACAGGAAAACGGTTATGAATATTTATGGCGCGCAGGTGGTCGCCAGTCCTTCTCACGAAACGGCAGCCGGACGGTCGTTTCTGAAAAAGGACCCAAAGACATCCGGAAGTTTAGGGATGGCGATTTCTGAGGCAATCGAAGTGGCTGTAACGACACCCAAGACACATTATGCATTAGGGAGTGTCCTGAACCATGTGCTTTTGCACCAAACCATTATCGGTCAGGAAGCCAAAAAGCAAATGGAAAAGGAAGGCGTGTATCCTGATATTGTCATCGGTTGTTGCGGGGGTGGGAGTAATCTCGCCGGGATATCCTTTGCTTTTCTGGCAGATAAGATTGCCGGAAAGAAAAAGAGCTTGCGGGTGGTAGCCGTCGAACCTACGGCGTGTCCCACGCTAACTCGTGGTGAGTATCGATACGATTCGGGTGATACGGCGGGGATGACACCTCTCATGAAAATGTATACGGTAGGGAGCGATTTTGTGCCGTCACCAATACACGCAGGGGGTTTGCGATATCACGGTGATGCCCCGTTGATTTGTTTTTTGTACCACAGGAAGCTCATCGAAGCGGTGGCATACGATCAGTTGTCGGTTTTTGAGGCGGCTGAGCTTTTTGCCCAAACTGAAGGCATTATCTCGGCTCCCGAGTCCGCGCATGCCATTAAGCACGTGATTGTTGAGGCACTCCGTGCCAAAAAAGAAGGGAAAAAGAAAACGATTCTTTTTAACCTTTCCGGGCACGGGCTTTTGGATTTGGGTGCATATGAAGAGTTTTTGGAGGGGCGGATGAAATAATACGTAAATGCCGCCCCGCAAAATCTGCGGGGCGGCATGATAGAATGAAAGGAGAATCTATGAAACGAATTTTGTCAGGTATTACACCAAGTGGGGACGGAAGCCTGCATATCGGCAACTATTTAGGTGCCGTCAGGCAGTTTAATGAGCTCGCAAAAACGCATGAGTGTTTTCTGATGGTTGCCGATCTTCACGCACTTACCACCATTCAGGACAAAGCCATGCTTCAAAAAAATACCGAGACACTGATTCTCAACGAACTTGCGCTTCTTGGTGATTTGAAAAATATTACGTTTTTCCGGCAGTCCGATGTGCCGGCGCACACGGAACTGCAATCCATTCTCAACAACGTCACGCCGCTTGGGCTTCTGAAACGGGCCCATGCGTATAAAGATAAACTCGGGAAAGACGTGATGGTGGATGATATTAACGTGGGACTCTTCAGTTACCCCATGCTTATGGCGGCAGATATACTCCTCTACAAACCCGACCTCGTGCCGGTGGGGAAGGACCAGAAGCAGCATATTGAAATAACCCGCGATATCGCCCAGCGGTTTAACAAGATTTTCAAGAAAAATGTTTTTAAACTTCCTGACCCATACATCCCGGAAGAGGTCGCCGTTATTTCGGGAACTGACGGCAAACGGAAAATGAGCAAATCATTGGGGAACATCATCAGCATCTTTGAAAACGAAGAAATTATTCGCAAACAAGTCAACAGTACGTACACCGATCCGACCAGGAAACACGCAAGCGACCCCGGACACATTGAGGGGAACATGGTGTTCGCGTATCTTGAATTTTTCGGCGAAAAGGCCAAAAATGGCCAGTTGAAAGAGTTCTATACAAAAGGCCAAGTATCAGATGTTGAGGTAAAAAAGTATTTATTCGATTCTTTGATGAAAACATTCAAAAATGCCCGCGCGCGGTACGCGGATTTGGTTGCTCACCCCGAAAAAGTCAAAAAGATTTTGGAAGAGGGAGCGGCAAAAGCAAGAGCGGTTGCGGGGGTCACTACGAGTGAAGTACGGGAGGCAATAGGGTTAGTCAATAGCTATTCCATAGGAGCGGTTGGTCAGTCCTCGACCATAACGATTGATGAATTTACGCGTATGGAAATGCGGGTGGGGAAGGTGCTCGAGGCAACGAATAAAGAGGGGAGTGACAAACTTATTCGTCTACTGGTAGATGTAGGAGAACAAAAGTCTCGCGTAATATTTACCGGCGTCCGGCCTTTTGGTTACACTCCTGAATTTTTCGCGGGTAAGCAGTTTTTCTTTATTACTAATCTCGCGCCTCGCCGCATGATGAATGAGGAGTCCCAAGGCATGATTATGGCCGTTGATGGCCCAGACGGTAAACCGCTGTTTATATCCGCGGACGATATGCCGGTGGGTGCAAAGATACGATAACAGCTTAGGAATCTATTGCAGGCGTTTTCTTGGGGCCGCCCATGAGGGCAGCAAATTCATCTCCCTCGATGGTTTCTTTCTTCTTGAGTTCCTCGGCGACCCGGTCTAACTCTTTACGGTGTTTTTTGAGGACTTCTGCGGCTTTTTTGTAGCCTTCGTTGAGGAACTTCTGGATCTCGGTGTCAATTTTGGAAAGCATCTCCGGGGAGATTTGTGAGGCTTCCATAAACGATTTGCCCCATTCGGTAACATCCATCTGCGGGCCGAAGTTGACGGGACCGATGTCCGACATGCCAAACTCCATCACCATATAGCGGGCGATGCGGGTTGCCTGGTCAATGTCATTTGCCGCCCCTGAGGTCATTTCGTTGAAAATTAACTGTTCGGCGGCGCGTCCTCCCATGGTCATGGCAATCTGGTCAATGAGGCGCGAGCGGGTTTCGTGCAGGCGGTCTTTCTCGGGAGGGGCCATGGTAAAGCCCAGAGCCATACCGCGGGAAACGATACTGATGCGGTGCACCGGGTCCAAATACGGGCTATAGTAATTGACGATCGCGTGACCCGCCTCGTGGTAGGCAGTCATTTTGCGGTCCATATCGGTTTGGAGTCGCTTTTTCTCCGGCCCCAACTTCACCTTCGTCGCCGCTTCCTCAAGGTCTGCCATGTCTATTTCTTTCTTGTTGCCGCGGGCCGCTTGAATGGCTGCTTCGTTCAGCATGTTTTCAATGTCCGCCCCTGAAAATCCGACCGTGCGTTTGGAGACTTTGTCCCAGTCAACGGCTGCGGTAAATGGCTTGCCTCTGGCGTGAATGGCAAGGATGTCTTTCCTTCCGGCCATATCAGGGAGATCAAGAACGACCCTGCGGTCAAATCTTCCCGGGCGAAGAAGCGCCGGGTCCAACAGATCGCCGCGGTTGGTGGCGGCAACGATCAAAACGGCGGTATTGGGTTCAAATCCGTCCATTTCAACAAGAATTTGATTCAATGTCTGTTCGCGCTCATCATGCCCGCCCATGATCCCGACGCTGCGCATTCGTCCTATCGCGTCAATCTCGTCGATGAAAATAATGGCGGGGGCGTTTTTCTTGGCTTGGCCAAAGAGGTCCCGCACGCGCGCGGCGCCAACGCCGACGAGCATTTCCATAAATTCAGATCCGGCGATCGAGTAAAATGCAGTTTTTGCTTCACCCGCCAAAGCCTTGGCAAGCAGTGTTTTCCCCGTGCCGCTGGGTCCAACGAGGATGACACCTTTGGGTGTACGGGCGCCCAGGGCCTTGTATTTCGTTGGATTTTTGAGGAAGTCGACGACTTCTTCCAGCTCCTTTTTGGCCTCGTCCACGCCTGCAACATCGGCAAACGTCACTTTCGGAAGGTCTTTGTTCCAGATTCTTGCTTTACTCTGTCCGAAGCTAAAGAGATTGTCCTGCGCGCCCCGGGCCTGGCGGAAAATGAAGAGGAAGAACAGTACGGTAAGAACCAAGGGGAGGACATTGGAAATAATCCCAAGCCACATTTGGCCGACGCTTAAATCCTTAACTTGGATTTCGACTGATTTGGGATCTACCTGCGCCCCTTCCAAGAGTTTATAGAGCGACTCCTGGGGTTCTTTGTGGGAAATCGCCTTGTCGCCATTCTTATATTCAACAAACAACTTTTCTTCCTCCACTTCAATTTTGGCGACTGTCCCGGATTTGACATCGGCAATCACCGTGGAGAGTGGTTTCTGGGGGAGCAGTCGTTCCTGGCTGCCCACGCTTCCCAAAAGGGAAAGAAGCATAAATGCTACAAACAGAACGATAAAGACATTTTTGAGATTAAAGTTCAGCTGAAACATCCACACTTTGCCCTTTTTACCATTGGGTTTATGGGTGCCGTTCTTCTGCAGGTGTTTCGGGTGAGCCTTTTCTGCCATAGATGAACGAAGTATACCACGAATAAAGGTGCTACAATAGCCTCATGAATCGCCTCGTTCTTATCGATGGCAACGCGGTTTTGCACCGCGCGTACCATGCAATTCCACCCCTCACCGCGCCTGATGGGTCGGTCGTCAATGCGGTCTACGGATTTGCATCGATGCTTGTCCGGCTCGTCCACGATCTCAAGCCTACTCATATTGCGGTAGCCTTTGACCGCCCCAAGCCCACTTTCCGGAAGAAACTGTTTGAAGGCTACCAGGCCAAGCGTCCGAAGATGGACGACGCGCTTTCCGACCAGATTCCCAAAGTGCATGATTTGATCACCGCCTTCGGGATTCCGATTTTTGAAAAAGACGGATTTGAGGCAGATGACGTGCTCGGAACACTGGCAAAAAAAGCCAGAGATCAAGTGATCATTGTGACGGGGGATAGAGATATATTGCAGCTTGTTAAAGATGATAAAGTTTTTGTGTACATGCCTACGAAAGGGTTATCCGAGGCGAAATTGTACGATGAAAAAGCCGTGGTCGAACGGATGGGAGTGGCACCAAACAAAATTCCGGATTTTAAGGCACTGGCCGGAGATCCATCCGATAACTATCCCGGAGTACCCGGCATTGGTCCCAAAACAGCGGTCGCACTCCTCACCAAATACAAATCTCTTGAAAAAATTCTTGCAACAAAAGAGCTATCATCAACTGAAAAAGAAAGTGCGCGCATGTCCTACGATCTTGCAACAATCCGTACAAACGTGCCTCTTGAAGGCTCCCTCGCGCCCACAGGAAGCCTGAATACGCCGGAAGCGATCGAGGAGTTGAGTAGATATGGATTTCGGTCACTCATTAAACGGATAACAGGGGAGGTCAAACAGGAAGTCTCCAAAAAACAAAAGACTCAAAAAACATCCGAGCAGCAGCTGCTGCTGTAACTATGAAGATCGCTCTTGTTCATGATTATTTAGGAGAATTTGGTGGCGCGGAACGGGTCCTTCTTTCCCTCTGCGAGATGTTCCCCGAGGCGCCGATTTACACCGCATTTACCCGCCCGGGGCCGGCGTTGGACCGGTTTGGCGGCCGTGATATCCGTGTCTCCTGGGCCCAGCATATCCCCGGATTTGCAACGAAACTCCATAGTCCGCTACGGTTTCTGGCGCCCGCCATCTGGAACAGTTTTGATTTTTCCGGCTACGACGTCATTATCGGTTCCTCAAGTTGGTACATTACCAAGGGGTTTGCCAAAAAAGGCCCTTCGACAGGCTCAGGGCGATCGAAGACGATCGAGATTTGCTATTGTCACACGCCACCCCGATGGCTTTATGGCTATCCGACGTCCATTGAGTGGCAACGGTATGGAATTGTCCGCGCGTATGCCACGGTTGTCGGATTTTTCATGCGGCAGTACGACTACACCGCCGCCCAACGGGTTGACTGGTTCATCGCCAACTCCAAAGAAACACAAAAAAGAATTCAGAAATTTTACCGGCGGGACTCGACCGTCATCTACCCGCCGATTGAACTCCCCAAGATCCCAAAAGTGAAAAAAGGAAATTATTATCTTGTTGCATCGCGCTTGGTCGGCGGCAAAGGACTAACGCTTGCGGTTGCTGCAGCCAAAAAACTGGGATTTCCCCTGAAGATTGTCGGGGCGCCGGCCGGATATGGGAGAGAGTTTGAAGCCCTGCAAAAACACGCCGGCAAAAATATTGAATTTCTTGGCTACATTTCCGATATGGAGCTGGCCCGGCTCTACGCCGGAGCGAAAGCATTTTTGGCTTTGGCCACCGACGAAGATTTTGGTATGACGCCGGTTGAGGCAATGGCCGCAGGCACTCCAGTTATTGCATTCGATGGGGGAGGATACCAGGAGTCGGTTATTGACGGAAAGACAGGAGTATTATTCCGTGCGCCTTCCGTTGACGGTCTTGTCTCAGCAATCGAAAAGTTGAACAAGATAACAATTTCTTCCGCCGCCTGCATCGCCCAGGCCCAAAAATTCAGCAAACGGAGATTTCAAAAACAATTCAAAGCCTTCGTTGAGGAAAAGTACACTTCCCAGTAGCCTCGAAAACGCGTATACTTAGATTCATATGGGGGTACTCACGGTAAAAAATCTTACGAAGCGGTTTGGAAAATTTACCGCAGTAGACAACATTTCTTTTGACGTAGCGGAAGGAGAGATTGTCGGGCTTCTTGGCCCCAATGGGGCAGGGAAGACGACCACCATTCAGATGTTATTGGATTTGGTTACCCCTAGCTCCGGGGCGATTTGCTATTTCGGTAAGCCGTTTCCCAAAGAGCGCCAGTACATTCTTTCCCGCATTAACTTTGCTTCAGCCTACGCGCATATGCAAGGGAGGATGACCGTGGGCCAAGACTTGGATATTTACGCAGGATTGTATGAGGTAAAAAATCCCCGTCAGAAAATCCGTGAACTACTGGTGCTTTTGGAAATCGAAGGCCTTGAACACGAGTTGTTTTGGCATTTGTCTGCGGGTCAAAAAACACGGGTAATATTGGCAAAAGCGTTCCTCAATAGCCCGCAGCTCATCCTTATGGACGAGCCAACCGCGAGTCTTGACCCTGATATTGCCAACAAAGTGGTGGAATTTATAGAGGGGCTGCAAAAAAAGGAGCGCGTATCGATTTTGTATACCTCGCATAATATGGCAGAGGTAGAGAGGCTTTGCGACCGGGTGATATTCTTGGATCACGGCAAGATTGTTGCCGAGGATACGCCCTTGGGGCTCACCAAGCGCGTCGGAAACTCACGCCTTATCCTCACCTTTGACGGAGATAAGGGCCCGGTCGCACGATACTTAGACACAGAAGGTTTAGCACACACATTTCCGCGGGCACATGCGGTCGCTATTTCCCTCCTTGAAACGGACATACCAAAGGTGCTCTTTGGGTTTCGGAAACACAAGGTTTGGATTACGGAAATCGATGTTGAGAAACCCGATTTAGAAGACGTATTTTTATCAATTGCCGGAGGAACATATGAGCAGTAAGAGACTTAAGGTCGTCCTTCTCCATACGTGGTATCACTTTTTACATAGTGTCGAAACATGGGTGGATGTATTTTGGCAACCGGCTATTCAGATGTGGGTGTATACCTTGATCGCCCTTTCCTTTGGGGCAACCGGAGACGCGCGGGGCACGAATATCATGGTGGGCATGATTTTTTGGAATTTTATATGGGTGGGGGAGTATGCAATTACCGTCGGAGCGCTGTGGGAAGTGTGGGCGCGAAGCTTCAGCAGTCTGTTTATTTCGCCTTTATCGATGGAGGAGTTTATTGTAGGTCAGATGATCTCAGGGACGCTCAAATCACTCATGGCCTTTGCGATGACATCAGTCATTGCGTATTTTTTGTACCATTTTTCTATCCTCTCACTTGGGTGGACGACGATCATCTACATTCTCGAACTGTTGGTTTTTTCATGGGCGCTGGGTTTGATGGTTTTAGGCCTCATTTTCCGCTTCGGCATGCAGATACAGTCGTTGTCCTGGGCGCTGGTTTTTTTGATACAGCCCATTGGCGCCGTGTTTTATCCGGTATCGGTGTTGCCTGCTAGTATCAGGTGGATTTCCTACAGCATGCCCTCGACGTATGTATTTGAAACCATGCGTGGACAGTTGACTCATGGCGTTGTTGATTGGCGGGCGCTGGCGATTGCCGGCATACTCAATGTAGTGTGGTTTGTTGCGGGGTGGATTATTTTTCAGATTATCTACCGAGGCGTGAAGCGAAGCGGAGCGTTTGTGAGGCTGGAGGGATAAATAGGTGGGCAGAAAAAAAAATCTTAGTTTTCTTGTTCTTCAACTTTCTTATCAAAGTGGTCAATGTTTAAATCATATGAGTAAATCCATGATTGTCCGTTCGGGTCGATGCGCGTTTGGCCTTGTAGTGCAGGCGAAGAATAATTTTCTTTATGGGGAAATAGTACCGCGAGTGCGGCTAAACGTTCTGCTAATTGATATTTCGCGTACCAGTCACGAATGGTACGTACAACAAATCGAGCTTGTTCAATGGCCGATTCGTCATCCATGAGTTTTTCTCCGATTTTGGGTATGACCGTTTCAACCAATTGACCAGATTTAGTGTCTACGGGTATGTTATAAGTGATGAAGGTGTCGGCATCTTTTTCGTCAAGCTCCCGAAGGTGAGGTCCGTGCGGATGTATCTGAATGATAAACTCATTGTTGCTTGAGCAAGACGCGGTCCAGGCGCAGTGCTGAAATTTAATTTCGGGGATTTCGGATAATTTATCTTTTGGAATATGGCCGACAAAAATTTCTGTAAGCGCTGCGTTTCCCCGCCACGCGTGATATCCGCCATATTTTGATTTTGTATAAAATGGATTGGCAAAAAACTCATCAATATCCTCTTCTGATGTGAAGACGGCCCACGGGCCTTTCCCGCCGTCAACATCCGGGAAGTGTGCGGTTCGAAGCGTGGCATCCCCGCCCGAACGGAGAATTTCCTTCACACGGCTTTTGATACCCACCACATCGTCTGCTTGTTTGATATCGTACTCCATACGGATGTCCCGGGGAATTACCTGAATAAATGCGGCTTCAATCTTGGCTTTTCTGGATTGATATTCTTCCAAAGAAGTAAGCTTTTGGGTTGCCGTTTCGGCAATGTCGGAGATTTTCCATTCATCTTCCGGCGTCACTAAAAGTTGCCAAGGGTTTTGTCTCCGCTGCACATCCCACGATTTTGCTATTTCCAGAGCGTCCGCTGTTAAAAGGCTGCTCCCTGGTATTTCGGCGAGGGGGATAATCCCTCGGAATACTTCCCCAGTGGTTCCGTTTATGGTGACGACGTCTCCTTTTTGTAGAGATTGATGCAGGCGGCCATCAAAAATGATCGGTCGATTCATACGCGCTCCTATGCGACCGGAGTGCGCGCCAATGCCTCCGCCGTGAGTGAACACACCTGCCACATTTTGAGGAAGTTTCAATAGATCGATCTTGGTGTTTTTTGGGGCCATCAGTACAACGTCAAGACGTGGTTGTTTTTTGGCCTCTTCTATGGAAAATACGACTACCCCGGTCGCGTGCCCATTCGTTATTCGTTGTCCGGTCGTGACCAAATCCCGAAGTCTTGCTTTTTCCATGGCTTTGGGGTCCAAATCGTAGTCCAAAACTGAATAGAGAATTCCCGCGGTTGCCAGCCGCATTGCAGTTTTTTCTGACATCTTTGCATCCTTTATTTGTTCGAGGAGCCAGAGAACATATGCGGGATTGGTGAGTGGTTCTCTGCGATCCTGAAGACCCCATCTATGTTCGTGTCCTTCAGCATCAACTTGGATGGTAAATTCAAAGTCCCGGGGGAATTGATAATAACTTTCAAGATCCTGGATCCACCTGCGTATTTCCTGTTTACCCGCATCGGAAATTGGAAGATCATCAATACTCATCTGTCTGTGTGGCGAGTCGCCGACAGGCGCATTTCCTTGCACGTGGGGTAACCATCCGACCACAGGCTCCTTGTCCAGTGTTTGCGGATCCCGCGAAAGCACAACGCCGGACCCAGACCCTTCCCATTGAGAATTACCCCATACCATTCTCTGTACGGTGACTGCGGTTCCCAAATACTCCGATATACCAAACCGCCTGCGGTAGGCAATAGCTTCCGGACTGTTCCAAGATTCA
Source organism: uncultured Gammaproteobacteria bacterium (assembly GCA_964515005.1). GTDB lineage: Bacteria > Patescibacteriota > Microgenomatia > UBA10105 > UBA927 > XYB1-FULL-47-11. The sequence goes on from CAZEVT010000001.1 coordinate 262,850, forward strand.
AATACCGCATTCGTAGCCAAACGAAGTTGTTCATGAGGGTCCTGGGGAAATTCTTGGCACATATATTTTACCCGAGCCTTCGTTATTTCCAAAAAAGATTTGATCATGAATAAGGGCAGTTCGTTGATACGTGCAAACCCCAGTGCTTCTTTGGCCGTGTCTTTGAGTTTTTCAATAACGGACATGTCGACGTGACAGATGTCCTCGGCAAATTGTTTGACGAAATGGTAATATGCAATCCACGCAGCATTTTCTCCAATTTCCTTTGCAAGCGCATGGATGGTATTTTTATTGAGTCCGATATTGAGGATTGTTTTCATGGCACCGGGCATGGAAGTTTCAGCGCCGGATCGGACGGAAACAAATAAGGGGTGTTCCGGGTCACCGAAGCGTTCCTTAGTGATCTTTTCCAACTGACCCACGCGTGTCGTCAATTCTTCAGCCACTGGTTTCGGTAAAGCATTTTCAGAAAGATATGCTCTTCCTACATCGGTGCTTAAAGTAAACTCCGGGGGAATGGGGATTCCAAGCTTCGTCATTACCAAAAGACTTAACGCTTTACCACCGAGGGCTTCCTTCGTTGCGGGAACGAGTGAGTCTTCATCGGTATCCCAGGATGCCCGGCTGTATGAAAATTGCCGCGGTTCTCCCTCGGTTGAATGTAATCTGTCCTGTTCTGGCCGTCTTAACGATGTGGATGCCATAGCGACTACACGAGCGCGTGTCGGGGGATTGTACCAAAATTAGTCCGAAGAGTAAAACTATGAGGTTGCTATTGATTGTATTGTATCACACAGTGTAATCGTTAAACAGAGGCACGTATTACTGAGGGAGGTTTGATGGTGAGCGCAATGGTTCTAATAATATCTTTTTTGAGCCCTTCATGTTCTAGATCGCGTGAGTGGATTGAAACAACCGGAAGATGTGTTTGGGCTACCCACTCATTGTGAAGCCGTGTGAGCGTATCGACAAAATCAGGGTCGGCATCGTCATGACCTTTATTGCGACGTTTTAGCCTTGCCATAAGAAAATCCTTGTCATCTTTGAGGTATAGCGTGAGGTCGGGGATAGCGAGATGTTGGGTAAGTCGCGCGGCTAAATCACCATATCGGGTGTTTTGGTCGGGAGTCAGAATAATTGTTGAATGCAGGAGGTATGTGGGAAAACCAGAATCGATAATCGCGATTTTTCCGTCTTCCAGAAGACGCGTCGCCTCTGAGAGACGCCGGACGTACTGTTGCAAAAACCAAACTTGGTTGTTCCACGAGTGTTCGCCGCTGCGGTGCGCGTCGGCCATATACGGGTTGTCTTCGGTGGTTTCCAAAAAAACAGTAGCGCCTAACGCCACCCCCAGATCTTTGGCAAATGTAGTTTTGCCCCCACATGTGGGGCCGATAAGCTCAATGAGCTTGCCGTATTCTGGAGTCATACGTGACGGGAGTATAGCAGAATGGATACGGAGAGTAAAACTATAAGATTAAATAGTGTATTAATCTTTTCTACTTGGTTGGTCGCTTCTAACAGCAGTTGTGGCTTCACTCATTGCAGCGCCGGCCGCTTGCGAAGGCGTGGCACCTGCATCTATGGCGCCTTGTCTCAGTATATCGGCGGTTCTTGCTGCTTTTTTAGCCACTTTCCTGTGGGCATCGGCAATCATTCCTGGTGTAATTGGTGTTTCCGGTGTGGGTGGTCCTGCTGTCATATATTTTCTTCCTAAGTATTGCTAGTTTAACATAGTATGGCTTCGTTGACAAATACGTGAGGTTCCCGTAAGATGATTGCATTGTATGGCTGATAAGAATGGTACATTTATTCTTTCTGTTGGCGGATCTCTCATCATCCCCAATGGTATTGTCGACACCAAATTTTTGAGTGAGTTTAATACCTTTATCCGAAAACAAGTCTCCGAAAAAAAGCGGAGATTTTTTATCGTGGTGGGGGGCGGGTCGATTGCCGCTAAATACATCGACGCGGCCAAAGAAATACGGGGGAAGGATTTGAGCGACGCAGACAAAGACTGGCTTGGTATTCACGCGACGCGTCTCAACGCTCAACTCGTCCGTACTGTTTTTCAGGATATTGCCGATGCCCGGGTCATCAAACACTATGAAATTATTTTGAAAATTACCCACCCGGTGGCGGTTGCGGCCGGTTGGAAGCCCGGATGGAGTACCGACTACGATGCGGTAACCTTGTGCGCGGATTATGGGGTGCGGGAAGTTATAAACTTAACCAATATCGACAAAGTCTATGACAAAGATCCGAATAAGTTTACCGATGCCAAACCGATGGATGAGATCACCTGGAAAAAGTACCGCGCGCTCGTCGGCGACACCTGGAGCCCGCGGATGAGCGCTCCCTTTGACCCGATTGCATCCAAGCTCGCCCAGGAGCTCGGGATCACCGTCAAAATCCTCAACGGCAAGAATCTCGAGAACCTCGGAAAAGCCCTGGACGAGAAGCCTTTTTTTGGCACCACGATTCGGGCATGATTCTCACTGAGCTTAGCCTCCAACAATTCCGAAGCTACGGAAAAAAATCATTTGTGTTTTCTCCCACGACCACTCTTGTCGTGGGTCCTAATACCGCGGGGAAAACAAATATTCTTGAGGCGATTATGATGATGGCAACGGGTAAAAGTTTCCGCGCGGACCGGGATGCAGAGATGATTCGGTGGGGGGATTCGTTCTGCCGAATCAAGGCTCAAATTTCAGATCAAACAACATTGGAATTACTATTAACCCCGACAAAAAAATTTCTCGTCAATGGTATTGCACGCCGGCAAATTGACTTTGTCGGTAATCTGCGGGCAGTTCTTTTTTGGCCGGAACACCTGGAACTCGTGACCGATAGCCCCTCGATGCGGCGAAAGTATTTGGATTATGTACTGGTGCAGATAGACCGCGAGTATCGCAGAAATTTAATTTCTTACGAGCGGGGATTGCGGCAGAGAAACCGTCTTCTAGATCTTATTAGCGAGGGCCGCGCGCACCGGCACCAGCTTGGGTTTTGGGACCAGCTGCTGATCCGTTCCGGAGGGTATTTGACGGATAAACGGGCAGCGTATATTGACTTTGTCAACAGTTTTCAGTCTTTGGTTGAAGGGTTTCAGATCGAATACGACAAGAGCGTCATCTCAGAGGGGAGACTCCAGCAGTATGGCCAGGAAGAGGTGGCGGTCAAAGCAACACTGGTGGGACCGCACCGGGATGACTTCGTAGTTCTCAAGAATGATCTGGATTTAAGTAAATACGGAAGCCGCGGGGAGCAACGCCTCGCCATTTTATGGTTGAAGCTTGCGGAACTTGCGTATATTGATGGTGAAACCGGGGAGCGGCCGCTCCTCATCTTGGATGATATATTTTCAGAGCTAGACGCGCGTCACCGAAAATTAGTTTTGGATCTTTTGGGTAAACAGCAAACGGTCGTCAGTTCGGCGGAGGAAGAAGTGGTGACCCTTTTCAAAAGGCGCAAGCTTGCGGCAACCATTATCCGGTTAGGCGGATAATTGTGTACAATACACTCATGAAAGCAGTAACGACAGATGACGTCAAAATGCTCGTCACCCCAGCACGCGGCTCACATAAAGGGCAAAACGGCCGACTTCTGGTTATCGGCGGATCCCACCTGTTTCATGCCGCGAGCCTGTGGGCGCTCACGGTTGCGTCCCGGATTGTAGACCTCGTGCATTACTCTTCGGTGCCGGAAAACAATGCGATAGTGCACGAAGAAAAAAAAGAATTCAGAAACGGAATCGTGGTACCACGAACGGATGTGGATGCCTACATTGAGGAGGACGACGTTATTCTTTTAGGTCCCGGCATGACGCGGGATAGTGAAACAGAAACACTCACGAATTCGTTGCTTAAGAAATATCCAAATAAACAGTGGGTTTTGGATGCCGGGGCGCTGCAGATGATGGATCTGAATTTTATTCCCAACCACGCCATTCTAACGCCCCACCACGGTGAATTTGCGCACGCTTTTGGAGAGGCAGATGTTGCCAGTGTTGCCCGCAAATATCAATGTATTGTGCTTCTCAAAGGAGATAAAGATATCGCTTCTGATGGCCGAGAAACACGGATCATTGAGGGCGGAAATCCCGGGATGACCAAGGGTGGGACCGGAGATGTGCTTGCCGGGCTTATTGCGGCTTTGGCCTGTAAAAACGACCCATTTCTGGCGACAATAGCAGGATCATTTATCAATAAAAAAGCAGGAGACGCGTTATTTGCAAAAGTCGGTCCCTACTTTAATGCCACGGACCTTGCCAACCAAATTCCCCTGACGATGAAAGAGCTTCTTTTATAGCGCGCCGCCTTGAAAATTTGGACAGTTAGCCTCATACCAACTCATCGCTTCCGGCGAACATGCTTTCTTTTTGGTTTCGTCCATAATGGGCATGCAGTCTACGTATCCACTCGGCGGACAGGTATATATCATTGACGACTTCGGGCACATATCCGACGTTTCGGGGATCATGCACCTAGGTGTAGCATCCAGACAGGCTGGACGAGGTATACAGGTAGGCGTGGGTATTTGATCTGTAAATTTAAACGTGGAGAGGATTTGAGTGAAAGCTTGTTCATTGTTTACAGAACCGGAGAATGCAAAAGTATTCCCTCCGTGATCAAGGTAGCTTAAACCTAATCCAACCTTATTAGTATTAGGAATTGGGCTGATACAAGAGCGAATATTTTGGTCAGCAATCGTTAACGTTTTATCGTTTTCAGGTAGACATCCACCACCGCCAAATCCTGTTCCACAGGTTATTCCAACCCACTCATCGTCTTTCGCGATTCTATATGCCTGGTAGATCTCTGAATCGGCATTTTTTGTAATAGTCCAACCTGTTGGTGGCATAATACTAAATCTGGTTTTAGGTTGGGCAGATCCACAAATGTCAAAGGTGTTTTGGGGAAGATTGTTCTCATTTGGAGTAGGTGATGGAATTGGTGTAGAAGTCAACGATGTAATTTGTTTGGTAAGCTGCATGTTTTGGTAGGCGAGGAAACCGGTGGATAGGAGTAAAAGTAACGAAAACAATGAAAGCAGGACGGGTAAGAGGGGAAAAGGCTTTGGCGGAGTTGGGGTCGGAGCCTCGGGTTGGGTATCCATACATTCAGTGTATCACACCTCTACCCATCTTCCCGCGGCCTTTTTCACTTTTTGCCAAAAGGAGTTCTGGCGGCAAAGACGCGCAACATCTTCTTTGTTTTTCAAGAGCAATTTGATGCTTTCTTCAAGCCACAGGTCGCCTTGGGAGCCCTTAAAAAGGATAAGGGATCGTTTCGGGATATCGGCGAGGGCCTCGTTGAACTCGATGATGGAGGGAAACCACTTTGCGTTTTTTACGACCGGCAGAATGAACCGTTTTGTAAGCGGGCCGACGAGATACAGGGTATCCGGAATTTTGCCGATTGCGCGCGCGACGGCTTCGTGTTCAATCTGCGCCTCGTTGCCGAGCTCCAGCATGTCAGCCAGAACGACGATGGTGTGACGTTTCGTCTGTTTCTTGAGTAGGCGTATCATTTCCAAAAATGAAAGAACGGACGGTCTGGATGCGTTGTAGGATGAATCAATAATGACCGCGTTGTTGATGCCCTCAAACAAACTTTCGCGGCCTTTTGGGGGAGTAAAGTTTTTTTCTAAATTTTCCCGGATGACCTCTAAGGGAATATTCAGCTTATACCCCACAAGAATAGCGGGCGCAAACACGTGACCTAGCTCTTGGGGGAAAGCGAAACCCTTAAATTGAAGAATAACAGGCGTATTATCAAGCGTATACGAAAACGTAGTTTCTTTGGTGTTTACGGAGTAGCCAGTGATATGAATAGTTGAACCTTTTGTGTTGCCGAACGTAAAATTTTTGGGCCCATGCAACTCTTTTGTAAGAAACCGGTTATCGCCGTTTATGATGCCAATCTCGCTGTGTTTGAGCATTTTGGCATCTTCGCGGGTGATGGCAAGAATAAGACTGTTGAGACGCTCGTGGTCTGACATGATGGCTCCGGGATCCAGTATTTTTTCAAACTGCATGGTGTGGGCCGCAGACTCTTCGGTGATGATGCCGATTTGGGGCTTCACAATAGTCAAAAGATATTCCATGTTTTTGGGTGGGAAGGGGTCGTCGATGCCCATTTCGACGATGATATAGCGCATATTTCTCAAAAACCCGATGCGGAAGGGGGCCGAAAGAAGCATGCGGGCCCAATCAAATGGGGAGTAATCGGTCGGAAATAACCCGACCAAACCCAAGGGTACGCCGGTTTCTGAGTTGCCGCTTGCCATGTGGGTGGGGGCAATATCGCGGAGGACCGCAAAGATGGCTTCGCGAGTGCTGGTTTTGCCAACCGAGCCCGCTACACCGATAATCGTGGCACGGCTCTGTGCGATGGCCAGACGCGCAATCGCCCGCAAATACCAGAGGACAAACAAGACGAGAGCCTTTCGAAGCGCCCCATATTGCATTTCTAACCTCATGCGGTTATTATACAGGAAATTTATGTATACTCCCAACTTCGCAATCACCAACAAGATTCTCAAATACACCGGTATTATTGAGTCGGCACGGGAAATTATTGAAAATGCGCCGCTTGTGCCCGCGTGGGAAGCAAAATTCCGTGAGGAGGCGCTCATCCGCACGGTGCACCACGGGACGCATATTGAAGGAAACGAGCTGAATTTAGGTGAGGCGGAAAAAGTACTAGCTGGTGCCAAGATTGTCGGACGTGAACGCGATATTCAGGAGGTCCTCAATTACCGGAATGTCCTTCAGTTTATCGAATCGTACGACAACAATGAGATTACCTCCGACACCCTCAAACATGTCCATTCATTAACCGTGCACCGGATGCTTGACGACGCGCAAGTGGGGGAATATCGAAAGACCCAGGTTGTGGTCAAAAATAGTCAAACCGGAGAAATTACGTTCCGTCCGCCTCCCGCAGTCGAAATCTCTTTCTTATTGGATGCATTTTTGCGTTGGCTCAATAGCGTAGGGGGAGACGAGTTACATCCGGTCCTCAAGGCCGGTATCGCCCACTATGAACTCGTACGCATCCATCCGTTTTTGGACGGCAACGGCCGGGTTGCGCGGGCCGCGGCCACCCTTGTTCTTTTTAAACAGGGGTATGACATCAAGCGGTTCTTCTCGCTGGAGGAATACTACGACCGCGAGCCTTTGGCCTACTACGAAGCGCTTCAGAGTGTAGCACGCGGCGGCGGCAACATGAACGCGTGGCTTGAATATTTCACCGAGGGGCTGGCAATCGAGCTTGCCCGCATCAAGGAAAAGGTTAAGTCGCTCTCGACCGACCTCAAAATCAAAAAATCTATGGGCGGCCAGCAGCTTGCGCTTTCTGAGCGGCAGATTAAAATCGTCGAGTTTATCCAGGAGAATGGTTTTTTGCAGAACAAAGCGTTTTTTGAACTGTTCCCTATGATTTCTGAAGATACGGTCCTTCGGGAGATTAAAGACCTTGTCCACAAGGGCATCATCAAAAAAGAAGGCTCCACCAAGGGGGTCAAGTACGTCCTCAAAACCGGCGGAGAATAAGGCGAGGTGATTGATTTCCGAGAAGAATTGATGGATTATTAGAGTATGGATTTCTCCGGACCCGGTGTCACCTACGCGTTTATGATTGTTCCTTCGCTTATTGCCCTGGTTGTGGTCATTCAGGGGATAGAAAAGCTCACGCACCGTGATCCCGAAGGGGGAGTGGCGATCGGATTTGGAATATTGTTTCTTGTCCTTATCGTTCTTGCCTATTACCTATACATCAAATGACATTCTCCGAGCTTGCCAAATACTTCCAAAGACTGGAAGAGACGGCATCACGAAATACGATGACGGAGATCCTTGCCGACCTTTTCCGCAAGGCGAAACCTCAAGAGATCGGTGAGATCTGCTATCTTTTACAGGGTCGTACGGTTCCCCTGTATGAAGCCGTTGAGTTTGGTATCGCAGATAAATTCATGATCCGGGCAATTGCTCTTGCGTATCATGCTCCGGAAAGAGAGGCGCAAAAAGCATTTAAAAAGCTCGGTGATCTGGGATCTGCCGCCCAGTCTCTTCATCGCGGCGGGGGCACCATGCGCGTATCGGACGTATTTGCGAAGCTTGACGCACTCTCGCGAGTGGGGGGACAAGGCTCCCAGGAGAAAAAAATTGCACTTCTTGCCGATCTTCTGAAGGGCGTTGACGGACTGTCTGCCCGGTACCTTGCACGTATTCCTTTGGATAAGCTTCGGTTGGGATTTTCGGATATGACGATTCTCGATGCGCTCTCCTTTATGGAAGCAGGAAATAAGTCGCTCCGCCCGCGGCTTGAGGAAGTATATAACGTGCGGCCGGATATTGGACTTTTGGCCCAGACGGTTAAATCTGAGGGAGTGAAGGGGCTGGTACGGGTGAAGGCAAAAGTTGGGGCGCCTATTCTTGCCGCCCTGTGCTCCCGGCTCCCCAATGCCGATGAGATGATTAAAAAAATGGGAGAAGTAGCCGTGGAACCCAAATATGACGGGGTGCGGGTTCAAATTCACGTAACGAGAAACGAAGTAAAAACGTTTTCACGGAATTTAGAAAACACGACCGACATGTTTCCGGAGCTTTCAGAAATTAGAAAACAACTGAATGCCTATGAAGTGATCCTCGATAGCGAGGCGGTGGGTGAAGATCCCAAGACCGGCAGACTTTTTTCTTTCCAAGAAACCATGACCCGGAAGCGGAAACATGAAATTACCGCCGCACTGGCGTCAGTGCCTTTGAAGTTTTTCGTTTTCGACATCCTCTACCGCGACGGACAGGATTTACTCAGTAATCCACTTTCGGAACGTCGCAGTCAGCTTGAAAAGACTGTTCAAAAAGGAAATATGCTCGTGATTTCTCCGCAGATGGTGACGAAAGATGCGGGGGAGATCCGTGAGTTTCATGATGCCCAAATCAAGAAGGGATTGGAGGGGGCGGTCGTCAAAAAATGGCATAGTCCATACGAACCGGGTCGGAAGGACTTTAGTTGGGTGAAGTTTAAGGAAGAAGAAGGGAAAACCGGCAAGCTGACCGATACGATCGACGCCGTCGTCATGGGATACTACCGGGGAGAAGGAAAACGCAGTAGCTTTGGAATCGGGGCATTCCTCGTAGGGGTCGCCCGCGGAGACGGATTTGTGACCGTGACCAAAATCGGGACCGGCGTGTCTGACGCGCTATGGAAGGAGCTACGGAATAGGCTTAATGACATTAAGGTGAGCAAACAACCGAAGGAATATAGAGACGTGAATACCATGTTTGTCCCTGATGTGTGGGTTGCGCCCAAAATCGTCGTTGAAATAGCAGGCGATGATCTCACGAAATCTCCGACACACGGGGCCCAGTACGCTGTCCGGTTCCCGAGGTTGGTACGCATCCGAGATGACAAGTCTCCCGGCCAGGTAACAACGGTTACGGAAATAGCCACTATGTACCGCCAGCAGGGGTCGCAGAAATAAGGCCGATAGAGTATAATAGAGAGCATCATGGCCGCTCGTTTCTCGGTTATCATTCCTACCTTAAACGAAGAAAAATTTTTGCCGCACCTTCTTGATTCTCTTGCCCGCCAAACAAAAAAAGACTTTGAAGTTATTGTGGTGGACGGTTCAAGTAAAGACAAAACGGTCGCGGTAGCAAAATCCTTCACAAGAAAACTTCCAAAGCTTCGGATTATTGTCAGTAAAACAGCAAGCTTGCCGCTCCAGCGCAACCTCGGGGAGAAAGAAGCAAAAGGGAAGTGGCTTATTTTTGTCGATGCGGACGGTATTTTTTTGCCCTACGCCATGGAGCGAATTATCGACTACATTCACGAGGCAAACCCGAAGATATTTAGCACGTGGGCCAAATCTGATTCGTCACTCGTCAACGATGCCATTGTAACGCTTCTTGGAAACATCTACTGGGAGAGTACCGTGCTTCTGAAACGCCCGGTTGCTCCCGGGCCTTTGACTATCGTAAGAAAAGATGTGTTTGAATCGATCGGCGGATATGACGAATCCCACCAGTACAATGAAGACGTCGATTTGGGTTTGCGGTTGAGTGAGCGGGGAGTCATGCTGCAAATACTCAGGGAGACGCTCTACGTTTGGTCCATGCGGCGAATTCGGCGCGAGGGGAAGATGAAACAAATAAGTCAGTATATACTCGCACTATTGCCAGTTTTACTGTTCAGACGACCCCTCAAACACATGCCCGGGTATATCATGGGCGGACAGTTGTACGGGAAAAAACAGCAGACAGTTCTCAAAAAATACGAGAAAAAGTTTCGGATACTCCTTAAAGAATTATTTGAGTAATACGAAAAAGTTATTTGAGTAACGCAGTATAAATTTTCAGCTTCGCTGAATCTTTGAAGCTGCGCTATAATGGGGCAAGCTATGCAGGTTATTGCGGATCTTCAGCTTCATTCCAAATATTCTCGGGCGGTGTCTCCCCAGATGGTATTGCCACAAATTTGCGCATGGACCAAGCGTAAAGGCATGGGACTGGTTGCCACCGGTGACTGGACACACCCCCTGTGGTTTCGGGAAATACAGGCGAACCTGGAAGAGACAGGGACCGGTTTATTAAAACTCAAAAATGCCGCGCCTGACGATCCGCTCTTTTTACTTGCCACGGAAGTTTCCTGCATTTATTCCCAAGGGGGGCACGGCAGGCGCGTCCATACCCTTATCTGGGTTCCCAGCATAGAATCGGCAGGCAAAATTAACAAGGAAATGACCAAGCGGGGCTGTAACCTCTTAAGCGACGGCCGGCCGATTATCGGGCTCACTTCCATACACGTTGCGGAACTCGTCTTTACCATTGAGCCCAAAGCCCTCATCATTCCGGCGCATGCCTGGACACCCTGGTTTTCGGTATTTGGCAGTATGAGTGGATTTGACAGTCTTGAGGAAGCATTTGGACCATATGCTAAACATATATATGCAGTCGAGACTGGGTTATCGAGTAATCCGGCCATGAACTGGAGGATCAAGGAGCTTGATAATCGTTCGATTGTCTCGTTTTCTGACGCCCATTCAGGACCCAAGTTAGGGCGGGAAGCGACGGTGTTTGATTTGACCGACTTAAGCTACGACTCAATTTATAAGGCGATCAAGCAGGACGGGCCTTCAAAAATAGCCCATACCATCGAATTTTACCCAGAAGAGGGGAAGTACCACTGGTCCGGACACCGCGCCTGCAACATTCGGTGGGGACCCAAGGAAACCGAAAAAAATGGCACGACCTGTCCGGTCTGCGGAAAGCCCCTCACACAGGGAGTAGAACAGCGCGTCGCCGAGCTTGCGGGAAGAAGCGAGGAGGAGCTTGGGATTACCAAGACAAAAACGGGGATGACAACGAGCAAGCTGTTTCCGAAGCGTCCGCCGTTTGTGAGCTTAGTCCCTTTGCAGGAAATAATATCCGAAAGCATAGGATCGCCGGTTGCTTCGCCCAAAGTTCAGACTCCGTACCTTCAGCTTACCGATGCGTTGGGAGGAGAATTCAATATTCTTCTGTCTGTTAAACATGCTGAGATTGCCAAGATTGCCGGAGAGCGTATAGCGGTTGGGATAGACAAAGTACGTTCTGGGGATATTGTGATTGACCCGGGCTATGATGGAATCTTTGGCGTGGTGAAGCTTTGGCGCGAAGGAGAGGAAAAACCGCTGATTGATGCCTCAAAGGAGCAACTGTCGATATTTTGACCCGCTGCCTGCGGGATTCCCCATTGACGAAGCAAGATGTATTCCAGTATGGTGGATGAAGAGAGGGGAGGTGATACGAATGGCAGCAAAAGGAAATGAAAATTTATTGGCAGCCGCATCCTACTTATTAGGATTTGTTACCGGTATTGTCATACTTCTTGTCGAAAAAGAAAGTAAATTTGTCCGCTTTCACGCGATGCAGTCGACGATACTGTTCGGCGGCATATTCGTCATAAATATCGCCCTCGGATTTATCCCCATATTGGGGTGGTTTACGGGACTGATTCTTTCATTTGTCGCATTTATCCTCTGGATTGTTCTTATGTGGAAATCCTTCCAGGGAGAAATGTACAAAGTCCCCTACGTGGGTGAGTTGGCAGAGAAGCAGTTGGCGAAAATGAAGTAATGGATGGAGTAACTGACGAAACGCGCGCGAGTACCCTCGCGCTTGTTTCGCTGATTGGTGATTGGGTAGACTTCCATGTTCAATGATCGCGCGCATGCAGCTTCGCTTCTTGCCCAAAAACTTCTTCCTTATCGGGGAAAGATAGACCTTATCCTTGGGCTTGCGCGTGGCGGCGTTGTCGTTTCCCGCGAGCTTTCGCGCACGCTTGGCATTCCCCACAACGCGCTGGTCGTCAAAAAGATCGGTAGCCCGGGCAATCCGGAGCTTGCCATTGGGGCCGTGGTGCCCGAGGGACAGCCAATTGACGTTCGGGATAAAGCGGTTATGGTAACAGACGACGGGGCGGCAACCGGGGCAACCATGGTAGCCGCAATCTCGTGGGTCAAAAGCCACGAGGCAAGAAAAATTGTCGTTGCTTTGCCCGTCGCGCCTCCGGAGGTGGCGGTTACACTCCATACGCTCGCAGATGACGTTGTTGTGCTCGCAACCCCCGCGGATTTCGGCGCAGTAGGACAGTATTACAAAAACTTTCCGCAGCTTTCGGACAAAGAAGTGGTAACATTACTTGTATGAAATTTATTGTCGGTCTTGGCAATCCCGGGGCAGAGTATCAAGATACCCGCCATAACATCGGGTTTATGGTTTTAGATAAACTCCAAAAAGAACTCGTGCAGGGGGTGCCCTCTCCGTGGCAAAAGGATGAGAAGAAGAACGTTCTGACGGCAAAAATCGGCGACTTGATCCTCGTCAAACCGCAAACATTTATGAATAAATCCGGGTTTGCCGTGCGGGCCTTATTAGATTTTTATAAACTGACGCCAGAGAACATCTGGGTAATTCATGACGACATTGACCTTCCTTTGGGGAAAATTAAAATCCGGGAAAAAGGCGGAAGTGCCGGCCACAACGGCGTTATTTCCATCATCGAACAAGTGGGCACCGATGCGTTTGTCCGGTTTCGCCTGGGAATAGGACGGGGAGTAGATACGCCCAAGAAGGGGGAAAACAGAAATCTTCACCACCGTTCGGTCATTTCATTTGTTTTGTCGCGGTTCCGGCAAAGTGAGGCAGGGGAGCTCAAACACCTCGTAAAACACGGCACAGAGGCCGTACAGATGGCGCTAGACAAGGGGATAGACAAAGCCATGAATCGTTTTAACTAGGTATGACCGATCAAACCGCGATCCCAACCATCGGAGATATCCTCAAGAAATTTAATCCCATGGAGGACAAATATATTTCCCGGGAGTTTCAGTCGTATGGCATATATCTATCGGAAACGCTTGATGATTATAAACATAAGGCGCTTTATATACGGCTTGCCAAAACGGTCCCGCGGGCAATTTTGGAAAAAGCATTAACCTTCGTCAAAGATGCAAATGCAAAGAGCCGCGCCCGCCTCTTTATGTGGAAAATGAAAAAGCTTCGGGAAGGAACGGAGTGAAACGTATCCGTTGTATTGTTTCGGGCGACGTGGTCGGGGTAGGGTATAGAGCGTGGGCCCGGCGTCAGGCGAAAGGCCTGGAGCTCGTCGGCTGGGTAAAAAATAGGGAAGACAAGACGGTCGAGCTTGTCGCCGAAGGCACGCGCGAGTCGCTTGAGGAGTTTATTGCTCTTTGCAGGCGAGGCCCGGATGTTGCGTGGGTCAAACACGTTGATGTGTCTTGGCAAAAAGCAACAGGTGAGTTTGTGGGATTTGAGGTGGTATACTAGAGTGGATGGACAAAGTTCTTGCGATTATCAAACGAAAGCCCCCCTTGTTTCTTTTTGTTTCCCTCGGATACCTCGTCCTCATAGGTCTTATCAAATGGCAGATTCATCCGCCGATCGGGGCATTATGGTTTCTTTTGGGAGGCGCAATCGGGGTGTATTTACTGGACGGGGCGGAAGTCTTTTTTGCCCTCGCACCTTCTCCCTTTCGCAGTATCGTTTTTGTCAGCGCATTTACCCTTGTTTCTCTGTTTGTTCTGACTTCTTCCGGGAGCTTGTTGGCGCAGGGCCTGGTGTTTTCTTTGTACCTGACGCTTATTCTCTGGCAAGCGGGTCAGTGGCAGCAGACGGGAAATCTCAATGAGTGGTACCGGATGGTCGCAGTACCCGTATCGACGACCGCCCAGCGGTGGGGACTTATCCTATTTGCGTCGGTCTTTTTTGTAGAAACGTTTTTGTTCCTTGCATGGGCATGATCAACGCCTCTGGACGACTCTGGCAGTACTTATCTCCCGAAATGCAGGCCATCCTCAAGGACGGAGAGTTTCTGGTTGAGGATAGCCTCCGTCACCACGACGCGCCGCCGACGGATTTTTCGTACCTGGTTTTCCCGTTTGCCAAGCTCTATGAGGGATTTTTGAAGAAACTATTTTTGGATGCAGGCATCATCACCGCGCGTGAGTACCAAAGCGATCACTTCCGCATCGGGAAAGTGCTTTCACCGAATTTAGCCCGTCGCCTGGGAGCCAAAAGTGCATATGGGCAAATCACAAATAAATACGGCAACGAGTTTGCGGCACGTCTATGGCACGCGTGGAAAGAGGGGAGGAACCTTGTGTTCCATTATTTCCCCCATAACTTCCGCAGCTTGTCACGCGCGGAAGCTTTAGAGCTTATCAATAGACTGTTGCATACCATGACCGAATCCGTTGAGATTTTTGGGGTCGGATAACCTCTTGCGTACGACGGAAAGAGTAGGGTAATCTAGAGGTATGGCCAAGAGTTCAAAGTTGTCAGCATTCGCCCCGAGCCTCACGTCTGTCTACCGACTATGGGCGTGGATTCTTTTGGCTTGGGCACTCTACCGGTACTTTGTGCACGTTCCCGAATGGGCAGACGAATTTATTTTCAAGCCGCTCGTGTTTGTCGTACCCGTCATCTGGTATGTGCGAACCCGCGAACGGCAGGCGCTAGACTCGATCGGGCTTACGGCACAAAACCTGTTCTCCAGTATCTATATCGGGTTGGGTTTTGGCGTCCTTTTTGCCATCGAAGGCGTGGTGACGCACGCGATAAAGTACGGGACTATGGACGTCAATCCGATAACCGCATTTGGGCAGTATGGATTTTTCCTCATCCTGCTTTCGGTAGCCACTGCATTTTCAGAGGAACTCCTGTCCCGTGGGTTTGTATTTAGTAGAATTCTCGATAGTAGCAAGAATCTCATATACGCGACGTTTGTGTCGTCCATCATGTTTATGACTCTCCATATTCCCATTCTGGTGACCATGAATAAACTGCAGGGGGTGACGCTTATCCTGTTTTTTGTGACGGATTTTGTCCTTGCGGTTGCCAACAGCTTGCTTTTTTACAACACGAGGTCGCTGGTTGCCCCCATCCTCGTTCACATTTTCTGGAATATGACGGTTGCCCTCTACCTCTGACCAAAAAACCCGCTTTGGGCGGGTTTTTTAGGTTAAACAAGATTCTTGTTAATATCCCTTCATCATCACATCCATCGTGGATGTCATCATGCCGCCTCTTTCCGTCATCATTATTCCGCTGTCTTTGAGCTCGCGGTCTCCATATCTGGTGCCTCGTTGTTCCATCAATTTTCCCATCGTATCCATCATTGTCGTGGCATCACGAAAGCCGGTGAGCTGAGTAATAACGCTTGATTTCCCGATATAGAATCCGACAATGCCGCCAAAGACTGCCATAATAAGAAGGACGGTGATACTCATGGTATCCAATGTGTGTTTGTTTCCTCTTGCCATACGTATCACCTCCTCTCCGGGTAGATGTACAAAAATGTTTCTATACAATCATAGTAGCACACCTTTATGTGGCGAGCCACCCCCCGTCAATGTACAGGGTGGCGCCGGTGGTGTAGGAAGATTCATCGGAAGACAAATACACGACCGCGGCGGCAATCTCCTCAGCTTTCCCCGCTCGTTTTAAAGGCGCCCTGTTCAGCATGGCCTCGGCCTGTTTGGGATCCTTCAGTATAGCTTCGGTCATCTCCGTTTCAATGACCCCCGGCCCTATGGCATTGACCAGTATCCCCATGGGTGCCAACTCATCTGCCATGGCTTCGGTAAGTCCGATGACGCCGCCCTTTGATGCGCAATATTGAGCAACCTGCGGAAATCCAACCCCCACACCCGCAGATGCGATCGAAGAGATCATAATAATACGCCCCCATTTATTTTTGGCCATTTCGCGCGCTGCTGCCTGGGCGACGAGAAAATATCCTTTCAGATTCGTGTCAATTGTTTTGTCCCACTGGGCCTCCGTCATATCTAAAAACGGCACAAACTCGGCAACGCCCGCGCTGTTGAGGAGGATATCCAGGCGTCCGAAGGTTTTTATGGTTTGGGCAACTGCGGCATCAATATCCGCTTTTTTGGTGACGTCCATAGTCACCGCAAGACCGTCTTTTCCGTGATTTTTAATCTCTGCAACCAGCGCCTGCAGACGGTCAAGTCTGCGTGCGGCAACGACGACCTTGGCTCCTTGGTTGGCCAAGGCCAGAGCACTTGCTCGTCCGATACCGCTTGATGCACCCGTGACGAGGGCGACTTTTCCGGTGAGATCAAACATGGGCTAGGTACCTTTCTTTTCCAGTATATAGCTTTTGAGTGAGAGGCCAAAGAGGACAAACATGTTAACGGTTGAAATGGCGCACCATGTGCACACGCCGCGGATGACAAAAAGTTCCGTGTAGGTAAACCATGTGGTGAAGGCAACGCCAAAGGCGGTCATGCCCAGGATTCCTTTGATGAGATTTTTGTTTTTGTGAGAGGTACGCAAAAATGCCAGGATCGCGATGATTGAGTAGCCCACAAGTCCGACTGCAGGCACCGGAATGCCGTAAATATAGCTTGCCGGACTCTTCCGCACGAGCTCACAGCCGCCGGTGGCACAGATGATGCCCACTTGGCGAAGGAAGCTTTGGGTGACATAGAGGGCAATCAGAATGCCCACGATGGCAAGGATGAATATGATCCGGTTCAGTCGGGTCGAGCTCATACGATGATAGTATCAGAAATCAATTGTACAGTGTGTATGATATAGTACATATTTATTGCGAAATAGGAGTATACTCCAGCGTATGGACGCGTCACCAAACAAGATTATTGACGAGTTTTTCAACCGGTTTACCCATCTCAAATACAAAAAAGGCGATATTATATTGCGCGCCCAAGACTCGCCACAGGGCGCGTTTTACCTCAAGAAAGGCTACGTGCGCCAGTATGTAGTTGCCGACTCCGGTGGGGCGCTCATGCTTCATATTTTTAAGCCCGGATCATTTTTCCCAATGACGTGGATTGTAAACGACACGCCCAATACTTACTATTTTGAGGCGGTGACGGCGGTCGAGATCTGGCGGGCACCCAAAGAAGCGGTGCGGAAATTCCTTAAGAATCACCCAGCCGTGGTCTACCATTTTGCCAGCCGGCTTCTATTGGGGGTCACGGGCATGATGAAGCGGATGGAGTATTTGGTTCTGGATAATGCGTACAAAAAAACCATCTTACTTCTTTTATATCTTGCACAAAATCTCGGAGAAAAAGAGGGGAATGCCATAGCGCTTCCCGTGCCGGTGACGCATAGGGAAGTTGCCGCCTGGATAGGGACGACCCGCGAAACGGCAAGTTTACAGGTGGAAACACTCAAGAAAAAGGGGCTTATTTCTTACCGCAAGCGTCAACTGATGATTCCGAGTGTCAAGGCGCTGGAAAAAGAAATTGGACGGTAGGAAAATCAGCAATTCTGTTGCCCGAGATTTTAATCCCCTCGCTGCGTAGCATCCGCATCTTCTTTTGAATTTTTTTCCCGCTTCGTTTTCCCATAAACCCACCGATTGTACCATCCGCGGCCACCACGCGGTGGCAGGGGACCATGGGGGCATGGGGATTGGTCCGCATAAATTGTCCGATGGCTCGATAGCTGCGGGTCCCAAGCGCCTCGGCAAGCGCCTTATATGTCGTTACTCTCCCGCGAGGGACTTTTTTGAGCAGCGCATATGTTTGTTTAGCAAGCGGCGTCATATCCTCATTATAATACATGTTCCCGCTTATTTTTCGACAAAATAATTGTACACGACGGCAAAAAGGTAGCCGATGAGCCATGCTGTTACCGCTGATGATACGAGTCCCAACATGAATGTAGACGTTGTTATATTCAGCGTATCAAGTCTTGCAAGCTGGACTCCGTGGAACCATGATTGGGCGACAGTAAACATAAAGTCGGGAACTATGCCTACCAACAGTCTACATGCGACAAAAATAACTGCTGCCACAACTCCTGCGGCGTTTGCAGTTGCCATCGGGTCTTTAAGGCCAAATGATTTAGCCATGATGATGTTCACCTCCTTTCTTATACCATATCATATATTTGATTGACGGCCACCATCCCGGGGTGGATTTTTTATATTCGATAAAGCTCTGGCCGAATGTTTTAAGTATATATGTTTCTTCTTGAGATGCCAGACGGATGTATCGGAAGATAAGCAGTGGCGCCATGATAAGGGTAATGAGCGTTGGCCATTGCAGGAGAAATCCGACGATGATCAAGATAAATCCTGCATATTGCGGGTGGCGAATATACCGGTAGGGTCCGGTAGTAGCTAATGTCTTTTTTTGTACGGCTTGATAGAGCACGTTCCATGCATAAGAAATAAGAAGCAATCCTCCAATAATGAATATATTGCTGACTATATGTAAAAAGCTCCAATGTGGATTGACGGTATTGTTCAAGAGGACTTCCCACAAGTGGCCGGAGGTGTGAGAAAAGTTCAATTGGGGGAATCGGGATCCAAACCACGAGGTGAGAAGATAAATAGTCAGCGGAAATCCGTACATTTCGGCAAAAAGAGCAACCACAAATGCTCCAAATGAGCTAAAGGTACGCCAATCCGTACCTGTTTTTGGCTTAAACGCGTCAAACAGAAACAAAAGAAACACCGCACTTATACCGATGACCAGAAGCCAATTGCCGTATGCGTATTCCATATATTATGTTCCATGTGTATCACTATGGTTTTTGTGTTTGCCGTGGCCATCATGTTTCATGAGAAACATGTGTGCTAATGGACACGCAAGAAATAGACCAATTGTTGCGAGGTTACTGATATTTTTTCCCGCCAAAAACCAGAGTGCTATACCGACAAACGGTAAGGCACACAGTACTGGCATGAGCCATTTTTTCATAGTTATTTCACCTCCCAGGTAAATGTCCGGGTGGGGATGCCGGCAATGTCGCGGAATGTCAGTGTCATCATTTTGGGACGGGTAAGGTCGGGTATAAACCGAAGCATCCCTTTCCTATGATGTCCTCCCGGAGGCGAGCCCTCCCAGACAGGCGTATATGTTTCCTTCGTTCCGTCTGTAAATGCTGCGATCTTTTCTACGTCAAACGCCAAATCAACTGAATGGGTTTCAAAAGCCACATCAAATGAAGCCGGAAAGCCCTTCTTGAGGCGTATCGGGGTGACAGAAACCGTCACTTCGCCGCCTTCAACCTCTTTTGTTTCATATGCCGCGACCAGCGTGGGTTTTGGTCGGGAAGCTATAAGAAAAACAGCAAGAATCGTGAATCCAACGATGAGGGCGAGGATGATGGTTCGGGCAATCCGGTTCATAGTTTTACAAGATACTTTCGCAGGTGCAGTATTCCGTACACATTGATGCCGAGACTTATAAAAAGAATCGGTTTTTGGTAGCGGATAAGAAAGATGCTTAGTGCTGACATCCCGAGGATTGGAAGAACATCCGTGGCATGATGGACGCAGCAGGCGAGCATACCCATGCCTGCCGAGGCGCCGCCGGTTGCGATTGTGGCCGCGTTTTTGGCCCGCAACGATTGTTTGAGTCGGACGAAGAGTCCTACCTGTGTACCAAACGCGATGGAAAGCGGCACAAGCAGCCACCAGAGCGTCTGAAACTGTTCTTCGGCCGCTGGCCAGCCGTTGAATGCGGTCATGGTGGCGACATAAAACCCGAGGAGGAGAGCTCCCGAGGCTATGCCACTTGCTATTGGCAGTGTATTCATATTACGCGCCGCAGCCTCCCGCCGACGGGGCGGGACGGTAGGGAAGTGGGCCCACTTTTTTAGTGATGTCGGCCGCCCCTTGGCCGCTTGAATACGTCGCTCCGAGCACTTCCTTGGCATCCACCTTGTTCCATGGTGTCCCCTGGCGGGCGAAATAGGTAGCGACCGTGAGGTAGCTATCGGCAAACCAGTAGCTGTTGAGCGCCAAGACGTTGCGATAAATCGTCGCCTCGTCCACCGCAGCAGCCACCATCATTTCTATGGCAGCAAGGGCAGCCATGCCGTGATTGCAGTCGGGGAACCACGTTGAGTTGCCGCAGCACGGGCGATAGACGTTTTTGGCGATCTCACCGACTTTTTTTTGTTCTTCATCTGTAAGCTTGATGAAGTCAAACCGATTAAGATATTGCATCGCATCCCCTCGGGCTAAACTCCATCCGCCGGTTGAGGCGAAATTGCCGGCGTTTGCTTTTTCCTCTTTACCCATTGGGCCGTCCGTGTACACAATGCTTTTTTGTGCAAGACCTATGGCCCAAAGCATGTCGACGATGAATTGGCTGTTTGCGTTATCGATTCTGATGGGATCTTTTGACTCTTTCAGAAATATCTCTTTTTGGCTGTCCGTCATCGTGACGGTTTTTGCAAATTTTGCCATATCAATAACGCCTGCATTCACGAGCTTCATCGGCAGATCGCCCCAGGAGATGGGAAGTTCGATACCGGCCGCGGGCGTGACCTCCTGATCAAGTTTGCTTAAGTCCAATAATGTGCCACCGCTTTTTTGCCACGCATCCATGCCGCCAGTGAGGTGCCGCACATTGGTGTAGCCGAGTTTTTTAAGAACCGGCAACGCCTCCGCACTCATGCGGCCGGATTTGCAGTAGAGAATAATAGGTGCGTTTTTGTCTTCGGGGAGACTCGCGGAATTTGCAACGATCTGATCGTAGGGGACGAAGGTATCGGTACCCGCTATTTCTCCTTCATACGGCACATGGACATTAATAAAAGTAAAATCCTTGTTTTTGAGCATTTTGGCAAGCTGTTTGGCGCTTACAGAATCTGCCTGCGCCATACCTATTGCGCGCGGATTGGAAAGAAATGAACCAATACGGGGCGCATTTATTCCGATCAGAAATCCCCCGAGAACTAAGACAAAGATAGTAAAAAATACCGTGGTTTGGCGAATGTTTTTCTTTTTCATGATTTCCTTCCTCTCCGAATGAGAAAAATAATAAATACTAGTAAAAGTGCTAAAAATAGATATTCACTGTTGGGAAAGCCTCGAACCGTTCGCACCAGGTTCATAACACCCGCACCCAACGTTTCCTCGATGGGTTTTTCCATTCCCATAGTGATATTGCCGGTTGCCGCAAGGAGGGCAAACATGATACCGACCGCAATAAAGAGGAATCCTGCGATAACGTCGGTAAGCAGGCGAGACTTTCCAAATAGTGTCACTGTTTTTCCTTTGACTTTCATCACCTTTTGCCAGTCGACGCGGTCCAATAGGAGTGCCAGAACGACCAGCGGCACGACCATGCCGGCAACATAGGAGAGCCCGGCCAATCCGGCCCAGAGGAAAGAAGGGGAGAGAAAGCTCAATGTCAAAATTCCCGCCAGAACCGGCGTGCAGCAGGAGCTGGTGATTCCCGAAAATACGCCCAGTACGTAGACCGCCCACGGGCTTTTGTGGGTGTTGAGGTCAATGGTGAGATTGAGCATCGGGAGAGTGATTTTTTTGCCGGTAAGCTCCATAAGACCCAAGAGGATCATAAATCCGCCGCCGATAAGATATGTTTGGGTATGGTACTGCTGGAAAATTTGCCCGACGGCGCGGATGCCCAGGGCGGTGGGGACGAGAATGGTAGCAATCCCTAAACCAAACAAGAGGGTGAGGCCTAAGATGTTCCTTTTCCCGCGGAAGATGTTGGCCAGGTAGCTCGGGAGAAGGAACGTGATGCAGCACGGCGCAAACAGCGCCACCATGCCGCCGGCAAATGCAGTGATCAGTGACACTGTGTTTACTATGTTCATAATACGTTGGCCGCCACGCTCACTTCCACATTCTGGTTCTCCGGATCGTTGGTAGAAAAGTTCACCTGACGGGTAACCGCCCCCGTGATCGGCATGACCTTCGGCCGGTAGGTGACCTTGAGTTCTGCCTTTTCCCTACCCGGAATCTCACCAATCCAATTTTTAAGGTTGCTCCCCATATGCATCGCCATATTAAACTCGCCGGTCGTCTGGCCGTTGATGATGACGCTCGCGAACGTGCAGTCGCATGACGTGGCGATGTTCCACATGCGGAGGATCGAATCGCTGGTATTGGTGATGGTAAAGGTCGCCGTACGTTCTTCGTCAGCTTTCATGGTACCGAAATCCTCTGTTTTTTTGTCGATCGTCATGCTTGACGCTCCCAGCTCTGCCCGCGCAGGTGGGGGTTTTTGATTATTAAACAGGGCAAATGCTCCGCCGATGATAAGAACGCTCGCGCCTATGGCGCCGAGGATAATTTTCGTGTCTGTTTTCATACTCTGACTCCTTTCAGTCGGAGAGAATTTCCGACAACAGAAATACTACTGGCTGCCATGGCAAAAGCGGCGAGCGCGGGGTTCAAAAGCCACCCGGTCGCGGGGTAGAGAACTCCGGCGGCAACGGGGATGAGGATGACGTTGTACCCAAATGCCCAAAAAAGGTTTTGCTTAATAACCGAAAGGGTTGCGCGGGAAAGTTTAATTGCAGATATGACACTCGTAAGATTTTTGTTCAATAATGTTATTCCGGCTGATTCCATAGCAATATCCGTCCCTGTTCCCATGGCGATACCAACGTCGGCGGATGCCAGAGCAGGCGCATCGTTTATACCATCGCCCACAAACGCGACGATTTGATTTTTTTGTTTCAATTCTTTAATCTTTTGGGCCTTTTGGTCCGGTAAGACTCCGGCCATGACGTTTGTAATTCCTACCTCTGATGCAATTGCCTTTGCCGTGCGCTCGTTATCGCCTGTGATCATCCAGACAGCGACATGCATGCGGTGGAGGGCCGAAACCATGTCTTTAGCCTGATCTTTGAGTGTGTCGGCAACGGCAATAATTCCCAACGTTGTCTTGCCTGACGTAAGCTCCATAACGGTTTTTCCCTTTTTTTCAAAATTAGGGTACTCCTTCGCGGGTTTACCAAAAAAGTATCGTTTCCCGCTTATCAACCCGGAAATACCTTGCCCCGGAATAGCCTTAAACTCCGATACGTTGAAAAGCTTCTGTCCTTTCGCTTTTTCTAGGATTGCATCTGCAAGCGAATGTTCTGATCCTCTCTCCAGAGACGCGGCGATTGAGAGAATAGACGCGGGAACGACGTCAGTAACAATTGGTTTTCCTTGCGTCAGTGTGCCGGTTTTGTCAAATACTGCGACTTTGATGGCGTTGGCAATCTCGAGGCTTTGGGCGTCTTTAATCAAAATACCGTGTTCGGCGCCCCGTCCGGTGCCGACCATGATGGCGGTGGGAGTTGCCAGCCCTAAGGCACACGGACAGGCAATGATAAGGACGGCAATCATATTGGTGAAAGCAGGGGTAAACGTACCCAGGTCAAACCATACGATAAATGTAGCTACAGCTAGCATAAGAACAATGGGCACAAAATAGCCGGAAACGGTATCCGCAAGCCGTTGGATGGGCGCCCGGGAGCTTTGGGCTTCGGAGACCATTTTTACAATCCGGGCAAGCATGGTCTCGCTGCCGACTTTGGTTGCCAGAAAAAGGAACGTGCCAGTTTTGTTCATCGTGGCGCCGATGACGAGGTCACCCTTTTTCTTGTCAACCGGGATTGATTCGCCGGTAACCATGGACTCATCGATAGAACTGACCCCTTCCGTAATTTTTCCGTCCACGGGAATCTTTTCTCCTGGACGGACGCGGATCACATCCCCTACATTTACCTGATCAATCGGCACGTCAATTTCGCGCCCGGCACGCACGACTCGAGCGGTCTTCGCTTGTAGATGCAGAAGTTTTTTAATGGCATCGCTCGTGTGGGCTTTGGCTTTTGCTTCCAAGAATCGTCCCAAAAGAATAAGGGTGATAATGATGGCTGCGGTGTCGAAATATTTGGTTGTGGATACGAGGGAATAGCCGTATGCGGCAGTGGTGCCGATGGCAATGAGCGTATCCATGCTGGCGGTGCGATTTTTGAGCCCGGACCAGGTGGCCTGATAGAACCCCCATCCGGCCCAAAACTGCACCGGTGTGGCCAAGAGAAGCAATACAAAAAAATTGGAGAGCGGCGTGACCCCAAACCATTCAGGAAAGCTACCCAAAAGTATAAAAAAGCTTAATACTGCCGATACCCATACTTTTGCTTTCAGATCGGTAAGCTCGGCCTTTTTTGCTTCTTCTTTGAGTTCATCTGGGGTTCGCCGGCCGGCGGATGTTTTTTCTCCCTCAACGATTGCTTTATACCCTGCATCCGCGACGGCATCAGAGAGCACTTTTGGCGTGACGGTGTCGTCACATTCAACTGTGGCCTCTTCGCTTCCGTAGTTTACGGAAGCAGCAATCACTCCAGAAGTTTTGGTAAGCTTTTTTTCGATTATGCGCGCGCAACTTGCGCAATGCATGCCGATGATGGGGAAGGAGGTTTTGGTCATACGACCTCAATCCTCCCGTGAAACATGTTCATGCCGCAGTGGATGCCATAGACTCCCGGTTTAGTAGGGGAGATGGTGATGGTAACCGGTGTATTCATGGGTAAAAATGCTTTAATTTTAAAATCTTCTATTATTACCTCTTCAAGGCAGCTGTTTGGGTCTTTGCGGGTGAACGTGATCGTGGCGGGTTTGCCCGTTGGGATTTTGACGGTTGACGGTTTATATCCGCCCTCAACGATAATATTCCACGCACTTGAGGCGGTCATAGTTTCCTCCTTTTTTCCAAAGAAAAACCAGTATATGAGACCGATAAGTGCCGTGCCAAAGAGAGTAACGAGTGTTTTATCCATTTTTTTTCTCCATGACCTTCATAACTTCATCAATGACTTCGCGCGCGTTGCCTTTCTTAATTTCTGTAGCTACACACGTTTCCATGTGATTTCTAAGAACTAGTTCGTCGATTTGCTTCAAAGCGGCCTGGACGGCGAGCGACTGGTGGATGACGTCGATACAGTAGTGGCCGTCTTCGACCATTTGGACTACACGGTCCAAGTGACCGCGGGCAATTTTCATGCGGTGGAGTATGGTGTGTTCTACAGATTTATCCCTCGGTATTCCTTTCGGCATTTTATCCCCCTATAGGGGATATAATACGGAACCTCGACAATCTTGTCAAGTGTCTTGTACAATACATATCTATGAATGTTGTGTGGCTTGCGTTTCTCACTGGGCTTACGACCGGCGGACTGTCTTGTCTTGCAATCCAGGGGGGCTTACTAGCCTCTGCGGTTGCTTCCCGGTCGGGGGAGGAGCCCGTAGCATTATCCAAAAAGATGCCCCAGATAGGCATGTTTATTGCCGCAAAGCTCGTAAGTTATACGCTCCTGGGACTGGTTCTCGGGCTTATTGGATCCACTCTCGTCTTGTCGCCGAAAATTTTTGGTTGGGTGCAGATTGGAGCCGGACTCTTCATGGTGGCAACGGCACTTCGCCTTATTGACGCACACCCTATATTTCGCTATTTCGTGGTAACGCCTCCGCGTTGGGCGTTCCGACTTCTCAAAAACACAAGCCGCAACGCGTCGTTGTTTGCACCGGCGACACTCGGATTTCTTACCGTTCTTATGCCCTGCGGCATCACTCAAGCGACTATGGCGGTTGCGGTTGCATCCGGAAGCCCGATACTTGGCGCCGCCATTATGGCCGCTTTTGTTTTGGGTACGAGTCCGGTCTTCTTTGCGCTGGGGGCAACCGTTGTTGAACTGATGCAGAAGCGGGCATTTTCCTACGTTGCAGCTGCGGTGGTTGCGGTGTTTGCCGTGCTTTCCATCAACGGGGGAGTTGTCCTCACCGGCAGCCCATATACTATCCAGAATTTTTATCGTGCGGCAACCACGCCGATTGATCAGCTTGCAATGGTCAGGAGTGGAGCTCCCATCGTCGGCGGCGCGCAGGAAGTAACGATCGATGTGGCAAGCGACGGCTACCGGGCGTCAGCAATGACCATCAAAAAGGGCGTCCCTGTGCGTCTCAGGCTTCAAACGAACAATACCAACGGCTGTTCGCGCGCATTCACCATACCGGATTTGGGGATTTCTAAGGTGCTGCCAGTGACCGGGAGCGAGGTTATAGAGTTTACGCCCAAAAAAACCGGACGGTTAGCCTACACCTGCAGTATGGGAATGTATACCGGAGCATTTCAGGTGCTATGACAAAAAAAACATACAAGATAGACGGGATGCACTGCACGAGCTGTGCGCTTATGATTGAAAGCGATCTTGAGGATGCCGGGGTGAAAGCTACATGTAATTACGCCAAGGAGATACTCGAAGTGGAGTTTGATGAGCAAAAGATCGGAGAAAAAAAGATTACTGAAGTTGTTGCTTCAGCAGGGTATCAAATTGTTTGAGTGCATCTTCTTCTGACGTAAAGATTAACTCTTTTTTAACGGCAGGGCATCCCCGGAGCATGCGGGAGATGCGTTTGCCTTTTTCATACAGAATATAAACGGGGATGTTTTGCCTGTGGGCATATTCTATTTCAATCCCGGTACCGGTACTGGGTTCTCCCATATATGCGACCATAAGGTCACTGTGTGTGAGCTGGTGCGTATCGATTTTGTAGACTTCAGTGGGGGAAACGTCCGGGTTTTTAATAGGATCCGTACCTTTCAAAAATGCCCAAAAGTAGTCAAAGCCGTTTTTTTGCGCAACAGCCGCCAAGCGTCGATAAAACGCTTTTGTTTTGACAGGGTTTTTGAGGTCCGTCAGCGGTCCGGCAAAGAATATGCGCATAAGGTCTTTATATGATACACTAAAACTCTTATGGCAGATATTGCAATTACCGATGCGAATTTTGATGACCAGGTTTTGAAAAACGATAAGCCCGTGCTCGTCGACTTTTGGGCGGTTTGGTGCGGCCCGTGTCAGGTCCAGGGGCCGATTATTAAAGACATAGCCAAGGAGATGGAGGGGAAAGCAGTCGTATGGGAGTTTAATGTTGATGAAAATCCGCAGATGGCACAAAAGTACAATGTCATGAGTATTCCGACCCTCATGATCTTCAAGGGCGGCACGGTGGTGCGGCAGTTTATCGGTGTGCAGTCAAAAGAAACACTTCTTGGAGAACTCAACAAACTTATCAACTAATATGACCCACGATGTCATCATATTAGGGTCCGGTCCAGCCGGATACACAGCAGCACTCTATACGTCACGGGCGTTTCTCAAAACGCTTATGTTTACTGGGCTTGAAGTGGGCGGGCAGCTGACGACCACCACCGAAGTTGAAAATTATCCCGGATTTCCCAAGGGCATCATGGGTCCGCAACTTATGCTGGATATGAAATCTCAAGTAGAGCGGTTTGGGACCGAGATTCAACAAAAGATGGTTACCAAGGTCGAAAAAAAAGACGCGACATTTGTCGTAACCGCGGAGGGAACATCATACGAGGCAAAAACCGTGATTATTGCGTCTGGCGCCTCCGCCATGTATCTAGGACTGCCGTCAGAAAAAAAATTTGCCGGGAAAGGCGTTTCCGCGTGTGCAACGTGTGATGGATTTTTTTTCCGGGGAAAAGAAGTGGTCGTGGTCGGGGGCGGAGATACCGCCATGGAAGAGGCCACATTCTTGACGACGTTTGCCCCGAAAGTGACTATTATCCATAGGCGTGACGAGTTTCGCGCAAGCCCCATCATGCTTGAGCGCGCAAAGAAGAATCCTAAAATTACCATGCTGACCAATAAGATCATTGAAGAAATTCTCGGTGACACGAATGTCACCGGCGTTCGTATCAAAGATACGGTTACCGGAACAGTTGAAGAGTATCCCACCCAAGGAGTGTTTTTGGCAATCGGTCACAAACCCAACACAGAATTTTTGAAAGACCTCATCACGCTTGACCCGAAAGGATATGTCACGATCCACGGGCTGCGAAAGCCCGGTGACTTCCATACGGCAACAAATGTTCCCGGCATTTTTGCCGCGGGGGACTGCGTGGATTACCAGTACCGCCAAGCCGTGGTTGCGGGAGGTATGGGGTGCATGGCAGCCCTCGATGCGCAAAAATATCTTGAGGACACACGCGTATGATACCGCTTCCCAAACCCCAGAAATTTACGAGCCGTTTAATCTCGATCGAGAAGGTTTCAAGCAAAATGTATCTGGAGCGCTTTGAGCTTCAGACGCCTACGGATATTACGTTTATCCCCGGACAAACTATCATGCTCTATGTTGCTCCGGGTATGAACAGGAGTATGTCCATTGCTTCGCCTCCCAATGAACGTCATATCCTTCTTCTGGCTCATGACGTAGCGCCTAATGGGGTATATGCCAAATGGGCCTTAGGAGCCAAAGTCGGGGATACGATGAATTTCATGGGGCCACTAGGGATGTTTATATTGGACCGCGACAGTCACCGAAAAAAGCTCCTTGTTGCGACCGGATCGGGTATTGCTCCATATCGATCCATGATCCTAGACTACTTGAACCAAGGAGGAACGGATGAAATTATTCTCTATTGGGGACTGCGACATGAAGAGGATATGTTTTGGCAGAAAGAATTTGACGAATTGGTGCAACACCATCCGAATTTCACATTTGTTCTGACGCTTTCACAAGGGGCAGATACGTGGCAGGGAAAGCGGGGACATGTTCAAGAACATATCTTCGCGGAGCAAAAAAATCTGTCCGAGAACGACTGGTATCTTTGCGGCAGTAAAGAGATGATCAATGAAATGCGAGATAAACTTGAATTACTTGGTGTTCCTGAGGCTCAGGTGAAGTTTGAATTGTTTTTCTGATATACTCATGACCTATGGCAACCGTGAATCCGTTTGAGAGCGCAATGGCCCAGCTTAAAAAAGCCGCCGCATACCTTCCTGCGCGTGATGCAAAGAAAGCATTGACCCTCCTTAGCCAGCCCCAGCGGATCCTGAACGTCACGATTCCGGTCGTGATGGATGATAAAACGACAAGAATTTTTCAAGGGTACCGCGTACAATTTAACAACGCCCGCGGGCCGTACAAAGGGGGTATCCGGTATCATCCGCAGGTTTCCCTCGACGAGGTGAAGGCGCTTTCTTTCTGGATGGCGATGAAATGTGCAGTTGCTGATCTTCCTTTGGGAGGCGGCAAAGGCGGGATTATCGTCGACCCGAAAAAGCTATCGGCGAGAGAACTCGAACGGCTTTCGCGCGGATATATCCGGGCCATCTGGGATTGTATCGGGCCTACTAAGGACGTGCCCGCGCCGGACGTAAACACCAACGGCGTCATCATGGGGTGGATGGTCGACGAATATCTGAAGCTTAAAGACGCGGCATGGGGGCTGACCGCCAAAGAAAAGAAAGAATATCGGTCCACATTTACGGGCAAGCTCATAAAAGATGGGGGATCGGAAGGGCGGGAAGAGGCGACGGGACTCGGAGGGCTGTATGTACTCCAAACGATTTTAAAACACCATAAACTTGCGGGGAAACAATTGACCGCTGCAGTGCAGGGGTTCGGAAATGTTGGATACAATATTGCCAAATTTTTAATAGAAGCGGGGATTAAGGTGGTAGCGGTATCCGATTCCCGGGGTGGCATCCACGTGCCTACTGGCGTGAATCCTATGCTCACCCTCGAGTGCAAGAGGAAAAATGGCTATTTGGCGGGCTGCTACTGTTCGGGATCGGTCTGCGATCTGACCAAAGGGAAACCTATAACCAATGACGCGCTTCTTGAGCTTCCGGTCGACATCCTCGTTCCCGCAGCTTTGGAAAACGTCCTGACGAAGCAAAATGCCTCCAAGATTAAAGCAAAGGTTGTGCTGGAAATGGCCAACGGCCCCACGACGCCCGAAGCTGATGCTATTTTTCATAAACGCGGAATTCCCGTCATTCCAGATATACTTTCGAACTCCGGGGGCGTCACCGTATCGGCATTTGAATGGGAACAGAACCTCAAAGGTCAACACTGGACGAAAGAAGCGGTAAACCGCAAGCTCAAGGCCAAGATGGAAAAGGAAGCAACTGCCGTATGGGGAGCCTCCAAGAAGCACAAGACTGATCTCCGTACGGCTGCTTTTGTCGTGGCACTTGAGCGTATTCTTCGTGTGATGAAATAGCTTGTTTCGCAAGCTCAACAGAGCTTTTTTCGTATCCTCAAATAGCCCCATAGTTTTGACACTCCTTCGGATTTCTGATACTATTCCCAGACTTTGCTCTTTAACAATACCTATATCGTAGGGAGCTACTATAAGAGAAGAAGGAATCGAGTTATCCAAAATGCTGGAAATTATTCGTCAACTTTTTCTCTTATGATCGTCTCCCTGCGAACAAGTAATTGGGTGGGGATTTTTGCGTAAGGAATCTGTCTTACTCAGAAATCCACCATCCAATTATGTTACTGGATTCCGGATAAGCGGAGCGTACGCGGTAGGACAACAATTCTTCGTCAACTCGCATCAGCGAGAGAAAAGAAAAGAGGTTTATTCATGAGAACAATTGTTATGAGGTCAACGTACGCAGGAACGAACGTGTGTCTCCGTGTGTTGGGAGAAAATGGTGCGGCAAAACAGTTTTTCGAAAATCTTCATACAGCCACCATTGATGCCACAGAAGGGGAAGCGCTGCAGCTTGAAATCTCAAACGGCAGCGGCATCGTTATTCCCCGAAAGACCCGTGTGGTCATCCTGGATCAGAGTGAGGGGTCCAAGCCGCCGTTTGATATCGGGAAAAAAGGAACCATCATGGTTCCGATCGGTGCTCTTTTTCATGAGCAGATCATTACAATCGTGGCCTACCCGGTAGAACCGAGCGTCAAAAACGGATTCAAATCGAATCCCGTCCGCTACACAGGGTCACTTCGCTACAAGCGCCAAGGAGATGCGCATGCGGCAAGTGCCACATTCATTCGTGCGGAACATGGGCAGGTTGAGCAGTTTAGCTTCATGCTCCGCATCAAAGAGGAGAAACGTTCATGAATACAAAGGGAAAGGTAACACCCAATATTTCAGGCTCGTATGCCAACTTGCATCTTCAAGATCAGGATGGCAATCCGATTCAAGGGACGTACGCGGTTTCGCATACCAGCTTCGTTCCGATTCGGCCCGGAGATACCCAGTACCTCGTGATCACCAACAACGCTTGGATGAATCATCCACACCCCCTACGGGTGGTGATCGTGGATCAGGTGTCCGGTGGCAGACCCATGTTTGACATTGAGCCGCACCGAAGCATTCGCGTCCCGATAACCGCAAACTACACCAATCAAATGCTCGTGGTGGCGGTATATCCTATCCGTAAGCGGGAAGATGGCGAAGATGAGGCTGAGGTCGGCATGCTCTACACCGGTCGGATCAACTATGAAAGTGACGGCGGCGCCGGTCCGGCAAAGAGGGACTGGGTTCCGGTGGGGGTCGAGCCTGAGCTCTTCGCGCTTATGTTTCGTGTCGGGGAGCCGGTCAAAGTTTAATAAAGGAAAATAAATTAGTGAGGGAGACGATAGAGAGACAGGAGACTGTAGGGAGTTTGATGGCACTTGCCACCAAACGTTTGTACCTCGGCTCCTGTTTTTTATTGGTCTAAAGAATTTTGACAACGCGTCTGTTGGCTCATAATAATTGATAAATATCTAAAACACGAGTATAATCCGGGAATTCTATGCCAGATACAGAACAAAAGAAGGCGCCATCTGAAAATTTACTTACTATTTCTCAGCCGCTTGAAGAAGCACTCTTGGTCGGGGCGGGGATCGTAAAGAGCAGAGGTCCTTTAGGGGTTGCTGACTTGCTTTGGGTTATTTCTGAAACAGAAGGCCTTGGGAGGCGAGCCCTTACCGTTGTCGGCAAAGGAAATTATTCCCTTGAGGAGCTTCGGACTGCCCTGGGTCACATACGGGAAAGCGATAGTGCTTCCAAACAAGAGGGGTATCTGGTGGTTCGAGGAAAGAATATTCCCGTCACAAGCACATTGGCCTCGCTTATACAGAGCGCAAAGCAATCTGCCATCCGCGATGCGTACGTGGATACGGGTCATATTGTTCTTTCGGAGTTGGAATCCGTGGATTCTGTGTTGAAAGATGCCCTGTCACGCGTGACGAAATCATCTGTTCCGGTGGCGGGTGTAGTTTCCCAATTTATTCATCTGACCCGAGAGAAAAATTCCCGTGTCGAAATGGCATCAAACGAGCCGATTCAAGTCCCCAGGTCGCCGGTCGCAGAACGCGTCGTTGACCTTTTGAAGAACGCACAATCCGGAGCGTATGAGGGGAGTTTTATTAATCCCGAGTGGACCTTGGCACTCATTCAATCGGTTGAAAATAACAGTGTGACCATGCTGATGACGGAACATGAGGACGAAGTGACCATGGCCATGCAGGGTTTGGCACGGGAGCTTAGTAGCCATACATCATCGTATATCAATATTCAACGCGTCGTGGCTCCCGACCCCACGCGTTTAGTGGAGGACCCAGACGGGGCAATTGCCGAAGCGGTACAGGAAGCCAGTGGTGGTGTTCTGATACTGCCGGGAGATGCAAGATATTTACTGCATAAAGCTGTTCGATTGGCGCTGCGACAACAAACGGTTCGGGTGGTCAGCTATGTGTCCCAAGATTCGTGGCCAAAAGTGAAAAGTACGCTGGAACAGCTGAAAGCCCGCGAACTGTACCTGAGCCCACCAAACAAAGACCTTGTGTACTCTATCCTGAAGGCACAGAAAAAAGCTCTGGAAACTCGCTATAGCGTACCGACGTCTACGACCCCCGGTCTGTCCTTAACACTTTCCGATGATGCCATTCGTCAAGCCGCAAAATTGGGATATCAGTATGCATCGGTCATGGATATGTCTGCGACGCTCGCCGCATACCGGATTTTGGACGCGGCGGTGACGAATATAAAAGTTGCGCATTCCGGTATGAATGGATTGCTAAAGAGGGCTATTAAGTTGGACAAAACTATTGATACCGATGACGTATATGAGGCGCTAAAAACCATAACCGGTATTGAGGTTCAACCGGAAGATCCAAAGCGATATCTTCAGATGGAAAAAGAATTAGGGAAACAAATCATCGGGCAAGATGAGGCAATCGCAATCGTGTCTGAAACCGTGCGAAGAAGCGAAACTGCACTCCGAGATCCCCGGCGTCCTCGTGGGGTATTTATGTTTTTGGGTCCTTCGGGAGTCGGGAAAACAGAACTTGCCAAGGTCCTCAACGAATTTGTGTTTGGGGATGACCGCTCGTTTAAACAACTGAATATGAGTGAATACCAGGAACAACATGCGGTTGCCAGGCTCATTGGCGCCCCTCCCGGATATGTTGGGTACGAAGAGGGCGGACAACTGACGGAATGGGTTCGGAAACAACCGTATAGCATTTTGGTTATCGATGAAATGGAGAAAGCCCACCCAAAAGTCTTTGACATATTTTTACAGGTATTTGAAGAAGGAAAACTGACGGATGGCAAGGATAGAGCGGTCGACTTTACCAATACCATTATCATCATGACCGGGAATATCGGGTCTGAGAATTTCGCCCATATTGAGGCTTCGGGATTTGATGCGGTGAAAGAGGAGGTACTGCGGGAAGCCGAGACCGTCTATCGGCCTGAGTTTCTCAACAGAATAGACAGCATCATTGTTTTTAAGCCGCTTTCACGGGAAGCGATTGCCCCAATCGTTGATCTGCAAATAAAGAAGTTAAACGATCGGTTGAAAGATAGTAATATTCACATAAAATTAACTCCTTCCGCGCACGCGTTTCTTGAGAAAGTAGGGTATGATCCAAAGTTTGGCGCCCGTCCGCTGCGCAGGGCTGTTGAAAAACACATTGGTAATCAACTTACCCCTAAACTCTTGACTCGCGAGTTGGCTTCCGGTGACACCATGGTCGTTGATTATCAGAATGGACAAATTCTCCTCGCAAGGCAAACGAAAGTTTAGCCCATAACATTGATTATTACTCCGGATTATGGTATAAATGCCGAATCCCGCAAAGGGACGGTCCAAATGTTTCCATGACGATGCGCATGTGATGGAACACGTTTAACCATTTGCCCTTTAATTTATCGGGAAGAAAGGAGGAGGTTCTCAAAGCTCTACGTTCGTGCGTTGTTTTTCGTCGATTTTTTAATTGATCCATAAGGAGGATCCCATGCCCGCAAAAGCACCACCCCCTGCATCAGAAGATGCACCGCAAGAACCGGTCGCAGCCGCACCCGCGCAAGTGAGCGTGCTGAAGGCGCCGGAGTTAATCAGGAAGGCCATCACAGGCATTCCCGAGCTAGCCGCTGAGGACGAGGCACTGAAGCTCGTGTTTGGTGCGTACGCTCAGTTCGTTGTTCCGAAGACGGACAAGGGGAAAGCGAAAGATCTGCTCGGAGCGTTCTTCAACGTCAAGCCCACTGCCATCCAACAGGCAGTCATGAAGCTCAACAAGGTCATTCTCGGGAGCTCTCAGGCTATTGCCGAGGAAGCACAGCAGTCCATGGGAATCGAGATCGATGCGCGGACCCTGGACGTTGCCCAGCGCTCTGAAGAAGAAATGAATGAACAGAATGCGCTCGATGAGCAGGCGGACGAGGCCATCGCAAATGTGCAGGCCATCGTGACGGCCCTGGGTCTCAACGACTTGTATGCAAGCGAACGCGCGACCCACGGCAAGAAACCCCGGAAGAGCTTCACCGCTGCCATCGTGAAGAAAGCAGTGGCGACCGGGTGGCTCAAGTCCGAAAACGGCGTTGATATGGAGCCTGAAGAACCAGGGTGGGAAACACCGCCGGTCTTTGACACGAAAGACAAGGAAGTTGCGAGATTGCTGGCGAAAGCTGACGGCGTTTTGACGCTTATTTCAGAAAATGCCGGTAGCCCCACACAGAGGGAACAGGTGGAGGCTCAACTTGCCAACTTCAACGTGACGCGTCCCGACCTTGAAGAAACCCTGTACAAGGTTTCCAAGCTCGCCCACGAGCAGCTGGATCAAAGCGCCAGCATTCTGGAGCGTGTACGGAAGGATCAGGCACACCTGGCAAAGCAGATCGAAGCGATCAACTTTGTGAAGGGCGTGTACGCAAGTGTCCTGACCTATTTCTTCCCCGAATACAGCCTGAAAGGCTAAACAGTAATTAGTTGCCGGATGCGGCTTCTGCGCCCTCGCGCTGCATCCGGTAACTGTTTTTTACAAATACTTTACATATACGATATGCCAACAATACGAAAAGAGACTGAAACTGAACAAGATAAACAAACTATCACCATTAGCCGCTTAACTGCGGCCCTTCGGCTGCCGAATGTCGGAAGAAATAATGTGCTGTATCTTGGATGGTCTGAGGGAAATACGCCTATCTTGTCCTGGGACAAAACCGAATTATCTGATGCTGCGATAGAAAGCCTCAATATAACCAAGACCGTGAAACTTTCCTCCGATGTTTCAGTGGGGGATCGGATTATTGAACCGGTTCAATATATGACGGCGCTGCCGTCTATTGATAAACCGGACACTGAAGATGAATATTCAGAAGATGTGCTGGTTTTAGGAGTGGTGAACTCGCAAGGCATGACCGACTATATTCACATAGAAGAACTTGATCTTATGGAGGGAATACTCACGGGACACGTGGTGTGGCAGGATGTAAATACTCATACGCTTATGGGCGACCAGGAAGTTACCCCGACGCTTCCGATGCACTCAGTTTTTTTGCCAATCGAGAAGGATGATGGAAAACGGGTTATGCTTGCCATGCTTTTTGAACCCACGATGAACAATGAATCCAATGAGCCTGCGTTTAAACTATTCCTTTCCCAGATGATGAAGTCATTTTTGGCACTTGATGCCAGGCAGCCACAGGATGCCAGAAAGGGCTATGAAAAAGTGCTTCGTGATTTTCAGGAAAGTCAGGGTGTTGGGGGAGATGCATATGTGGTTATGAAAACACTCAAAGATCTTGGGTTGACGACAAATATTACCCGGGACCGTTTAGAACAAATTTGGCGCGAATCAGCGGGGAAAAGCTTTACCTACCAACTTATGCTTCTTGCGCGGGAATTCGGACTGTTGAATTTTGATGTCCGAGACAGTGCGGTTGCTAAAGGTCAGTTGGATAAGATGGATGTGGATGGATTATTGGATCTTATGAACATGTGCCGTAAAGTCGTTAATCAAACATTTCGTCGCGGTAAGTAATACCGTCTTCTTCAATTTACATTTTTCTCAAATAAAACGCCGGAGAAGGTGACCACATGGTCAAGAGCCTTCACCGGCGAGTCTAAATTTTTCCTTACTATCTATCGGATTTTCTTAACGCAACGAACCGCTGCCGATCTTTATTTCGATGCGGACCCAGCGGTCAGCCTGATTGACGTCAGCTTCACAGCTGAACGTGCCGACGTGCGCGTCAATCGTGATGAACGGAGCAGGGATGCCAGCGCCTTGAATCAACGCATACTGTATGTACTGCGCGCGTTGATAAGCGAAATCCTTGACATACCCTTCGGTATATCCGCACCACCAGGCACCCGATCCAGTGACCAGAATGCTTACATCCTTAGTTTGGCTTATGAGCGGCGGCAAGCTTTTGCTGCAGTCGACGAAGTTCTGATAGTCCGTCGTCCCAGGGCGCAGGAAATCCTCGCCGGCTTTGAAATTGAGCTGATCGACGCATCCGAGTTCAATCGCGGTCGGAAGCTGAACGAGCTGTGATGCTTCCTGCGGGCTTGTCGGGATGGTCTGGAACGGCACGTAGCTGGTGTTGGGCAGCGTGGTACCAGTGCGAGGGCGCAGTTCCGGGTGTTCCGAGACATAGGCCTTGAGCCGTTCTAAATACTTCGTCTCGATCAGGTCATTGGGGTCGCCCAGAGCGCCCATCTGTATGCCACCGTAGGCCCATACGTCGCGGGCCGTGAGGAACCGTTCGGTCAACACGCCTTTTGGATCATCGCCTAACAGGAGGTTGGCGTCCAGGCCGGCCTGTCCATATGGATCGTTCCACAGGTGCATGTCAGCCTCTTCCGACCCATCGTAGACATACGTCCAGTCGTTCGTCGGATAGGTGATGCCTTCATGCGTGTACTGCCAGTCGGCGATGAGGCCTCCTGCAGTGGCGAGGTCTTCCTGTTGCACCTTGAGCGCCCAGTACCAGTCTACCAGGAACCAGAACACAGCGTCTTCTTTGGTCTGGTTGGCCGTGTGATTGACGATGACGACGTCAGTGAGGTTACGCAGCCACGTGCTGTTGACCAAAACCTGAGTATCGTCGTTAACGGTTTCATCTATGTAGGGCACCCAGCCGGCGACCGCGTCGGCCTTGCCAGCTTGGAATGCCGCGACGGTGTCTTCTACAGAGTATTCCTGGAACTCGCCGCTTGCATCAAATTCACCCGTCAACCATGTGACACCGGAGGGATCCATGCCGGCCGCCTTCATGACGGAGAGCACCTGGAAATGGCCAACGGCATTGGGAGATACCGCAATCGTGCACCCGGCAAGGTCATTGAAAATGCGGATTTGTTTGCCGGGGCAGCCAGCGAGTCCGATCTTGCGGGCCACGGTTTTGTCCGCGCCGTCCGAAACACCGATGTCGGTGATCCATTTGCCGACTTCAGGGCTTTTTGCCAGCACATCGCTAGTGTTCAAGAGAATATCACAGCCCCCATTCTGCATCAGTGCGATTTGTTCTGATTCGCTGCCGGTCACCTTGTTGCCATTTGGATCGGTGAACTCCAGCAGTTTTCCGTCGGGATCGTTCGGGTCTGCAAATTCCAGCGGAATGACCACCAGTTTGTACGGACGCGAAGCGTTTTGGGTCATCAGGGCCTGCAAGGGCGGGAAATACGCGCCAAACGACGGAAAGCATACCTTTAGCTCTACCTGATTGTCGCCAGGCTGTCCGGAAGGGACGCCCGCCTGTTGAGTCGGTGCCCCGGGCTGTTGAGTCGATACCTGCGGCGCTGCTGGCTTCACTTGATTAAACCAGGCAACAGCGCCGGGCCCCCAGGAATTCCAGGTGAACGCGCCGATTGCTGCAATGATCAGAAGTACGATCAAAACGAAGCAGCCAATCAGTTTTGGAGAGGCCTTGACGGGCCCCATGGAGGGATCGTAACGAGACATTGTTTACTCTCCTTTGAGTAACATGCGAAAGGGCACGACGAGCGCCGCGCCCTTTCAAAGGTGGATTAGCCGGCTGAAGCCGACTTGGATTCGGACGCGGGTGAGACACCTGCACGGCGCAGGGCTTCATCCAAAACTGCCTGTTCATCCGCGTCGAGGGCGACTGGGTCACCCTGGAAACCGGTCATGTCGGAAGCCATGCGTGTCGCAACATCCGCACGGCCTTCCGCGCGCGCCGCCCGGCGTTTGAGCTGTCCGCGGTGATCTCGGATCGCGCCAGCGCTCTTGGTGATACCGGCGGCAGCCAGTTGCGCATTGGCGATTTCTTCCTGGATCTTGGCGAATTCTTCCTGGTCCACGTACATACCAGCCTCGACATTGGCCAGATCGCGCTGCATGCTCAGGCGCTTGAAATTGAGCTCTGCCTGTCCCTGGTTCCTGCGGCTCTGGTTGATCATGGTCTCCATGGAGGCGACCAGCTTCTGGAGCCCTGCGACCATTTTCGCGCGAGTCGCGATTTCCTGGTCTTTGAACAGAGCCTCCTGGCTTCCTTCGGCCATTTTCTTGCGTTCTTTCACGCTTCGGTCAAGGGCCGTTTCCGCTGCGCTCAGCTTCGACTTGTTGGTGGCCAGGACGGTCAGCGTCTCACTGAGACGGCCGCCGGCGTGCTTGATCTGGCTGTAGGTCTGATCGATGCCCCGCTGATAGCTGGCGGTCTGCTGTTGCAGCAGCATGTCAGAGGGTTCTTCCCCGAGCGCCACATTGAGATAGTAGATCAGGCGGTTCCACAAACGTACGAAAAAGTTTCCTTCCATTCTGTCATCTCCTTGATTGGGGGTTGGACGAACACGACTTTTGAAACAATCCTATGAAGCAATTCCTTTATCCTCCGTTTCTTTTTATTCCGATAGATTGTTAAGGTACCAATCGACCAGCCGAACGACACACTCGGTAATATACCGTGTCGGCAGGGGAAAGAGCGCAAAAGGCTCTCGGTCGTTGGTACCGGTAAATTGCTGAGAGATTGTATCGCGAGGGGCGTGAAAAGTCAATCCTATAGCAGTTGAATAGTGACCTGAGAAATATCCCCTGAGGAGTTATTTCAGTTTCAAGCGGTGGACTTTGTCTTGTCTGAACCCTGCAACCTCGCTGAGGGTCCGCATGGGGAGTCTTTTTCCACCTTCAACATACAATTTGCCTTTTTCATCACGTCCTATAAACACCTGGATTGGCTCTGGGTTTCCGCAGTGGAGGACCATGCGGGCGCCTCCTTCATCTCCGACCGCGCTGATGACATCCTGATAGGCTCCGATTGTAGGCACCATGACAAGTAGCCCCTCTAGTTTTTGAGGTATGATGATGTGTTTGTCTGGTTGGTCTTTGGGGGGCATAACGTTAAATGAATCACACGTTATGTCACCAAAACGTACTCCCATAGTAGGTTCATTGCCGTTTGTTGCTGCAATAAAATCAAATGATTCGTCGGCGATGTAGATATCCGGAAGGTTGGTGAGTATCCCGTTTATAATAGCCCAGGGCGCTCCATCTCCGGCATTCCTTTTGAGATCTATAACCCGGTAGACAAGACTTTCGCAGTCATCGGCAATGAAACTACCGCTTTCAATAACAATCGTCGGAGGCTCGACGCCATATCGTTCACAAGTTTTTTTCACCCCGGCAAAATATGCAGTAAAAAATGATTTATAGTCATAGCCGCTACTCATGGAAGGAATTCCGCCACCGATATTGAGATGCGTGAGTCTCGGGTGTTTTTGCTTCAGGCGGGCATATTTGTCTGCCGCAAACAGCAAGCTCTGCACGAATTGACGCGGCTCGAGTGTTTCTGAGGCACTCACCATCGCATGAAGCATCGTAAGGCGAAGATGGGGGATTTGGTCTATGCGACTCGCTTCTGTCTGGAGATCGCGCCAATCAAATCCAAACCGAGAATTGAGCCCATCAAGCTCCCAATCGTTTTTTACTTTCCCGAATTTTAACCGCAACCCAACATCCAACTTTCTCTGAATTCCCCTGTGTGACTGGTAAAAGGGTAGTTCGTTTTCTTCGAGGACCACGGTGATATCCACGCCTCGGTTATGAAGATCAATCGCCCGTGTTGCGTATCCCCGGTCATAGACAGTTGGGCCTCTCCCTTTGTATCCGTTACAGATGACTTTTATGCCATCTTTAATGGAAATAACGCCCATATTCAGCATGTTTTCATAGTTTTCCAGATCCAGCGCACCGCTTGCTTCCATATGGACAAAGCGAAGCGCTGACGTGACCACTTCAGCTTTGAAATTTGCTTTTGTGGCGTAGTGAATCTGAGTTTTTCCGTCTGGGTATCCGGCTATTCGAGCGCAGTCTGCAACCATATTTTTGAGAAGCTCTGCTCGCTGTTCAACTCGAAGGGTATCTGTGATTTGAATGGGCGCGTCGTTCGGATCCCCGAAGGCTTTCATCAGATCCACAATCCTGAGTTTCGTATTGCGATAGGCGAGATTTCCGTCCTTATCATAGCCAAACATTTCCCAAAACGCCGGATTTTTTACCGAGGCTTGAAGAACATCACTGTAGCGGGCATTTCTGAGAGTTTCTTGAACTGCTGGTCCTGACATATTATTTTTTAGTTTCGGAAATAAGTGTTTGTGCCGATTGGACGATGGGATCATCAGCCGTTAGTCCGGACTTCTCTGCTTCTTCAAACCATAGTTGAAGGTGTCTCCCAATAATCTTCTCTTGCACGAGATCCGCAACATCCTTCACTTCCAGTTTTGACGTATCGCGTTGTCCACTTGCCGTAAATCCGACTTGTTCTTCGTTGAAAGCTTCGCTTTCTTCGGCTTCTTGCCAGCGGGCAAAATAGACTTGCAATGCCCGCAAGCGGAAGAGGAGTCGTTGATCTGTGACGAGTTGGTCCCAGCCAGGAATAGTTTTTTCGTTAAGTTGGTCGATGGCACCAGATTGAACAAACTCTTCAATTTTTTCAAAAATGTCAGGATTCAGAGGGGAGTCGGTTTTATAGTCTGGTTTCACATTAGGATATAGGAGTTTTACCGTTTCTGAGGCGGCTGCACTCAGTTCTTTCATTCTGCCCCGCAATATTGCAAGGGTCTCCACATTTCCTAATGCTGTTTGGGCTGCTCCGTCAACGTTTTTCATTTCCTCCGTGATGAGGCTAAGTTTTGCAAAATAGAAGAGGCGGGGAACCGTGCGAGTAAGCTCCGGCATTTTTTCTGCAGAAAGAGCTTCCCACTGTTTTCCTTCAACAAATTGTTGAAACATTTGTTGTTCCATTTGAAATGGTTGTAGAGTATGGGGAGCACTATTTCCACGAGTGTCAGGGCGTTTTTGTTCCGGCTTGGTCATAATAGTTTGGGAGTATAGCACGGGCTATTTGATAATGCAACCAAATAGGCTGATTTTGATGAAATGACCCATAGTTTTTGACATACATGAATCCTAAAGGACGAAACGATATAGCTGTTGACAGCACCAAACAGGTGCGTTAAAATAGGTACTTGCCCTTAGATGCAAGGGTACGAGTGCGTCCCGCCTCTGTGGCGGCATGCCGATTCCAATACATGAGAAACAACCAATCATATTCAAACCGAACCCAATTCTGGCAACGTTTGCGTGTGTAACTTGTTTTTCGTCGAAGGACGACTCGAACCCCGCATCTTAGGCGGGGTTTTTTGATGACTGCTTAGCGAGTTTGACGAGTTTAGCAGTCGATCAAACCCCCGGAGCGTAAGCGAAGGGGGATACCATTGCACCTTTAATAGTCGGACAAGGAGAGAATCGCGGGCCCGAAGTTTACCTGGTTGAACGCTTCATTTGCAATGAAGAGGCAGGCGGTTCGACTCCGCCCGGGTCCACAAAGCTCGTGGAGTGGGAATATATATCAATCCTTGATATATATTCTCGCGACAAGAGCGCGGCTGGCTCGTTAAAAACTAAACGACTTTTTCCATAGTGTAGGTGAAATTCCTATTATGGAAAGAAAGAAAAATTAACCCCGATCAAATCGGGGGAAAAAACAAGTAGTTGCATCGTAAGGGGTAACCGAAAGGTTTTCCTTTACTGCAATACAATTTTGTTGGAGAAAGAACAAGGGGTCGTGCATACGTACGAATCCTTTGTTCTCTGCAACGCTACAAGTTGACAATGGATGCCTAGGGTATTCATGCCGAGGAAGGACGTATATAACCACGATAGTCGTCGGGGAGGAGTTATAATCCATCAATCCGACGGTTTCCGAATGGGGCAACCCACTCCGTAAGGAGGAGCCAAGCATAAAGATTATCGAAAGATGAAGATAGTGTTTGGTGGGATACCATCCGAACTGAAACATCTCAGTAGGGTGAGGAAAAGAAATCACGAGAGATTCCGTCAGTAGCGGCGAGCGAAAGCGGAGGAGCCTAAACCAATTCGCAAGAGTTGGGGTTGTAGGGCCAGCGATATGTGATGAATAGGTGATAGAAGAACGCGCCGGAATGCGCGGCCAGAGAGAGTGAAAGCCTCGTATTTGACATTACCTGTTCCGCTAGTTGGTTCCTAAGTACCATGGGACACGAAGGTCCTGTGGGAATCCGGGTCGACCACGATCCAAGGCTAAATACATGAATACACCGATAGTGAACTAGTACCGTGAGGGAAAGGTGAAAAGCACCCCGGAAGGGGAATGAAATAGTACCTGAAATTGTCGACTAACAAACAGCGAGAGCCTCGCAAGGGGTGATCGCGTGCCTATTGAAGAATGAACCGGTGAGTTATTCCGTAAAGCAAGCCTAAGGGCGGTTTCCGTCCGCAGGCACAGTGAAAGCGAGGCCTAATTGGCCGTTAGTTTTGCGGATTAGACCCGAAACCAGAGCGAGCTAACCTCGTGCAGGGTGAGTTCCTACGAAAGTGGGAAGGAGGCCCGAACCCGTCAGAGTTTCAAATCTGTGGGATGACATGTGGTTAGGGGTAATATGCCTATCGAGCCTGGAGATAGCTGGTTCTCCCTGAAATATATTTAGGTATAGCGGTTGATTATTCTTATGAAGGGGTAGAGCACTGAATGATGCGCGTTTCGCAAGGAATGCCCGTCAATCAAACTCCGAATACTTTTGTAAGTACTCAACCAGTCAGACATGCACGGCTAAGCGCGTGTGTCTAAAGGGCAACAGCCCAGATTCACATCTAAGGTCTCTAAATTCATACTAAGTGGTTAAGGAAGTCATGGTTTTAAAACACCCAGGAAGTTGGCTTAGAAGCAGCCATCTTTTAAAGAACGCGTAACAGCGCACTGGACGAAAGTCGTGGCGCCAAAAATGATCGAGGCTCAAGTATGGTACCGAAGATTGAAATTCGCCGCAAGGCGAGTGGTAAGGGAGCGTTCCGTCTGCAGTGAAGGTCACCCCGTAAGGGGGGCTGGAGCGGCCGGAAGTGAGAATGCCGGTATGAGTAGCGTTTGAAGGTGGGAATCCTTCATGCCGAATGCGCAAGGTTTCCGAAGCAACGTTCGTCGACTTCGGGTAAGTCGGATCTAAGGCGAGGCCCCTATTGGGGGCGTAGCTCGATGTATAAACGGTTTATATTCCGTTACATGCGTGTATCGATTAAGACTCAAAGGAATGACA
The DNA here is from genome assembly GCA_964515005.1 of uncultured Gammaproteobacteria bacterium. Classification (GTDB taxonomy): domain Bacteria; phylum Patescibacteriota; class Microgenomatia; order UBA10105; family UBA927; genus XYB1-FULL-47-11. Next base: position 306,822 of record CAZEVT010000001.1, read on the forward strand.
AAGGAGAATTGGTCTCGCGGTTGATTCGTCGGCCGCCAAGCTTCGAAATAGTGATAATTGGTAAATCCGTTATTGCGATTAATTGAGAAGTAGGGGAGTTTGAGCCGCAAGGCAAGAACAAGAGAGATAGTTTTGCTTTCGAGAAAAATTTCGTTGAGAGATACATGTATTCCGTACCGCAAACCGACACAGGTGCGCTGGTAGAGTATACCAAGGCAAGCGGGTGACAGTAGTTCAAGGAACTCGGCAACAAAAACTAGGCGTAACCTATGGGAGATGCCTTGCCTCGACTTTACCGTCGAGGTCGCAGTTAATGACACAAAGCAACTGTTTAACTAAAACACAGGTCTCTGCGAAGCGGAAACGCAACGTATAGGGGCTGACACCTGCCCAGTGCCGGTAAGTTAAAAAAGGTTGGTCACTTAAGCAATTAAGAAGCCGATTTTTTAAGCTCCGGTGAACGGCAGCAGTAACTATAAGGTAACAGTTGTAGTTACTATAATAAATCTGGCCATATGCTGGAAACACTCGGAATCCGACAGTACCGTAAGGTAAAAATCTGTTCGGTGGAGTCAATCAGCAGGAAAGATCCCGCCTCATCGGCGGGAAATCCTCAGAGACTATACGCCAGATCCGCCAATTGGCGGAATGATATAGTCCGGACCTTGCAGCGATGCAAGGAGATGCTAGGGAGCATCTGTAAAACATAACAAACTGTTCTATGGTAGCGAAATTCCTTGTCGGGCGCGTACTAACGTGCTAAACTAATACTTGCCCGACCCCGACGTGACGTCGGGGCTACTCGGGAATACTACCAAAGTTAAACAAACAATTGCCGAAATACCTTATATTAGAGTAGAAAATTTGGCTATATGCTGGAATAACCGTCCTGAAAAAGGATAGAATGTTGCGTTACCACAAAGCTTGTGGTAAAAATACGCAACTGCGGTCAATCAGCAGGAAAGAATATGATTATAGAAAATAATTCACAAGTACATTTTATTGACCCTTTGAGAACATATACCAAGGTTCAACTTGGAGAAGTTTTATTAGGGTTAGCTAATCTTTGTGAAAGAAATAAATTACCAGTGAGTGCTGATATTTTAGATCTTCAAACTTGGCTGTCTGATCAAGATGAAGAAGCGCTCATTCGTATTGAAATTCATCAGGATGACGGTAAGATGTATCCTGTTTCTGGATACAAATTAGAAGAGTAATTTATCTTTAAAGCATATTATCCTCAGAGACTACACGCCAAACCTCTTAAATATTAAGAGTGATGATATAGTCCGATCTTCATGGCGACATGAAGTTAACAAAACATGAAGTTCCGACCTGCACGAAAGGTAGAATGACTTTGTGACTGTCTTGAACTATTACCCGGCGAAATTGAAATGGCTGTGAAGATGCGGCCTACTTGCACATGGACAAAAAGACCCCATGAAGCTTTACTGTAACTTGGCACTGAGGACGTTATTTTGACTGTCGAGCATAGGTGGGAGCCTTCGGGCGAAACATGGAATACCACTCTTCGGAATGACGAAATCTTACTTACTCCCGCATAAAAATCCGGGAGAAGAACACTGTCTGGTGGGCAGTTTAACTGGGGAGGTTGCCTCCAAAAGTGTAACGGAGGCGTACAAAGGTTGGCTAATCCTGAATGGAAACCAGGACCTGTCGTGCAAACGCGATAAGCCAGCTTGACTGCGAGACAGACACGTCGAGCAGATACGAAAGTAGGTGTTAGTGATCCTCGATACCCTCGTGGGAGGGTTCGAGCTTAACGGATAAAAGCTACTCTGGGGATAACAGGCTGATCGCTTCCGAGAGTCCATATCGACGAGGCGGTTTGGCACCTTATGCAATTGCATCGGGGCGCCTATATAGTGATATATAAGCTTGGTTTTAGACACATGTAACCCATTGTGATCTGAAATAGAATGTACTAGCTCAAATCGGTGAACCCCTTTTACATAAATGAAAGGGCAATACCGAGGGAAGTCCGATTATCGGACCCCGTATCGACTGATCCCCGCCAATGGCGGGGTGAGATATCGATAAGATCGATATCACACGGCTAGCTCCCAACACACTGTTGGGATGAAGGTATAGTCAGAACCTTTTGGTAACAGAAGAAAATCGACAGCGATGTCGGCTCATCCTATCCTGGGGGTGGAGAAGCTCCCAAGGGTCCGGCTGTTCGCCGGTTAAAAGGGTACGCGAGCTGGGTTCAGAACGTAATTCTCATTGCGTTCTCCATCAGTAATGATGGATAATAAGAAGGGAAGTCAGAGCACTTCCGCTTTCTATCACCCGTGAGGAAAAGTATAGAAAGAATCGACTAAAATCGGTGAAACCCAAGAAACGGTAACCGACCGTTTATGGGTAATACCGAGGGTAAGACAAGTATGAAACAGGAAGATCGAGCGTATATTGCAGGTTTTTTAGAAGGAGATGGATGCATTATGCTCCAACTGGTCTACCGACACGATTATGTGTTGGGATACCAGATCCGGGCAAGCATCGTTTTCTATCAAAAACAGCAATATCGCTGGTTTCTATCCTGGCTCCAAGATCAATTTAGTGGTATTGGCTACATCCGGAATCGAAATGATGGGATGAGCGAATATACAATAGTAGGCATAGGAGATGTGAAAAAGGTACTAACATTACTTTTGCCATATCTTCGAATGAAAAAGCCCCAAGCGAAACTGACGCTCAAGGTAATTTCACAAATGCCCGGATCTGGGAGAAAAATGACCAAGGAAAAGCTTTTGAGGCTTTCAAAAGATGTAGATCGCTTTTTAGAATTAAATTATTCTAAACGGCGCACAAATACATCGGTAAAATTGAAAGCATTTTTAGCCTCACACACTTGATCCCGTAGAGACTTGCTTCGCGAGAGGCAGATTCGTCAAATGGCGGATAACACGTCGACCCCCGCAAGGGGAGAAGATATAGTCCAAACAATTAGTAATAATTGAGTATTTTGCGTGAGACAGTTCGGTCTCTATCCTGTGCAAGCGTTAGATTCTTGAGGGGAGCTCTCTTCAGTACGAGAGGACCAAGAGGGACGGATCCCTGGTGTGCCAATTGTCGGACAACCGGCAGCGTTGGGTAGCTAGATCCGGAAGGGATAAGTGCTGAAAGCATCTCAAGCACCAAGCCCACCCCAAGATGAAGAATCGTTATAGATCCGTTGTAGAATACAACGTATATAGGCGAGGAGTGTACGCGCTGTGAGGCGTTTAGCTTACTCGTACTAATCGATCGATGTTGTGGAGAACAAAGGACAGCCTTCGTTCTTGACTTCAACAAATTGACATTCAGTAAGGGTATCCAGACGGTTATCCCTTACGAAGCAACTACTAAAAGATAACCGCTCTAGTGTCTTCCAGTCTTTTGAGCGACGTGGCACCACCCGATCCCATTCCGAACTCGGAAGTGAAACGCGTCAGCGCCAACAATACCTGATCCGCGAGGTTCCGGGAAGATAGGTCAAGGCTGGGGGACAGTGGAGCGGTTTTTTTTGATGCGTTAGTTAACGAATAAATTCATATTTATGAGTTTACTAACCATCAATCCCGTACTCGTGCCCCTCGCGAGCGTCAGGCTGTAATCCTGCGGCGCGAGGTAAGCGTAGTGCTGGGATGATGGAAGAGGTAAGCATGGTGTGGGGCATGGTGTTAAAACGGATGCAAGCCACGCCGAATAGCCTCAAACCGCTGCACCACTGCCTCTTGAAGTGTGGGAGAAGCAGAAAGAATTTCTGTGGAGATTTCATTCTTAAATCGCGCGGCAAAATCTATAATTTGTCCAGCGATACCTGTTTTACTAGCTATTCGTACGGCGTCGCGTAGTTGGCGGGGAATGTCCTTTGACTTGAGGGATGTTGTAAGCGCCATATAAAGAATATTTGGTAAATCTTCTATCGCGTCTTCCTCGTAATCCATAATATCTTTTCCAATATCAAAGAGAATCGTTTGAGTACGTAAAGCAGTAGAATGTTTAGGAGTCCAATCAAGTGTTAACAGTTCAAGAACTCTTCCATAAAATATATTATCGCTAGATTTTCCCATGATATATTTTTCAATATCCGTCCATGAAAACTTATAGCCTTGTTGTATGCGGTCATGTAGTATTTGTTCATATTTGAAAAATTGTTTTACTTCATATTCTACGCTCTCGAGTTCGTCGTGAGTATATACCGGAATCATTGTGTAAAATTGTGTCCGTTGTTTTACAAACTCCGTAAGATATTCCGGACTTTTGGTTTCCGAAAACAGATCCAGAAGGCACGCACAGCGGATAGCTTTCCGCATAACGTCGCGAGTGAACGTTACATCACACTTTGGTGAAACTTCTCCGACAACCGCCGTGACCATGGCAAGAAACGGCCGCTGGTCGATTTCCAGAAGTATATTCTCCATGCCTTTTGGATGATGAATGTCCGGTGACATAGATTGCGTTAACGCTCCGCAATAGTATCTCAATCAAAAAAATATGCAAGGCTGGGGGACAGTGGAGCGGTTTTTTTGATGGGATTGTGTCGAAAGGCTACATCTTGTATAATACCCCTATTCCAATCGAAAGAAGGTAATATGAATGACCAAATCACCAAAAGCCTCATCTAAAGCTTCCCCAGGCCCTCAAACCATGGAAGAGTTGCTCGCGGCTACGAGCTATACCCTGAAAGGCGTGAAAAAAGGCGATGTTGTTGAGGGGAAAATCACCCGTGTTTCACCCAAAGAAGTTACGATTGACATCGGCAGCAAAACCGAGGGTGTGGTTATCGACCGGGAGCTCGAGACATACCGTGATATGCTCATGGGGCTCAAAGTCGGAGACACGGTGGTGGCGCAAGTGATTGTTGCGGAAAATGACCGGGGTCAATCCGTTCTTTCGCTCCGCAGAAGCATTTTTGAGAAACGCTGGACGGCCCTCACCGAGCTTAAGGAGAAAGGCGAAGCGGTCGAGGTAATCCTTAAGGAGGCAGTACGCGGAGGAATTCTTGTTGATTACGGCGGACTTCGTGGGTATATCCCGCAGTCTCAGCTGGACCACGAGACCGCAAAGCAGCTCGATAAGGCTCCGAACCGGAGAATTCAGGCGAAAATTGTCGAAGTTGACCGCGAAACCAACCGGCTGGTATTTTCCCAGAGAGCCGTATCCGAAGGCGAGAATCTTATCAAGCAAAAAGAGATTCTCTCCGCCCTTACCGTCGGTGAGACGGTTCAGGCTACGATTACCGGTATTGTCCCGTTTGGCGCGTTTGCGAAGCTTAAAGTTACCAAAGATGGGGAAGAACACGATATTGAGGGACTCATTCACATCTCTGAAATCGCGTGGGAAAAGGTGGAAGACGTCAATCAGTACCTGAAAACCGGCGACAATATAAAAGTGAAAGTCATCGGCATCGATGCGGCGACAGGAAAACTTACCTTGTCCCTCAAGCAGCTTCTTCCGGATCCATGGGAGCATGTGTTGGACATGTTTGAGAAGGATAGCGCCGTCAAGGGAACCGTATCACGCGTCTCGCCATACGGGATATTTGTAAACCTTTCGCCCGGTATTGAAGGCCTTATTCACATCAGTAAAGTCTCTCCTGGTGAAGAACCAAAAAACGGAGACGAAATCCAGTGTATAATTGAAGAAATCAAACCCGACCAGCGGAAAATCAGCCTCTCCATGGCACTCAAAGAAAAACCGATCGGCTACCGGTAACCATTTTTTCCCGCCCGTGTTAGAATATCCCCAATGAAACTTCGCACGAGTTATGTATGCCAACAATGTGGCTACGAATCACCCAGTTGGTACGGGAAATGCCCGAGTTGCGGGGAGTGGAACTCATTAGTTGAAACAGTCAAGGAAGTCGGGAGGGGACAGAGTTCAGGGGACAGGGTACAGAACAAACTTGGTGCGAAACCTCAAAAACTTTCGGAAGTCAGACATATTGAGAAAAATCGTCTGAAAAGCGGGTTTGCGGAGTTTGATCGGGTCATGGGTGGGGGCATCGTGCCGGGCTCGGTGACCCTGCTAGCCGGCGATCCGGGGATCGGAAAATCGACACTTCTTCTTCACGTGATTGCCAAATGCGGGGGACTGTATGTCTCAGGCGAGGAATCGGCAGAACAGATTAAGCTGCGTGCCAAGCGCTTAGGTGTTGAGGGGGAAAATATCAGTATTTTGTCAGAAACGTCTGTAGAATCGATTGCGGCGAGCTTAGAGACGAGCGGCGACAAAAGTCTCGTCGTTGTCGATTCCATCCAAACGCTCTCTTCTGCTGATTTGGATGGTATGGCAGGGTCTGTCGGCCAAATCCGTCACTGCGCAGAGGTACTCCTTGCTACAGCAAAATCCAAAGGTATTCCCATGATGATCATCGGTCATGTGACGAAAGAAGGGACCATTGCGGGGCCGAAAGTCTTAGAACATATGGTCGACACCGTTCTGTATCTTGAAGGCGAGCGGTTTGCCAACGCCAGAATTCTCCGGACGTTCAAAAACAGGTTCGGGGCAGTGGAGGAAGTGGGAATTTTTGAAATGGATGAAAAGGGACTGAAGGAGATATCCGACCCTAGTCGGATATTTCTTCAGGATCGGGTAAAGAATGTTCCCGGATCGGTCGTGACTGTTATTATGGAGGGAACACGCCCGATGCTGGTCGAAATACAGGCGCTGGTGGTGTCTTCCCAGCTTGCCATGCCCAGGAGGGTGGCAAACGGCATCGACTACAACCGGCTGCAGCTTGTCGTTGCCATTCTTTCGAAGCGTTTAGGCCTGCCGCTTGGGAGCTTCGACATTTTTGTGAATGTCAGCGGTGGGATCAAAATACAGGAACCCGCGGCAGATTTGGCAGTCGCCCTTGCGCTAGTATCTTCGTTCAAAAACAAGGCAGTTGACCCCAAAACCGCCGTATTTGGGGAACTCGGGCTCTTAGGAGAAGTTCGCTCCATTGGCTCCGATGAGCGGAGGACCAAAGAAGCACATAGACTCGGATTTACTGCCATTGTTTCTCCAAGAACGGTCCATAATCTCCTACAGGCTGCCAAACTCCTCGGATAAGTGAGTACCTGCTACAATAAATATATGGATGGCACAAAAAAATCAGGGTACCCAAAAGTTTCCGTGATCGTTCCCACCTTCAATGAAGGAGAACGAGTCATTCCGGTGATTGAGAGCATTAAAAAATCCCCGTATATCAAGGAGATTATCGTTGTTGACGATAGTTCTGAACGCGAAAGCAGAAGTATTTTACAGTCTCTCAAGGGCATCACGCTCATTTCGTTAAAAGAGAATAGAGGAAAAGCATCGGCCATAAAAATTGGCGTATCACAGGCCCGCGCTGCGGTTGTCATGTTTGTGGATAGCGATTTGCGGAATCTTACCGCAAAAAATATCAATCACATGATCGAAGCCTTTTTTGAGGGAGGCTACGATATGGTCATCGGAGAAAGAGAAAAGGAGTGGAACATTGCACGGTTCATCGGCATGGCTACGACACTTGCCGGAGAACGAATTATTAAAAAACAGATACTTGCGGGTCATATGGATATATTTGAAGCAAAAGGATACTTGCTTGAATCAGCAATAAACAGGATACTTTTTAGAAAATACAAGGTGGGAAGAGTGCTGCTTGCGGGGGTCGGACAATGGTGGAAGGGACAAAAAACCGGTATGAGCGCCATTTTTCTCAAAGATTTGCCTTGGATGGTTCGATACGTTCGGTTTTTAGGGATACGGGAGTTTCTCTTTCAGCTTTCTTACGCGAAGCGCATGAAATTTATAGCGAGATAAGTTTTATAGAGAGATAAGTATGATACAATTTTTCCTGCAATGAAAAAGAAAAAGAACGGGACGAACGCAATTCCTCCTGAACAGCTCGTTAAACCGGCCTTTACCCGGGCGCTTGCTGCGGAAATCGTCAAGAATTTGACCAGTATAGGTAGGTTTACCACGCGGCCCTTTTGGCGGGATGAACCCAAACATGAGGACATGAAGGTGGAAGAGCTCGGAGCGTACCCGATCCTCGTTGACACCAGCGTCCTTATTGACGGCCGGATACTCCCCATTGTCAACAGCGGATTCCTCACCGGAACCCTTATTATCCCCAGATTTGTCCTCGGAGAGCTCCAGCACATTGCCGATTCCGATGATAGCCTCCGCCGTGCCAAGGGAAGGCGGGGGCTGGATATTGTCAACAAGCTTAAAGGACAGAGGGTCAACGCGCTTATTACCCTCAAGTTTGTTTCCGCAGATCCCCAGGGGGTTTCCGAAGTGGATCACAAGCTCGTTGAGCTTGCCAGAAGGTGGAGTAGGGAGAAGCCCCGGCTTCTAACCGTGGACTTTAATCTGGCTCATGTGGCCCGTGTCCAGGGCGTCAAAATACTGAATGTCAATGATATCGCACAGGCTTTGAAAGTGAGCCTCATGCCGGGCGAAGAATTTACGGTGCGCATCACACACGATGGAAAAGAGCGCGCCCAGGGAGTAGGGTATCTGCCTGACGGCACCATGGTGGTCGTAGATGACGCGCGCGGCCGCGTAGGGCAGGATATACTCGTGATTGTCACCAAGGTCCATCAAACCCCCGCAGGCCAGCTGTTTTTTGCTAGAATTAAATAATTTCCTTTCCCCAAGTTATCCACCTAATATATATAGATTTCTTTTTCATTGTTGTAACAGTCTTAACATAAATAAAAAAACTATAAGACTCGCAAAATTACACTAGTAAAAATCCTATGGGTCTTGACAGAGAATAAGACGAGTGTTTGAATGAGTGTATGAATATAAAAATGCTTTTCGCACGATTGGGTTTGGCGGTAAAATCAGATCGGAAAAGCCCAGTGGCCCGCGACCGAGAAAAGTTTGAAGAAGAAGTGAAGGAGCAGTTTCAAAAGCTCAAAGATAAGGGACTTTCGATACCGGTGTTTACGCTGTAAACCAAAAAAAAGCATCACTACCGCTAGACATGGTTAGGCTACGAGTAGTAATGCCTTTTAGTGTTGGTATTATTTTTTGGGCAAAAAGATAATACCTAAGTGATCACGTTATCAGTGGTTTGTTTTGTTGTCAAATAAATTTTTGAAGCTACTTTTTTGATTTAGCTCGTTGAGTCGGGATTGTTTTATATTAATTATTAGCCTTAAAACAAGTACACCTATGAACAGATCAGCTGAAGTTATCAATCAGATAGACGCACAGGAAAGAGGTTTCTCGGCAGCAACAGGAGAAGCATTTCTTATCGCTACAATTTTACCTGCAGTCGGGCCGGAAGGGGCACTGAAGATTGTAGAATCATTTAACACTGCCTTTTGTTATTCAAAGTTTTTTGATCACCAGTTACACGAAAAATTTCAGCGTCCACAAGTTTCTCCGAAAGAATAAATGCGTCCAAACTTCCAACAGCAAACGATCTCCTGTTGACTTCTAAAAAATTCCGATATACAATCGCGACGATTCGAGCTAAACGACATTTTTTGAGCAAGAAAAGTTTTTTAAAAAATCGCGTAGAATTCTGTGTTCTGATGGGGGATTGACCGTTGGGCAGGCGATCAATCTCCCTTAGAGGATAGAATGAAGCGCGTTTTTGGTGAAGCGCTCGGTGTTTTGGAATATGCGTACCGTCGGGTGGTCAAATACTTGGAGAGACTCCTCGGCCGTATCATCATTCACTTCCACACCAAAAAGTTTCGGATACGAGGTGAACGTCGTCACTTCATGGTATCCTAGCTCTTCGTTCAACAATTTTTCATAGAACAGACTCGTCAATGGATATTGTTCTTTCAGGCGCGGCATCGTCGCCCAAATTCTTCGGGTTGACAGGATAATATAATCGCCTGTTGCGAGTTTGTCCGCGTAATAGAGTTTTTTTTCTTCGTTGTCCGGTTCGTAGACCGTCAGAAGTTCACGGTTGGGGTAATAGACACGGCTGGGCATCTCGGCCAAATCCAGCGGTAGCCCATCATTCCAGTGTTCGGTATAGATGATCGCGTTTTCCGGAATATGCGCATAGCTCCATGTTGAAGCTTCTATTTTAGTTTGGGGTCGCATGTAGATTGTCCAGTTAGATAGACCCCAAAGGGACGTGGTCGCAACCAGAAGTATCGTAAGGATAAGGCCCGCAGTACGGAAATGTTTTAAAACCGCAAAACAAAACCAGGCGGCAGCGAGGGTGACAAACGGCAGAAACGGTACGTTGTAGCGGGAAAATTTTGCAAACCACGTGCCGACCCAGGCGAAATACAGAAGAGGAAATATGAGAAACACAATGATTTCCTTGTGTTTTTTCCTGATCCCGGCAACGGCAAGGGCGATAAGCCCTACGAGTCCTACGAAGACCTGTGGACCGGCTTGCCAGAGCATGGTCGTCATCTGATAGAGGTATGGCACCGTACCGACAAATTGCAGCGTATAGGGAACGGAGTGCCTGCCAAGGGCGACACCGGTCTCGTAGGTCATGGATTCTTGAAAATGTTTGAGATCAAGGATGGTATATGGGGAGAAAAGGAAAAAGATGGCTGCGGCAAGGGCGGAAAGCACACAAGCATACGCAAGTTTTTTGCGAAAACGTAGTGCGTGGGCAAGTAAAATGGCCGTTACCGGAATAACGCCAAACAAAAGACTTATTGTTTTGGCGGCAATCGCGAGTCCCCAGATGAATGCAAGCCCACAGACTGTTTTTGTCGATGGCTTCCGAAGAAACGAGTGAGAAAAGTAGGCGAGAAGTAAGAGAAAAAATACCAGCATGGTTTCAGTCGTTGAAAAATGTGCTTCGCGTATGGCCCAGGGGGAAAAAGCAAGGAGCCCCGCCGAAAGCAAGCCAACATGCCCTGAAAAATATGCCGCTCCGACGAGGTAGATGAGTCCAATGCTTATGGTTGAAAGGGTGGCGGACACGAAGCGACCGACGACCGCGATATGGCCCCAATCATGAACCCAAGTCAGATCCTTAGAGAAGTACGCGACCGATTCGGCAAGAGCCCGGTAGAGATAAATAGGAAGTCCCCCGTAGGCAAAAAACTTAGGATTCATGTCATTAAAAAATTGAATCCGGGTCACCGCCCAGGAGATATTACGCTCATCCGGGTGAAACGCGCCGAAGGAATCCCAATTGACTGCGCTAAAGCGAAGAATGGCGCCAAACAAGACGATGAGAATGAGTATTTTCTTCATGGCATAAGTATTTCCATGGCTGCCCTCATCCCGAGCTCCACTGCGTAGTTGGTCCCGCGGTCCCAGGGGATGATAGAATCCATATTCGCAAGATATACGTCTTTAACCGGCGTCTTTATTGACGGGATTTTTTCTGAATATCGAAGCTCATGAACCGGCTGGGCGAACGGGCCGACAAACATGAATGAATTATGAATTTTGAATTTTGAATTATGGCTTAAACGCCTAATAAAAGGAAGAAATTCTTTAAGCAATTGTTCTTTTGTCATTGAAAGATATTTGTGACCCTGCGGTAGGTAGTTGCCAAAATAGGTGAGGTGGTAGCCAGCGTAATGCGATGTGTCCATGAAGTTAGTGTGGGCAACTGCGGCAAGAAAAGGGAACGACCGGTCGGTGATGTTGAGCCAGTAGATGTCTTTGAGAATCGGTTCTTTGGTTTCAAGAATCAGTGTTTGGGCGTGCAAGTGGGGGACTATGGGCACATGAAGTGTTGGAATAAGTTTTTTTGCAATTGGACTGGGGACGGTAAGCAGAATCCGATCGAATCCGTTCGGCAGACCATCGAGCTTTGTATTAGTTTTGATAATCCCGCCCTGTTTTTTGATTGCTTTTTCAAGCGCAACGACGAGCGCATGAAAGCCGCCTTCCATGTAGGCGAGACTCGGAGTTCTTTTTTTGATCCTGGCCCAGAACCACGCGGCGTTGACGCGCGAGGCAAAGGCACCGAATTTGCCAACCAAGAGTGGCTCCCACAGAACCTGGTAGGCCCTTTTCCCTCCTGCCGAAATCAATAGCTTTTCTGCGGTGAACTGTTCCAGAGGTTTCCAAAAAGGATTAATTTTTAGAAATACAAGGAGTGTGGCTGTCCTGAACTTGTCAGTAAACGACAGGCCCGGGAACGCCAGAAGATTCATGGGCGAATCCAAGGGATACGGCTTTCCCCGGTACAATGACGCAGTAATCGGGCGCTTGATAATTATTTTGTCTCCGAGACCCAATTTTTTTATGAGATTCAATATCGCCGAATCGTTGGTAAACCAGTGGTGGTAGGCGTACTCCAGATGCCAATCCCAATTTTTTCCTTTGAATCCATACGCGAGGCCCCCCAAGACCGGTGCTGCCTCAAAAAGCGTGACGTTGTGACCGCGTTTGGTAAGCATGTATGCCGCCGCAAGGCCCGTGAACCCGCCGCCGATAACTGCAACTTTCATGAGGAGATTGTATCATGTACAATCTTCTCCATATGCCGATGTCGGATCTGCAACTCGTATTTCAATGGTGGGGGACGCTTTTTTTAGTGGGGGCGGTGGCATATCCCTTCACCAAACGCCTTTTTGGCGATTGGTTCGATCGGGGGTTTTTCTTCACTAAGGCAGTCGGAATGGCGATGGTGACGTATGGCGTCTACATCCTGGGAATCCTCCACGTGGCTCCGTTTACGACACAAACGATCTGGGCCGTTATGGGAGTATTGTTTCTCGCCGGGTTGCCCCTATACGTTCGGAAAAAGGAAACTCATACATGGCAAAGAGCCCTCATGCTTGGCGCCGAAGAATTGTTTTTTTTTGCCGCCCTCCTTTTTTGGAGTTGGATCAAGGGACATGAGCCCAGCATCCACGGGCTTGAGAAATTCATGGATTTTGGGTTCACTAAATCGATTCTCAACAGCGCATACTTTCCCGCGCCTGACATGTGGTATACCGGGCTATCCATCAATTATTACTACTTCGGCCACACCGTGATGGCGGTCCTCACGAGGCTGTCGGGCATAGACCTGACCTACACATTTAATCTCATGTTGGCAAGTATTTTTGCCTTTACCCTGACCATGAGTTTTTCCATCGGTGTGCAGTTACTTCAAGGGGTAGCCCGAATCGGGGTGATGGGGAAAATAGCGGGCGGTATGCTGACGGCTTTTTTGGCGACCATGGCCGGCAACATGCAGACGATTTATGCGTTTACCCGCGGATATACCGGTGACAATGTCGTACCATTTTGGCAGCTCGTTTGGAAAATGTCGGATATTGGGGGCGTGAAGGGGATGTGGGATGGGACCCTGTGGGCGCGCTTTGCCGAAGGCATGAACACCTACTGGTATGCCAATGCCACTCGTTTTATCCCGTACACCATCCATGAGTTCCCGAGCTACTCATTCGTCGTTTCCGATGTCCACGGACATGTACTTTCTATCCCCTTTGTTTTGCTTGCCCTTGCGCTTCTCATTCATAAAAAAACATCACCAATATTTTACGGGTTTTTGTGCGGCGTGCTTTTGATGACGAATGCTTTGGATGGTCCCATTTATTTGGGATTATTTATGATAATTTTTTGGAAAAATTGGAAACATATCGGGATGGCCATTGGCGCTGCTGCAGTGACCAGCCTGCCGTTTCTTGTCCATTTCAAATCGTTCGTCAACGGTGTCGCCCTCAATTGTCCTCCGGCATTTCTTGCCGATATCCAGATCGGCCCGCTTATTTTTGAGGGAGTAGACAAATGCCAGCGCTCGCCCCTGTGGATGTGGTGGCTCTTGTGGGGATTTTTTGTCTACTGTGGAACGTGGCTTGTCGTTGGCATGGTGAAGAACAAAAACAGAATGGCCCACGAACTTTTGCTTGCTATACTCTTTTTCCTTTCCCTTGCTCTTCTTATCTTTCCCGAGTTTTTCTACTTTAAGGACATATATCCCATGCATTTCCGAAGTAACACGATGTTTAAGCTCGGCTATCAGGCCTTTATTATGCTATCAATCGTCTCCGGGTACACGATCGTGAGGTTTGCAAGCGGGAAAGGCAAAAAGGTACTGTTTTTTGTCTTTCTTATCCCGCAACTCTTCTTGGTTTCCATATATCCCGTATTTTCCGTGCGGTCCTACTTTAATAGTTTGCGCCATTATGAGGGGATATTCGGCATGGGCTGGTTTCAACGTCAATATCCGGATGATTGGGCGGGGATTACATGGCTCAATCAAAATGTGAAGTGCAACACACAAGACGCCACCTGTACAAATCCGGTCATCGTTGAGGCTGATGGAGACAGTTATACCGATTACGATCGTTTTAGTACGTTTACGGGACTTCCTACCGTTGTCGGATGGTCGGTACATGAATGGCTCTGGAGAGGGTCATACGATGTGGTATCCCCGAGAAAAGAAGAAGTGCGACGCATATATGAGTCAGAGGATATTGAGGAAACAAAGGATATCCTTACAAAGTACATGGTCAAGTATGTCATTGTGGGTAGCCTTGAGCGAGAGAAGTTTACAGGTCTTCAGGAAGGGAAGTTTAGTCAGCTCGGGGAGCAGGTGTTTGCCCATGGGACGACGGTCATTTATCAGGTCCATTGACAAGGGCTCATAAACGTGGTTTAATACACCATTAGAAACACAGATTCCTCGTATTGACGACATTCTTGATCTATCCCTAAGAAATATTTGATGACCCAACGCATTGCACACATGAGTTAAATTTTCAGGCATCTCACTGGTATGGCATTCCGCGCTTCCACAAAATCACCTAAATCGAAATCAACTAAATCTTCCGAGCCGGAACAGGCTGCGGAACCCGTGGCGTCGGCATCGCTTTCCATTGATGATCTGGTAGGCGGACCAAAAAAGACTGAGGAAGCTACAGAAGCTCCCAAAGCAGAAGAAAAAGCATCGGAGGCGGCACCAGTTCCCTATACCCCGCGTCCCAGGCAAGACCGTCCAAGGGGGGGATTTGACCGGGGACGCGGCGGGTACAGCGGAGGATACCAGCATCAAGGCGGTTCGCCTCGCTATAGTTCTGGCGAAGCAGCCAATGGATATCAGGGGCGTACTGGTGGCAGACCCGGAGGATTCGGAGGCGGGTATAAAAGAGAGTGGACCCCGAGACCTCAAAACAGCGAAGTCTTCACCCAGGACGTCGACGTGCCAACCGAGACCGTGCGCGGTATTTTGGATACCATGCCGGAAGGTCACGGATTTTTGCGGCCCAAGTTTACGCCATCGGAGCGCGATGTCTATATCTCCCAGTCGCAGATCCGCAGGTTTTTGCTTCGCAATGGCGACATGGTCGAAGGCCAGGCCCGCCCGCCCAAAGACAATGAAAGGTACTACGGACTTCTTAAGGTAGAAAAAGTTAATGAAAAAATCGTTGAGGAAATGGAATCCCGTCCGAAGTTTGAGGATCTGACCCCTCTGTATCCCAACAAGCTTCTCCGGTTGGAAACCGGACAGCAGCCGTTATCAACCCGGATTATAGACCTCGTTGCCCCCATCGGATTTGGCCAGCGCGGCCTTATCGTTTCGCCTCCCAAAGCCGGAAAAACGACAATCCTTAAGGAGCTAGCGGCGGGCATTACGGAAAACTATCCTGATGTTCATCTGATGGCCGCCTTAATCGGTGAGCGACCGGAAGAGGTCACCGACCTGACCCGCAGCATAAAAGGCGAAGTACTTGCCAGTAACTTTGACGAGTCGCCCGCGGACCAGACACGCATTGCGGAAGTGACGCTTGATCGGGCCAAGAGACTCGTTGAAATGGGAAAAGATGTCGTTGTTCTTCTGGATTCCATTACCCGGCTAGCTAGGGCGTACAATCTGGTCGTGAACCCTTCAGGCAGGACTTTGTCCGGAGGATTTGATCCGGCGGCACTTTACCCTGCAAAACGATTCTTGGGGGCGGCCCGCTGTGTAGAAGGCGCGGAAGGAAAAATTACCGGATCGCTGACGGTTATAGGAACGGCACTTGTGGAAACCGGCAGCCGCATGGATGATCTTATTTACGAAGAGTTTAAGGGCACGGGTAACATGGAGCTTCACCTTTCGAGGTCCCTGCAGGAGCGAAGAGTATTCCCGGCGATTGACATCGGCAAAAGCGGGACCAGACATGATGAGCTTCTACTTGGCGAAGACGCGATGAAAAAAGTGGTGACCCTGCGGCACATGCTGTCGCTTCTTGGTGATGAGGAACGCACGCTCATGCTTATTGAGAAGCTTGGCAAAACCAAGAACAACGACGAATTCCTCGAGAGTCTTTCCCAGGGCTCCTAAGATCGTATCCTTGACAAACCAGTATAAGCGTATAGCATAAAGTTATGCCCATACGGAGTAGATCATCTAAAACTTCTCTGAAGAAATTTTTAACCCGTCAGCACTTGTTGGCCCTCATCTTTGCCCTCGCCGGAATCGTTATCCTTTTTATAGCCGCCACAAACCCCACGCGCCTGTTTAGCTTTGCAAAAGAGACTGGTTCCGATATTCTTCAATGTGAAAAATCCTGTGCAACTATTTGGATACCAGATCTTTCCCATCAAACAACAAGCGACAAGGAGGAATATATTCAATGCAGGGGTGGTTGTATAGCAAATAGGGACCGCATCACAGCAAAAAATAAACAGTGTCCTATCGGTTATCTCTGGTGGCCATATACGAATAGCTGTGAGCGAGAAACTAGCCATCCTGTCGTCAAAACTATCAAAAAAGCCATTGGGACGGCCCCTACCCCCATTCAGCAAAAGAAACTGGATAAGGCAAAATCTGCCACAAAGACTATTCTTAAGTCCGGAGGAGGGCAGAGGCGGTAGCTTGGATGTTTCGAACGTGGGAGCTACGAAACTGTTTGTTCTATAACACAAAACGCCATCTAATCAGTAACCCGAAGGTTAACTGCCAGATGGCGCTTGAATATATATTCAATTATAGGATAGGTAATTGTGTTATGGAACGTTGTAGTAAACGCGAGATGCTCCATCATCATGAAGATACCAACGTTCCTGAACGACCCAAGGAAACCAATCGCCCCCATTGCTCACTGCCACGAGTGAGTTATTTTGGCTCCAGACCGTTCGTCCAGAATGAGGGTCATCACAGAAGATGATCAATCCGAGTGGCCCGGTTGCCATGTTTGCCAGGTCAGACGAAAGGAAATCTTCAGCCTTGGAACTTGCAATGAAGTGCCCTTCATCGTCTTCCGAAACGTAGTAGGTGTTGTCTTCACATTCTGTTTTTCCTTCTACATACGTTTGAGGGTCCACCGCATACCAACGGCCATCAGCGGCAAAAGACCAGCGAGAAATTTCCTTGATTGATCCTTCCCAAGGGATAACCGTCACCTGGAAAGTGTCGCCCTCTGTGGCATCGAGCGTGAGCGAAACATCACCGCAGTCGAGTCCAACGTGCCCGTCTGCCATATTGAGTGTTGCAATGTATGGTGCGGTATTGGGATCATCGCTCCGCATATCGGGATCATCTCTCCACATTATGTCTGTTGCGGTTTCTGACGCCTCAACTTTTTCCACTTTGACCCATTCGGTTGATGTTGTTGAAAAACCATCATATTCATAAGCGTGGAAAGCCGTGATGGTCATGGACGTTTCGCTCATATCACCCCATGGATTGGGGACACAAAACGTCTTCTCAACGAATTCGTCAATTGTGGAGCCTGTAGTGCTTGCACTAGGTGTGCAAGCAGTGATCAAAAACATGCTGATCACCAGCAGGGACAAAAGGGTCGTGCGGTATTGCTTGTTCATTTTTCTCCTTAAGAAAAAATTGGGGTGAGATACGAGTACGTTGGGCGCACTCTGAACAATCTAGCCTGTGGCTAAATGGTTTTGTTGTGCGTCCAATTAAAAATGAACATTATACCTATCCTTGTAAAAGAGCCTGTAAGTTTCAAAAATGAGGCTATCAGAGCTTATTCTGACGCTCCAAATTTGAGATTACAAACGCACTAAATAGTAGCATAAATATGCGGGAAAGTCAATATTATAGGGTAGTTTCAAAGACAAAAATTTGATTATTTCGGATGCCGGTGGTACCCTGTTTCATACCCCCAGCACCAGTCTTACTGGCTCGCGAGGGCTACGACCTCGCCTCGCAAGGGCGACGGTGCGGGGTTTCGCCTTGTGAAGGCTCACCCTATGCGTATGTATTTTAGAAATCTGTTTGACGATATGCGCCTGTGGCGCCAGGGATGGATCAACTATATCGAACACAAAGTCGGGCGGTGGGCCCGCGTCTTCGAGGCGCAAAAAGACGTGGTCGTCGATATTCTCATGGCCAGGCGCGGCACCTACCAGCGGCCGTTTTTGCATTTATCCTTAGGTATGCTTCTTTTGGCCGGCGTCACGAGCGCGCCTATTCTTGCCAGTAGTTACCCCGGGGGACTCCCCAATGAACTTGCGGAGTTTACGCCCGCTTCGGCCGTTGCAACGTCCCTGGACTTTACTGAATACGGCATACAAACCCAAATATCCCAAAAGCCCCGTGATCAGGTGATTACCTATGCGGCCGAGTCTGGCGATACGCTTGCTAAAATTGCGGATAAGTTCGGCGTTTCAGTTGATACCATAAAGTGGTCAAATGATCTAAAACGAGATAGTTTGAGTGTAGGTCAGGAGTTAAAAATTCCGCCGGTCACTGGGATCGTCCATAAAGTTCGTGAGGGGGAAACCGTGCAAAGCATCGCCAAAAAGTATAAAACAGAATCACAAAAGATCGTTAACTTTCCGTTTAATGACTTTACTGATCTCGATACGTTTGCCCTCGCCACCGGTCAAACACTTATCGTTCCGGACGGTGTCCAACCCGAGGCCGCGGCGATTGCGATTCGTCCGCCCGCATTCTCTGTCACCCCGCTTGGTACAGGAAGACTCCTCTGGCCGGTTACTGGACTCATCACGCAAAATCCTGTTTGGTATCACAATGCATTTGATATTGCCAATCCCTCGCTTCCGGGTATTATGGTTGCCGATTCCGGGGTTGTCGTAGGAGTCGAGTATCTGCGGTACGGGTATGGGCAGCATATCCTTGTTGATCATGGAGGGGGACTCTCGACGCTCTATGCGCATTTATCGGAGATATATGTGAAGCCGGGGGACCGAGTTTCGCGAGGACAAATCATAGGACGCATGGGTTCAACAGGCCGGTCAACCGGATCGCACCTTCACTTTGAGACACGCGTCAACGGCTCGCCGGTCAACCCCTCACAGTTTTTTAAATAAGTGGACCGGAAGAGATTTGAACTCTCAACCTCCTCGATGCCATCGAGGCGCGCTACCGTTGCGCCACCGGCCCATGAAAACGAACCTCATTATAAACCAAATCAGCAAGAGACTCTAGTTCTAATTGAACCTTTGTATCAAAATAGTCAATACGTAAAACACCATGATAGTCTGGTCTTTTTGTTGGTTTGCCTTTCGTCCTTGGATCTATGAGAGGTTTATAAAAAAGACGTGTAGGTATACCTGTCGTCTTTTGCCAATAACTTTTTAATACCTCAGTATTCTGATCTGCCCGACATTGTACTGTCGCCCTAACCTTTTCAAGATTAAACGGAAAGCATTGTCGTAATAGTCCAAGAAAAAGCAAAATAATTCTTGGGTCAGTATTCCCTAAAGAAAATGATTTCCTGGACTTTGGGTTATATTTTGATGCTTCACCTAGACAAAGCATCGCAAGGGCGATTTTACCTGCTGCCTTCGTATGCACATTTTTTGCGATGGGAGCATTTCGTCCTAAGAGTAGGTTCGCAAATTCCTCACGTTTGATTTTATTCATTTCGACGGCAATACCCCTACCCTTGGCGAGCCCCTTTAAGTTCAATCGATCTATTCTTTCTCTATATTCTCTTGGAAGCGCTACATCCTTGCATTGCCAGGATAGGGAGCTCTTTGGGATTCGAAGATTGAGGGCTTTTTGAATTTCGCCATACGTTTTCCCTTTTGATCGAAGTTTTCGGACACGATCGATAACTGCTTGAGGATATCGCATGAGGATATTGTACTAAAGAGATTCCCCATGTGCAACATGTGGACCTGACCGGAGTCGAACCGGTGATCTCCGCAATGCGAATGCGGCGCATTACCAACTGTGCTACAGGCCCCAGAGCTTTCCAATTATATCAGAAAAATAGTCTTTTGGGGGTTTAGCGGGCCTCTATTTGGTCTCCGGCAACCGAGGGGGAAGAAGCGTCCATTTGGGTATTGATAAACTGCCCGACCATAGCCCCGACGCCAAGCATGATGGCAAATGCAACGACCAGCATCCAGCTACGGACCATCACGAGATACTGCTGGCTTGGTCTTGCGGTTCGCGTTCTATGCGATACGTGTCGGGCTTTTCGCTTTTTCATACTCATTCAGTGTGCCGCATTTCTTCTCTGTTTGTCAATCCCCATTTTCAAACCTATTCCCATTATGGTAATGATTTCGACGATAAGGAGTCCTACTTTGGCCCGCGACGGCTCGTAGGAGGCCACGATCGCATGCTGGCCTGCGGGCACCGGAATACCGATGAAGAAGGGGAAAGTGATAATAGGCCTGACCCGTTTTCCGTCTACCGTAACGCGCCAGTTGGGGTGATACGTTTGTTTGAGAATGACTACACATTCTGTACAATTTTCCGGAATCGATACGTTAGCCGTAAAAATCATGTCCGTGTCGTTGGTTTGGGAAGATATTGATATGGGGGATCCGCCAGCTGGCGGAGGGGAGATAGGAGAAATATATTTTGGCGGCTCTCGGAATATATTATGCGTCGAACCGTCAGGAACTTGAAACGTGACTTCATCAAGCATTTTGAAGTTGGGAAGGCCGGTATGTTTGGGAAAATTCTTGGTATCGAAGGTGATCTCCGGGTACAGGCCGTTTTTGGGGTCGTCAGATTGGATCCAGAGCCTCACCACATTCGTTCGCGAGTATTTGTCGGATGAGACAATTGCAGGCTGTACACCGAACGTAAAATAGCCGGACGTGGGTACTTCATACAAGTTCCATGATGGATTTTCTCTAACAAGTCGCCAGAACGGCTGGATATTTTCCTTCGTAAGCGTTTTGGGCGTTGCGACGTAGCGAATATTGTAAAGATCATAATCTTCCTGTTTATTTTCCCGGAAGTACTGCTCCGTATCGCCGTTTGGCGACCAGGTTTCCGGCAGCCAGAGAACCGTCGGGAGGCCAAAGTTCCCGAGATACATGGTGATGTTGGTTTCGGCGATTCGAAAATCCCGTCCCCATGACCCGCCGCGCCCCGAAAATACCCGGCCGGGAGCGGTCTTTTGGAGTTTTTGGAGGGCGTCAACGAGCGCACTCACGTCCGGAGACTGCTTGGTAAAATTATCATTTGCCCGTTTGACAAGCGTGTCATTGAGCTCGTTGTAGCGGATGGTTTGCTGGTAGACGGGAATCAAAAAGAGGAGCCCTAGAATACAAGAAACCACAAATTGCAAATTTTTGAGTCGAAAGAGCCGGCGGGAAATAGTTGTTACCATCCACGTTAATCCGATAGGCGCCAAAAACAATCCGGCGATATGTACCCCAACGATGAAACGCGAAAGGTGGAACTCGGCCATGGCGGGGATGAGGTTGATAAGGCCGCCCCATGTCGTCCGGCCGAAGTAGAGAAGGAGCCAAAAAATAAACAACAAGGCAAGGCCTGTGAGCCCCGTTCCCTCGGCCGCAAAGAGCGAAAATACGCCCACCAAGACCAGGATAGTCAGAATCGGGAATCTTCCGAAATCAAATAGGTCGCCGTTTCCGAGGCGTGCGAGGATTTCTTTGGCGCCGTAGGAATTAAATTTCCACACCGGATCCCAGAAAGAAAAGTTGTGAAAGTTATCGGTGAAAAAGGCGGGCCCGATCCAGTAGCTTAAGAAAAAGATTGCAGCTGCGGAAAGAGTAAGAAGAGGAATAATCGTTTTTTTGGGCTTGACGAGCGCCAGAGGAATGAGGCTTAGGAATGCCATAATGCCCACACCGAGGTGTCCTGCGGTGGTCAAAACAAGAAAAAGTACCGCAGGTAGTAACCCCCGTTTTGTTTGGAAATAGCGGTACGCACATGCCACCGCAAGCGGCAGAAAGACCATGGCAAAGAGCTGACTGGAGAGGCCATATCCGCGCCACAGGAATGACGCCGGGTCCAAGCCGTAGAGCCCGTCGGTGGAGAGGTGCGACGCCAAAAGCGCGCCGAATCCCGCGGTAAGGATGGGTAGGCGCAAAACCAGCAAAGCCAGGAATACCGAAAACGGGAACAAACTTAAGAGGAGGTATATCGCGACGTGGTAGTACTGAAAGAGCGAAACACTTTGGAGAAACATATGGAAAAATCGATACGATGCCACGATGGCAATCTGCGGGATATGGCTGTAGTAGTAGGGGAGGTTGTACCCTTCGTTCCAGTTGGGGACCCAGTGGTCAATAAGATACGAGATATGACAGATGGGAAACGTGAGTATATTTTTTGAACACTTTTCCACTGCAAAATCCCATATTTGGTTTGTACGCTCAACCAGAGCAAACTGAAATGTATTATCATTCGGATCGATTTTTGCGGTCGGCTCCAGGCGATAGAGCCAGAGGTTAAATCCCACGGAAAAAAGGATTATTGCAACAGCAAAATATGTTTCAAAACGTTTCATGGGTGTAGCTTTGGATTCAGCCAGTCGGCATGATCATCAGTGATGCCGTCGCCGGCATCGGTGACAACGAGTTTTAATGTTTTGACACCGGTTACATCGACCTCCTGGTGCCGCGGCATATCATACCTGCCGATTTTTTCTGATGCAAAGAGTTTTTTGTCGTCCCCCCATACTTCAAACGTAACCGTCCCGCGGGCTCCGGCTTCAGTGTCCACGCCGTAGTCAAAGGTAAATGCTTTGAATAATTTTCCGATATCAAATATCTGGTAGCTGTTGGCATGGGTGCCTATTCCGTGGCGATAAAAAGCGTACTGGACCGAGAGACTAGACCAACTATTGAATCCAAGTGAGGCATTGACAGGCATGTTTACCATTCGGTTCCCAAAGTCTTGTTTCCACTCAAACGGCGTGATGCTCGTTATGAACACCGGTTTTTGGGTGAGTATGGGTATATTTTTGGTAATGATTACCAGGGCAATAAGCGTTATTGGCAGGATATATACCCACACTCGGGTAGTTCGGGCGAGGGAGAAAAGAAACCAGAGAAACACTCCGGTGAAGAGGGCAGAAACGCTTATCGTCAGCCACGGCCAGGTGAATGCTTTCAGTATTGGAATCCCGTTATGGGGGTAGTTGAAAACCAGTGCAGTGTGGAGGTTGTAGAAATACAGGAGGGTGAAAAGGGCGTACACAGTGACCAAAAACTTCATCGTGTTGCGATGTATCCAGAATGATGCCCAGAGAAGTATCAGAATGGCCAACGGAAACGCATAGCGGTCATGGGATTCGGTTTGAAACAGGAAAAACGCACCGTTGACCACGATAAAGCTTTCAAGAAATACCCGGAGCGGCTGCGATTTGTCTATAAACTGTCGGAGCATGGCAAAAAGGTACGCGCCTGAAAACGCCACAAGTCCCAAGGATTTTGCGCTCACCAGGCCCAACACCAGTATTTTATCCGATCCCTTCATGCCGGCGGCCCCGGAGTACACCCACCAGGGATTGAATGCGTTCAGCGAAAGCCAGGGAAAGTAGTCATAGTTGCCGGTCAACGATTCAATGACCCGGCCAAAGTCACGGGCAAGGATAAATTCTATATTGGTTCCCGCAAATGCGAGGGTGGCCCCGGCAAGGGCGCGAACGAGGCCCCGCCAGCCCATTATCTGCCAGAGGAAGAGAAAAAATATCGGCCCGTAGATCATGTTCTGAAGTTTCGTCATCATGGCGACCATATAGATGATGCCCGCCCAAAACGGCATGCGCCGAAGGAGGGCGAGTAAGGCGAGTAAAAACAGCAAAACCCCAAGCGAGTCGAGTTGCCCCCACCAGGCTCCGTCGATGATTGAAACCGGCGAAAGAAGGTAGAGAAGGGCAAATATTTGATAGGTGGTAATGGGGAGCGCGGGAAAACCGAGACGCTTCGCGTTTTTGCCGATGTAAAGAAAGATACCCGCGATACCAAAGTCGGCGATAATCGCCGGGGCCTTGGAAATAAAAAGAAACAAGAGATTATTATTTTGCCAGAACTGATTGAAATCATGGGGATCGGCAAAGAACGAGTATACGTTCGCCATGAGGGCTAAAAAGTAGCCAAAGGGAGTAGGGTAGTTGAAGTTGGTAAGCGGCAGTCCTTTGACTATGCCGAAATCCATGACGGCCAGTCCCCAGCTTTTCCAAAACGAAATATCCGCTTCAAAACCGGTGTTGGGAATAAGAAGAAGGCGGATAAGCAATGCAATAATACTTCCCGAAATCAAAAAAAGCAGGAGTTGATTCTTTTTCATTTGGTCTTTGACGGGTCATTGGGTCCCAGATACGTGTTGCCGGCGGGGATAACAATACGGCCGGGCCGTCCTGCGGCCGAAATGTAGTAGACGGCCACAACAATAAGCATACAAAGTATCGCGACAAATGTCATGAAGTCACGCTTGTTCATTTGAAGACATAGTAGCACAAAATGCAGTAAATCTTTAGAATAGGTCTATATGCAGAGATGGCTATGGGGAGGAACTATTGTATTCTTCGTTTTATTTTCGTTCGTACCGACGTTTTATGAACTCTTGCGGGCCAGTGACCTCCACGAGGACCGTTCCTTCGAGCTCGTCCACAACTATTACACCGACTACAATTTTTATCTTTCGCGTATCCGCCAGGGGATAGAGGGCAATCTTTTGGTTCAGGAGAAATACACGTCCGAGCCGCACCCGGGCTCCCTTTTTCAAATCGTCTATCTTGCTATGGGATGGGTGGGGAATTTTTTGACCGTCCCATGGGACCGACCGGGTGACATCTACCACGTCGCACGGTTTGTTTTTGCGTTTGCCGTCCTTGCACTCATTGCAGAGTTTGCGAAAGAAACGCTTGGAAAATTGACATCCGCACGGTGGGCGTTTTTAGGATTTTTACTTGCCGTGACGGCCTCTACCTGGCCAAAACTTGTTCAGGTTTCCGGCGTGTGGCGTTTCGGAGGGTACATGCCATGGTTTACGGTGATGGATTCACTGCAGCGGATTACGTTTCTTCCCCACCTTCTTATCGGACAGGCAATCATGATGTTCCTCCTTATGGCAATGGCGAGCCGTCAAACACTTGCAAGAACCGGAAATTGGGTGTTTTTGGGGCTGCTGGCGCTTGCGCTTTCCATCATATACCCGCCCGGGTTGGTGGTCGTTGCGGTGGCATCTGGGTATCTTTGGATACTTGATAAAATTTTTTGGCCCAGACTCGTCATCGGTCTCATAAGCGTACCGGGGTTGGTGTATATGCTTTATATGTTCACGGTATATCCCTGGAAGCGGCTTGTGGAATTTGACATGCTCAACCCGGTTGCATTTAACTTGTGGGAATATATTCTTGCGGTTGGCCCTGTACTGCCCCTGGGACTCATGGGCCTGGTTGTCGCACTCTTCAAAAAGGAAACCAAGCTCAACAGTGTGATTGCATGGATTTTCTCGTTTTTTACCTTATTTATAGGATTCCATTTTATTCCGCAGCAGCACCCGCTCCGATTTTCAGAAACGCTGCCGCACGTGCCACTGGCGATCCTCACGGCGTATCTTCTGTGGAACGTAAGTACCCTGGGAAAGTTTGGAAAAATAGCAGCGAAAATAATTGCCGCGCTAGTCATTATTGTCGGTGTCGGCATTATGTATTCCTCATGGCTGTGGCAGCGCGATTTTACGAATCATAAGTTGATAGCGACGAAGCCACTTGTGCCCTACGGAAGTTACGTGATGTATCCGCTGAACGATTTTATCGCTGGCATGACGTACTTGCGGGGGGTCACGCCCCGCGACAGCGTGGTTTTATCCATGCAAACGACGGGTAATTATATTCCGGTTTACGCCGGTAATACGGTGTATTTTGGTCACGCAAACACGGTGAAATACGAAGAGAAAAAGGTATTGGTAGAATCATTTTTTGGCGGGACCATGAAGGCTGCCGACGCGGCACGGTGGATCCGCGGAGCCGGTATTGCGTATGTATTTTTCGGTCCGCAGGAGAGGGAAGTTGGCAATATACGCGCCTTGGAAACCGTGTACCCGTTTTTGCAGCCGCTGTTTGCAAACGAGCAGGTGACTATTTATGGGGTACAAAAATGAATCAAGAGATAGCATGTCCTTTATGCGGGAAGAAAAACTTCTTGGTATATCGGGATAAGCCCCACCGGCGGATTGTCCGGTGTCTTCATGATGGACTCGTGTTGGTAAATCCGCAGCCTACCATACGCGAGATTCACCGAATCTATAACGAGAATTATTTTTCGTCCCACGAAAAGCGAACCGTCAGTTCAGGCGGGTATTTTGATTATATGAGTGAGCGTCCGCTTCTTTTGCCGTATTTCCGCAGAAAAATTGTGTTTTTGAAACGACTTCTCCCGGGAAGAAAAGTATTGGAAATCGGTTCGTCGTACGGATTTTTTCTTGAAGAAGCCAAGCGTGCCCGTCTCAACATTTTGGGCATCGATATTTCGCGGGAAGCCGTCGCACATGCAAAGCGACAGGGGCTGCCGGCCCGCGCGGTTGACCTTTTTGATGCAAAATTTCCATCGAATTCATTTGACGGAGTGGTCGCGTTTCACCTCATAGAACACGTTCTTGACCCGATGGCGTTTCTGCGCGAAGTGTATAGGATCACCAAACCAGGAGGCATACTGATGCTGGCAACACCCAAAGAAGGAGGGTATGTGCAGCGCATGATGGGAAAACACTGGTTCTCCTATCGGCATAAGGAACATTTGTACTTCTTTTCCAAACGAACCATGACGATGCTTTTGGCAAAAGCCGGGTTCTCGGATATTCGGTGTTTTGGCGATGAAACACGATGGTATCCCATACGGTTTCTTCTGCGGGGCGTAACCTTTTATGTGAATAATCCGTGGTGGCTCCGGTTTATAAGACTCTTCAATCTTGCTCTTAAAATTCCGATGCCGCTGGATACCATGCTGGTGACTTCCCGGAAATAATACGCGACCCGTGGTATGGGTCGTCACTTTTTACGCTTGAGGGAAGCACAATAGGATGTATACGTTTCGTACAGACGAATGTATTCTTTTGGGTCATATGGGTGGGAAGCAATGGCAAGCTGCGTTGCCGTATGTGAGTAGCGCTGGGTATGCCAGACGAGCGGGGGAATAATGAGCCCCTCATTGGGTTTATCCAGAACAAAGGTTTTTTTCTGACCCTTCGGTGTTTCCGTGGTGACGATAATCTTTCCGGATAAGGCTATAAGAACAATCGTTGTTTTTTTGTGTGCGTGGCGGCCGCGGATGACGCTTTGGGGGGTAAAGTATGTCCAAAAAACGCGCCGAATGGGAAAGGGGATCTCCCGAATGGTGCTCGCGGTGAGATAGCCCTCACGGGATGAGCCGTGTTTGTTGAAGAGAATTTTTTTCGGTTCTCCGTTCATATTGCGAAGAATTGCGGTTGCTTCATCCAGAATACTATCATATCTACAATAGTTGGGAATATAGTAGTCATTTTCCCTCCGCCTCCGCCGCCGCCCTCACGTGCACGGTGACTGATAGGGGCTTCAATGACACGAAAGCCGGCTTGTATTGCTTTTATGGCAAGTTCCGCATCAACAAACGCAGAAGAAGAACGTAGCCGTATTTTTTTGATGATCCTGCTGCGCATGAGACGCACCGAATTGGCGTCATGAAGCGGGAGGTGAAATAGTAAGCGAAGTAAACTATTGTAGATATTTGATTGGAGAAGTCGGATAGATGAATCGTTCCGTTTATTTCTCCATCCGATAAGCATATCGGCCGTATCCCGCTTGCGCCATAACGCAGTAAGTTCTTTGGGCTCAATCTGATAATCTCCCGGGAGAGAAAATACCCAGGAGCCTGGCGCGTTTTCATATAACTCCCGTATTGTTGTGCCGTACCCAAGATTATATCTATGAGTAATAACCCGGAGATTTGGCATGAGTTTCCGAAGCTTTTCAAGTTTTTGCCCGGTTTGATCACGACTTGCATCATTGGCCACCAAGATAGTAAAGGGGATATGCAGTTTCATGGCAGTTGTTGCGGTCTTTCGCAACACTGTTTCGATCGTCGCTTCATCATTGTAAGCGGGGATAACAACGGTGAGTGATGAGTTCATCTTGGCGGAATTGTAGCATACTTGTCACGGCAGAAGCGTCAGGGTATTATGAGGCAATGATGAAGCCTATTGTGTATCGTAGCAGTAAGGGTCATACGTTTGTCGTCCGCCCGATGGCGGCAGGTGATGTGCGCGGTCTTTTGACCTTTGCCAATACACTGATTGCCGAAGACACGTTTATCATGCTCAGCGGCAAAAAGCTGACACTGAGAGAAGAATCAACGTACGTATCCGAGGGGTTGAACCTTATGAAAAAGGGCAAGAAATTTCGTGTCGTGGTGACTATCTCCGGCGCCATAGTCGGTTCAGCCGAAATCCGGCGCGGGGAACTGCGCAAATCCCATGTGGGCGAACTAGGCATATCCGTCCTCAAACCGTATCGGGGCGAGGGGACTGGGAGCGCGCTTATGGAGTGTTTGATTGCCGAAGGAAAACGGATGGGGTTGCGGATCCTGATGCTTCACTGTTTTGAGAATAATACCGCCGCCCTCGCGCTGTACAAAAAATTCGGCTTCATCCAGTGTGGACTTCTCCCTCAGGCGCTGTACTACCGCGGAATGCACATAGGAGAAGTGACGCTCTACAAAAAATTATCCGCAACCTAAATTATGCAGAACCATAGGACACTCCTTGCCGGTGCGGTTATTTTTCTTTTGTCGGTTGTATTTCGCCTGTGGTTGACCAATATCGTGCCGCAGCCGTTTGTGTACGATCAGACGGAGTACGAGGCGTATGCAGGGAAAATTTTTGCTGCACCATACATGCTTGCGGCCCATACGTATCGCTCATATCCATACCCACTGATGATTGCAGTTCTCTACAAAATTGTCGGGTTTGGCAATCACCCCGCGGTATTTGCGCTGCAGGCGGTGTTGGACAGTCTCACCGCCGTCATGGTGTATTTCATCCTGCGCCTTGCTGGCCGGAGCCGGGCGGCGTGGATCGGTTACCTCCTCTATGCGGTCAATCCTTTTACCGCGGCATATGCCGGCGTCATTCTTTCGGAAGTGCTGACGACGTTTTTTGTTGCCGGTATGTTGCTGACCGGTGTGTATGTCATCAAAAAACCTTCGTTCCTGCGGGGCTTGTTGTTTGGTCTTTGTGCCGGCATGGCGATTCAAACGAGAAATGCAATGACTGTCGGATCGCTCGCTGCGGTAGGGAGCATATGGTTTTGGATTTCCTGGAAATTTTATACACGGGTGTATCTCGCGATTTTTCTGGGGTTAGTCCTTACGGTTTTGTATCCTCTTTACACAAACTGGCAGGCATATGGGCAGGTTTCCATATTTAAGGTTGATAGCTTTTACGCCATGGAGCTCTATAACGGTGCGACGCTCAAAATTCTTCCACCGTTTATGACTAGTACCAGCTATCCCGCGGGCCAGCAGGAGATGTACCGGGAGTATTGGTCGGAATATGATTCGACGAGAACGATGTCTGACCGGCAAGATATGGCTGATAAGTATGTTGGGAAGGCCATTGCGATTATAAAAGCCGATCCGATAGAGTATATCCGGTGGCGGTTTTTCAAAATGTGGTACGTGTGGCAGAAAGATAATATTTTTACGTATAGTGAGCCCGGATACGCGGTACATAAGCCATGGACGTTTTGGGGTAATACGATGCTCTTGGCCGCTGCGGCATTCGGTATCGTGTTTGGGTTTTTTCGCAAAAAAGGAAAGACCATGGTGTGGCTCTGGACGGCGGCGATTGCCATCATTGTTTTCCAGACGGTTGCCTTTTCATTCAGTCACGCAGAATATCGATTAAGTATTCCTTTATATCCCATCATTATTCTGTTTGCGGCACTTTGCTACAATAAAGACTATGGCAGGAGGCAATAAACGCATCTGGGAAACCGGTATCGGTATTTTTCTTTTGGGGTTGTTGGTATATCTCCTCTTTTGGCGCTATCAAATCGCCTCGACGAGATTTTTTGACATCGACGAGTTTGCCTATCTTCACTGGGCGGCGCAGGTTGCCCGCGGGGAGCGCATGTATGTGGATTTTTTCTCCTACTTTACGCCCGGATTTATGTGGGCGTTTACTCCTATTTTTTGGATATACGGAGTATCAACACAGGTTTTTACGGCGGCCCGGATGTTCTCTTTTGGTATCTTCTTGGGAATCGTCGGCATGGTCGGATTGCTTTTTGGCGAGACGCGTAGTGGGAAGTGGGCGCTGCTTCCGATGATTCTCTTAACCTTTTTGCCCATCCCGTATGAAAAACTTTTGGAAGTACGGCCGGATAATCTGGCGACTCTCTTAGCCTTTGGTGGGTTATTGGGAGAGATGAGGGCAATACAGGGCGATAAAAAAGCATCACTGTGGTGGTTTATTTCGGGACTTTTGTACAGTGTGTCTTTGTTTGTACTCGTAAAAACCATGCCATTTGTGCTTGTTGGTGTGGGAGTAGCCGTTCTGGCCGTCTGGCCCATGAAAGAGTGGCAAAAATTCAGATTGTTTCTCTTGGGGCTGGGTGGGCCATGGATATTGTTTTTTTCGGTACTGTGGGTACAGGGGTACGGCGCCCAGGCTTGGTATGCACTCGTTCGTTTACCGTTTCTCGTCTATGGAAGCTTCAAAAACTTCTATATGGTGGCGACCTTATTTTTTTGGCCGAATTGGTGGCTGTATGGCGGCGACGGCAAGCACGTGACGATGGCTATGATTGTCAATCACAGTGTCTGGATTCTGGCAGGTCTCACCGGTACATACCGGCTAGTGACCGCATTTGGCAGGAAGAGACAGGAAGGGTTGAAAGAACTGCTTATGGCGGGAACATTTTTTGTGAGTATGTTGGCATACACCAAATTTTTTCCTTTTAAGCACGGTCAGTACCTTATCCCGATTGCTGTCTTTGTTGCGTACTTTGCGGGAGACGCGTTATCGGTTTTCTTTGACCGGATGGCGAAGGCGAGGTGGTATGCACTACTGGCTCTCGTCTTTCTGGGCTTCGGATACCTATTGGTTGCGGTGAACGAGGAGGTTAATAGATTCAAACTTTCACTAACCGCAGAAAAGCAAATGATGGAAATTTCAGCGCTTATTCAGACCGTACCCCCCTCGGCCCGTGTGGTCGATTTGGAAGGGCGAATGCTGTTTTGGCCTGCCGGATATCCCATATGCTGTTTACCGTTTGATACATTTCTGCCGTATGTGCGTGGGGGGGCGTCGCCGCTTCGGCAATATCTATCAGACCACCCGGCCGAGTATATCTATGGTGGAGAAACCGATCGTTTTACCACACTCTCTGCTGAAAATATATCATATATTCGCGCCAATTATGCTCCGGTACCGGGATTTGACGAACGATTGAGGAAGAGAAAATGAACGTGCTATACTGTGGGCCACGATGAAACCATACCTCTCCATTGTCATCCCGCATTATCATGCACCGGAAAAGCTCGCGCGACTCCTTGCGTCGATCGGGAAAAGTAAACACGCGCCGCCCTATGAAGTGATTATTGTCGATGACGGATCGACGACCACGTTTACACATCCCGCCTTGCCGGCAGGCAGGCAACTCACCAAACCCCATGTTATTCGATTACTCAAAAATCATGGGCCTGCGGTTGCCAGGAATCGCGGAGTCGACGCCGCCCGCGGTATGTTTATCGTATTTTTGGACTGTGACGTTGAAGTATTTCCCGACACGCTTGCGCAAATTGCCAAGATTTATAAAGACGATCCTGATGTAGTCGCCCTTACAGGCGTATGGGTCAAAGAGCAAAAAACTCGTGCGTTTTTTCCCAATTTCAAGGCGCTACGGGATTGGTCGTACTGGATCCATGAGCGGGACGCAAGCGGGTATTACTTCCTTTTCTCGACGCGTATCGCATCAATTAAAAAGGCGGTGTTTCAGCGTTTGGGCGGATTTGACGAAACGTACCCCGCGCCGCTTGTTGAAGATATAGAGCTTACGTACCGGATCGCCCGCCGCTACGCCATTATATTCGCCCCAAAGGTACGGGTTCGGCATGAGTTTGAGGGTTTTTGGCCCGTTGCGAAAAAATACTTTTGGCGGACATACTACTGGACGAAGCTCTACAGTGAGCGCAAGAAATTTGATCCCGTCGCCACCACCGTGCGGGAGAGTTTAACGGCCATAACCGGGGTGGGGGCCCTCGGCGCAATTGTCCTTGGCATGCTTACGTTTTTTGTGATCCCGGTGCCGCTGATCCGCGTGGTGTTTCTTTTGACGGGAATTTTCCTTATGGCCATCCACATCTGGTTTCTTCGCACGTTCTTGTCGTTTGTGTATCGGGAAAAAGGCTTTGCGTTTGCGCTCAAGTCCCTTGGAACGGGCCTCGTTCTCTATATGGTCATTCTCTCCGGAGCCCTCTTTTACAAACTTCAATCATTGCGGGATGGTTAGCTCAGAGGGCGCGGGTGCGGCTGTGGCGGGCGTATCACTCGCCGGCAAATTTTTGAGTGCATCCAGTTCGTTTTTTGCCTTGTAGTAATCAGAGCTTTCGGGCGGCACCAGGAGGATCGTTTTCTCAAGCGTTTCTGCAGCTTTCACCGTGTCGCCTTTGAGCCTATATGCATTAGCCAGATTATAGAGTGCATTGGCGTACCCGGGGCGAATGCGCGCCGCCCTTTCAAAAACCCGAACCGCCTCATCATACTTTTTTTGGTGGATATAGACGGCGCCCAGATTGAGGAGTAGCAGGGGATTGTTGGGGTCAAGCTCGATGGTTTTTTCGTAACTTGCCGCGGCCCAAGCGTCTGCGCCGGTCGCTACCGGGATAAGGCTTTGGTAGACCGATGACAAGTTTTCCCAGGCTATAACATTATTGGTATTGAGGTTAACCGCGATTTTTGCTTCCCGAATTCCTTGATCTATGAGACGTTCTATTAGTTTTTGATCCTCCTGGGCCTTCGCGCTTTCGGTTGCCGTGAGGGTTTCAAGTTCTCCGGCCAAGCTACTTGCAAGAGCGATACTTATCTGGCTGTAGGTCATGTGATATTTGGTGGCATAGGGATTAACCTTCAGAGCCCCGACGAGAAGATTGTACGCCTTAGTGCCCTCATCCCGCTTGGCGGCGGAAAGTGCTTGCATATACATGAACTGACCCCAGTACACGAATCCTACTCCTAAAAAGAGAATAATGCCGAGCGTAAAGCAAACAAAAGCGCCCAGGATGCGTCGCCATGACCGCCATTGGGCAGGGGCATGTTCTTCCTGTTCTCTCCCCGAAAGAATAAATACCGCTGCAATAACGGTAAGGAGGGTGACGGTCGGCGGGACAAGAAGTAGGGCCGCAAGCGAAAGGAGTTTTGGTGCCAGGAAGGTATCCTTTTTCGTAATACCCTGTAAAATAGCGTAGGCAAAAGCGAGCCCTGCTCCCAGCCCCAAGAGGCCGTAGACGGTGGCAACATGCAGGAAAAAGTTAGCGTTTGTGGTAAACCTGGTATTCCACAAGGCGGTCGCGCTCATCCACTGCGGCCGGCCGGCTGTATATGCGGTCACGAAATTTTCGCTGCCTACCCCCACTAGGACTCCGCGCATAGATTTAAATGTTTCAAGAACCACGCTCCCTCCGGTAGAAATGGGCAGCATGGTACTCACGCGGGGGGTGAGGTGCCATGCGGTCATGGCGGCGCCCGCCGTCACCAGGAAAGCGAAGAGAAGTAGTGGTACCGAATTTTCTTTCAGAGACGAGCGGATATCAGTGAATAGGAGCGATAGTCCAATGACAAGGAGGGCAAGCGTGGTTGTCGCGTTCCCGGTAAGATTCCATAACGGATCCGCAAGGGAAGAGGCTCCGGGAAACATAAGTTTTCCCACGCCCAATCCCTGGTAGATGGCAATAAGTCCTACCAAGGCCGCTACCGTATAGAGAACCCAGGAGAGTCGTGCTTTGATCTTGGGACGCGCGGGGACCCCTGCGGCAACCAAAATGGCAAGCGCGATAAATGTAATTGGTCCTAGCGGCCCAACAAGCGCCTCTCCCATATTTTGAGAAACTGCTAGAAGACTAATAAGCGAGGAGGCGGCAAGTGCGGCAAATCCTATCGTTCCGGGCGAGAGGCGAAGGGGCAGGGACTTGCGGGAAGCGATGGCAATACCTGACATGATGAGGATAACGGCTGCGGCGAGGGTGATAATCGGCATGGATCTATCATAATCGATTCCGACGCTGGTTGCATTTCCTGTTCATTCTTGTCATACTTTTTTACAGCATGCAAAAGAACAAAACGCGCCTGCCTGCCGGCAGGCAGGGTTTTACCCTGATTGAGCTTATGATCGTCATGGTCATCCTTGCAATATTGGCGGCAGTCGGTACAAGCTCATTTATATCTTCACAAAAAAAATCGCGCGACTCTACCAGAAAATCTAGTCTCAAGAATATTGCGACGGCACTGGAGCTGTACTACAACGATAAAGGAAAATATCCAGGCGATGATGGAGCCGGAAAAATAAAAGGGTGCGGCGATGATATTGCTCCGACGGTCTGTCAGCCAGGCACTGCCTTTTCTGACGCCAACGGGACCATCTATATGGAGCGGCTTCCCGTCGACCCGACATCGAAGCGGCGTTACTACTACCGAGCGCCGTCGGTCAATCAGTTTCAAATCTATGCGAATTTGGAAAACGATCAGGATTCGTCAATTATCTCAACCGACTCAAGCTGTGCCGCCAGTACCGGATCGTTTCCGTGTAACTTCGGATTAAGCAGCGCGAACATAACGCCATGAGTATAAAATCTACCCATTTCAAACCACATAGCGCGTTCACATTGATCGAGCTTCTGGTCGTGATTGCCATCATTGCCTCGATGGTCGCCCTTGCCCTTCCTAATTACTTAAGTGCCCGTGAACGGGCCCGGGACAGTAAGAAAAAAAGTGAGATGCGGGAGCTTAAGGCGGCACTCCGTCTGTATTACAATGATTTCAACAACTACCCGGCAGATGACGGAGTGGGACACATAAAAGGGTGTGGAGCCGCGGGGGCGGGACCATGCCCGTGCAGTAGCACCGTAGATTTTGCCTCTGGAGCAACCTGTGACAACCTGTTCATGAAGAAATTACCCAGTGATCTGGGGGTCGGTACCTATTACTTTAAAGGAGCCAATGGTGAAGATTTCTGTCTGAGTACGCTACTTGATAACAAATCGGATCAGGATATTACTACCAGTCAATCCCGCTGTGCGTCCGTCTGCGGAATAAACTGCAACACCACCGGCCGCTTTTGTACGTGTGCGGACTGATAAGCGATACGGGGATTTCATAGCCTCACCTCTTTTCCATCCGTACGAATTGATTGAGTAGCGCTTTCTACGGCTCGGATCACCCGAATTCCCATCGGTCCGTCGCTTACTGGATTTTCCCCTTTTGTTATTGCTTTTACAAAGTCCTCTGCCATAGTCAAAAGTCCTTCTCTCATAGGCAAACGCGGCGCGGTCATCCCGCCGGTTCGGTAACCGATGCGCAGTTGGTACTGCGCGTGCGGATCAGTGAGCGCGGAAATTCCTTTATCGTAGATTTTAATTTTTTCAGACGGCTCGATGTCGTTATAGACAAGCATCCGTTTGGTGCCCACAAACATCATAGTTCTGATTTTTACCGGCGACAACCAGCTCACGTGGGTATGGAAAAAGAGCCCGTTCGGATAGCGCGCCGTGATATAGGCGACCGTTTCCTGCTGCATTTTTTGAGGTGCAAATCCGGTTCCTGATACGGCGTTGGGTGCTTTGGCGAACATATAGTCGATGATAGAAAAATCGTGAGTAGCGAGATCAAAAATGACATTGCTGTCGCTGCGTATTACGCCTAAATTAGTTCGTACTGAATCGATGAAGAAAACTTTTCCGAGCTGACCGCTTTGGATAATGTCACGAATCTTTATGACTTCCGGGGTATAGAGATACGTATGGTCCACCATAAGGGTTCGCTTCCTGCTTTTGGCCAGGGCTACGAGGATTATCGCTTCGGCAACAGTGGGGGAGAGAGGTTTTTCGACGAGGACATGCTTGCCAGCCGATAGAGCTGCCTGCGCCAGTGACACATGCGTAGCCAGTGGCGTCGCAATGACGACTGCGTCCGTCTTGGGGTCCGCCAAAACTTGACGAACATCGGTTGTGGTTTTGGCTGTAGGGTACTGTCTTGGAATATCTTTGAGTACGTGGGGGTTACGGTCGCAGATCCAGGAAATGTCAACGTTCGGAAGGGAGCGTATGTTGCGTGCGACATTCGGTCCCCAGTAGCCGAAACCAATAATACCAATATGAATCATAGGTGACATGTGGACAAAGCAAATGGTATTATAACTCAATTATTATGTATGTCACTGACATCAAGAAACAAACGCGTCATTTTATTGAGCTTCTGTGGGTTACCACGGAAAAGGAATTGCGGACCCGGTATAAATATACAATTTTGGGATTTTTGTGGATCGTGTTTATACCGCTTTTGCAGATGTTGGTAATCGGATTTATTTTTACTTTTTTTGTTAAAGAACAGATTCCCCGGTATAACTACTTTCTCTATATAGGCCTTCTGATATGGAATTTTTTTGCACTTTCGGTTGCGAAGGCAACATCGAGCATGATCAGTGAGCGCGACCTCATCACCCGGGCAAAATTTCCCCGGATCATTATCCCGCTATCGATTATTTTTTCTAACCTCACCCATTTCCTATTGGGACTCGTTTTAGTCATTATTGCACTTCTTCCCGCGGGAACACTTCACCCATGGAGCATCGTTGTTGTCGTTTTTGCGACCGCACTTTTGATTCTCTTTACGATCGGGTTTTCGGGCTGGACGACGGCGCTCAATGTTCGGTATCGGGATATTAATTTTTTGGTACAGGCAATCCTAATGTTATGGTTTTACGCCACTCCCATTGTGTACCCCTTGTATTTTATTGCTAGTCCCATGCAGTGGCTTTGGTACTTCAACCCCCTCACAAGCGTTGTTGAAATCTATCAGTGGGCGCTTGTGGGGACTCCGGGCCCCGGCTGGGGGCTTTTTATGGCAAACGTAGCCGAAATTTTGGGAATAGGTATTATGGGTATTATCTTCTTCAACCGAAAAAGTAAACATTTTGCCGATTGGATATGAGAAGAAATAAACACAATAAGCAGGTTATATTGACGCTTGCAGGTATTACCAAATATTACACGATTCATCATGAAAAACCGCTTCTGTTTGATGAGTTCATGCGTGTTGGCAATGAACGATTCCCGGCCGTCAAGAACGTTCGTCTGACGGTCTATAAAGGGGAAAAAATAGGTATTTTGGGACCCAACGGTTCAGGTAAAACGACGCTTCTCAAGCTCGTCTCCGGCATAATCGTTCCGACCAGCGGGAGGCTTGTCTTGGGAGGAACTGTGGTGCCGATTATTGACGCTGAAGCAGGGTTTCATCCGGATCTTACTGGTGAGCAGAATATCTATTTAAATGGACTTATTATGGGTATGACCAGGAAAGAAATCCGGCAGCAATTATTCCGTATTATAGAGTTTGCTGAGCTTGGACGCTTTATTGACGTACCGTTTTATACGTACTCGCAGGGCATGAAGCTGCGTCTTGGGCTTGCTATAGCATTGTATGCCAATCCCGATATCTTACTTCTTGACGAGGGTATTGGCGCGGGTGATAAAGAATTTCAAAAGAAGGTGCAGGCTAAAGTCCACGAACTGTTTACCTCCGGGATGACGGTCATGATTGCCTCACATTGGCTGGGGTATCTTAAGAAGTACTGCACGCGGATTCTTATTATGGACCACGGGAGAATTATTGCGGACGGTACGACGAAACTTGTGGGGCAGTACACGAAAATGAAATTTAACCAC
Organism: uncultured Gammaproteobacteria bacterium; assembly: GCA_964515005.1. Taxonomy (GTDB): domain Bacteria; phylum Patescibacteriota; class Microgenomatia; order UBA10105; family UBA927; genus XYB1-FULL-47-11. The sequence goes on from CAZEVT010000001.1 coordinate 344,811, forward strand.
GAACGCATTCTGCACGTAGGAAGAAAAAAATAACTAGTTATTTTTTACCACGTTTTCCACAGGAGGAATAGGAGTAATTTTTGCAAAGAAAAATGCAATGAGCAGTCCCCAACACACATGATACAGATCAGCAAACACGTCATATAAGAAGCCGGGAGGGGAACGCCGTGCGTGAATGAGTGCCTTCATCTCATCGGTAATACCTTGAAAAGTTTCTGCAATATATGATTGCATTACTTCCCGACACTCTGACACTCCCAGGAGTCCGTAGAAGCCATACGCTGCTATACCGCCACACAAGTACGAGTGCGCCTGATGTTTGGCTTCGGCAATTGTGAGCCATTTATTGTGGTATACGATCATTGACGGATTGTATGCTATCGTGTGCCGGGCGATGAGGGCGCGAAGAATAAACTCGGCATCCTCAGCATTGTGTCCAATAGAGCCGGGGCCCAGCCACCATTTGTACCTGCCGATAGCGTCAAACACCTGTTTTTTTATCACGGCATTATTGTCATACCCCACATCAATCCAATGCCGGCTAATGTGTGATGTCACCGTAAACTTGTTTGGTTTTTTTGTGAATGTACAGGGACAGATTTGCCCTGTGTGTTCTTCGGGGTGGTAGGCATGCGTCTGTCCGTACACGAGAGCGATTAATGGATCAGAAAGTGTCACCACTGCCTTCGAAACCCAATCTTTGTCTAAATAACAATCATCGTCGGTTAAACCAACTAGCTCTGTGTGCACTTCATCAAGACCCCTGTTTATCGCCCTGCTTCTTCCTGTGTTGGTGAGCTTGATGTGCACGACCTTCGATTGATGATTGGTATAGCTGTTTGCAGATCCTTGGGTAACTAAGACTATTTTGGCGAGTCGTGCGTCACGAAGAACCTCTTTCCATATATTTGGGTATACGACGCCTTCTCTGTTTGAGCAGACTACCAGTGTAAGTGTTGGCTTCATGGAAACAAGTATAAACCATACGATATGCTATAGTATCTTACAAAACCATGCATATCCTTCACAAATCATATCTACGGAGATTCAGACGTTTACTTGAATTTGTTCTAAAAACGAACACGTTCTACAAAAAAAAATACACGAAGAAAGGAATCGTTTCTGCTGCCCAAATCAAGACATGGGAAGATTTTTTCTCTCTGCCTCTTACCACGAGGTATGAACTTATAGGCGACCAGGAGCGCACTCCTCCTTTTGGCACAAATATTAGTCGCCCGCTTTCCCAGTATTCTTTTGTGATACGTACATCGGGTACATCGACGGGGCGGCCGTTCTTCCAACCTCTGACTCATGATGAATTCAATCGGTTTGTTGAGGTCATGATAGCCGGCTATGAAGAAATGGGTCTTAAGTCAGGTGACATTGTTTCTTATGTGAGCGCTCCACACGCATATCCGCTTTTTTACGAAATAACTCACCGCATGGGTGCGCGCATGGTACCGGTCGAAACCCATACATCCTTCGATTTTTTGACTCGGATACAAACTATGAACGTAAATGTGCTTCAAGCCTATCCTACTGCTCTATTTGAACTTATGGAATTGGCAAAAGATCATCATATTGATCTTCGGCGTTTGGGACTGAAAAAAATTTTTACTATCGGAGAAGTCGGAGGGGGACACCCTCCAACCAAGGCGTTGCTTGAACGTGTATGGGGGGCCAAGGTGATCGATCATATAGGATCGTTGGAATCTGGAACACTTGCTGTGATTTGTCCAAAAGGAAATGGGTATCATCTTTTGGAAGATTTGTTTATCGCTGAGGTATTTGCATTGGATGCTGATATACCCACACGCCGAGGCGAGCTCGTTTTGACATCATTTTGGAGACGAGATTATCCTCTTATCCGATACAGGACAGGCGATATGGTAGAGATTGAGTATGGGAGATGCTCCTGCGGGAAAACAACGCCGCGACTTATCAATGGCATTTTAGGAAGAGTAACGGGACAATTGAGACTGCGTGCAGCTATGCTTTTCCCCGAAGATATTGAGCGAGTGTTGCGATCCCACACACAGGTTCTGGAATATCAAGTTATCTGTAGGAAACCTCATGGCATTGATGTGGTTGATATATATGCCGAGTTATCACTAAAGACTACTCGCGGTGAACTTGTCGCATTAATCGATGATCTTGATAATCTACTTGGTTTTGCTCCCAACCTCTATCCGATGCTCCCTAAGATGCTCCCCCGTTTCGATCTGCAAAAGGGGAGTCGGTTTCATGATTATAGAATATCTAAAACTGATACGCGTGAACCGGTAGGGTTACCCAAAAGGATTCTATCAAAGATCGTATGGTCCCTCTTTATCTGGAATAATCAAAGCAACATGGTAAAGAAATATATTTCTTTTGTTCATACTATACTCAAAAGAAATTAACTCTTGATTTTTAGAAACAACATATATATCATAAGCCAATTATGCCGATGAAGACTCGTTTTCTTCCACTTATCTTTATTCTTCTTATCGTGATGGCAGGGTTGTGGGTCTGGATGAGTGCAAAAAATAATGCTAGCAAAAAGCCTGTTTCAACCAATGGTCTACCAGTTATTATATTGGGAGCGGCTCCACCATCATCCAATGATCTAGCAGCTCGTGTTATTCGCAAATACGGATGGGATAAAGAAGCAGGGTTTCAATTGGAAACTCGGGCTGTCGCGCCGGAAGTTGCTATACCTACAATCATCGGCGGGACGGTCGACATCATTGGCATGACACCTTTGGCGGCTTTGACGACCGTCAATCCAGAAAAGCCTATTACCATTTTGGCAAACGGTAATATTGTGTATTGTCCATTTTTCGTTCCCGAGGGGAGTACACTCACAACCTGGCAAGAGCTTAAGGGTAAACGTTTGGGAGCCACAGCGATTGTGGGGCCATCCTACAACATGACCAAAATTGCTATGAAACTCAAGGAAAATTTGGATATGGATAAAGCGTTTATTGTTTCTAATTCGCCGTTCCCGGAGCTTATTCCACGATTATCACGAGGTGAAATAGATGGTGCCATAGGCCGGTGTGGTGAAGTTGGGATAGCCAAAGCAGTGGTTGAAGCAAAGTTTAAAGTCATTGGAAATCTCACTGACATCCTATACAAAGATGGAGACTTGAGCGAGCTCATGATGGAAGCCTTGGTGACGACACGTGATTGGGCGACTACCCATAGTGAGCTTGCGATAGCGTTCCGTGAGACCTTGTATCGAGCCTATGCGTACATCAAAGATCATCCAGAAGTGTATGATGATCCTGACATACAAAAAGCCTACGCTCTTGATAAATCCACACCCGACGTTATAGCCAAAGTTAAAGAACTCGTTCCCATATTTTACGCCTTCAAGACATGGTCAGAAGCAATAGATTCACAGTACAAGTTTCTCAAAATGGCTCAAGAAGCGGGATTTTTTACAGAAGTTCCTGTCAAAGAAGAACTCTTTTTCAATCCCAGCGTATCGCCTCAACCATAAAAGAAGGATTTAAATAGGCTCATGAATAGCGCATTACTTCGTGGTCGTTTTTTTCGACAGATATGGATGTTTATTTTGCGCGTACTCCCCGAAAGTGTCGGCATCATAGGTTTTTTGGCTGTTTGGTATGGAGTGAGCGTGCAGATTCCTGGTTTTCTTTTACCCTCCCCAATAACCACTTTTTTTGATACCGTGGAAACACTCACATCGTCGGATTTTTGGGCAAACGCGGCGCTCACGTTTGGGCGATCTCTTGAGGGACTTATCGTTGCCTTTGTGCTTGCAAACATCGCGGCGATTTTAAGCGCTGCCAGTAGGGTTGCCAAAAAAGGGTTATGGCCGCTTATTCTTTTGGGCAACTCATTCCCCGGTACGATCGCCACGTTTATTGCGGTGGTTGTCTTGGGTTCGCGCGGGCCTGTGGCAATAACGGTGGAAGTTGCGCTTCTGGGACCGCTATTATTTTATATGTTATATCCGGCTTATGAGGCCATTGACAAAAATCTCTATGAACTCGCTGTCGTATTTCGTCTTTCAAACGTCACGTACCTTCGATCTATCGTTCTTCCTCAGCTTGCTCCGGCACTTTTTGCAGCCATCCGCACTGGTCTTGCCAACGGGTGGAAGCTTGTGGTAACCGCCGAGGTATTTAGCCTGGGTGATGGCGTGGGGTACCGAATTCTTCAATATTTTAACCTTTTTTCCTTGCGGCATGTATTTGCTTGGTTGTTGTCGTTTCTTCTGATTATGCTTGCTGTTGAATATCTCTTGGTGGCACCCTTTGAACGATGGGTGGTCGCCCGAGGCAGAAAGTAATACAGTATGAGAGACATAACCCTTTCGCGGATTGATGTGTCGTTTGCAACAGGAGTGGAGTTATTTCGTGATTTTTCTCTTACCATTCCAAAAAAGAGCTGCGTATGTTTGTTCGGACCTTCAGGGTGCGGTAAAACGACACTTTTACACATTCTTGCCGGTTTGAGGAAGCCGGATAATGGCATGGTAAAATATAGTAACGCCGCTCGTGGTGGCCTCGGATCACCGATTATCGGGTACGTCTTTCAAGAACCCCGACTTTTATCCTGGATGACGTCAAAAGAAAACGTAGCGCTTGTACTAGATTCGGTCATTGCGCGCAAAGATCAAGACCGTCACATTGCCCGTTTCCTTAAGCTCGTACGACTGTCGGGTCACAGTAACCGATACCCACAGGAGCTCTCCGGTGGAGAAAGGCAGCGCGTGAGTCTGGCTCGGGCGTTAAGTGTGAGCCCCGAGATTCTGCTTTTGGATGAACCATTTAGCCATCTTGATGAACTCACCGCGACAACGCTGCGTGCGGATTTTTTGAGGGTATTTGAGCAAATTCGCGCAACGACGGTATTTGCGACGCATAATCCTCTGGAAGCTATATATCTTGCCGATGTGATCGTCGTACTTTCCAACGCTAAACCCACGTACATAAAAAAAATCATCAATATACCGAAGAAGAAATTAAGAACCCATGATCTGTATGGTTCCCTTATTTTTGAGAAGCAAACAAAACGCCTCATACGGCAGATGTTTGGGTGAAATAGTCAACCTAATAATAGATACTCATGGGAGAGAGTTTCGGTTCCATCTCTTCTATGATTTTGCGGGGAATGGGATTGTCGCCAAGTATTAATATATTTAGGTTGGGCGGTAAGAATGCGGGAAAGGTGTCAAGACGATTGCCCGTGAGATCCAGTATCCCTAATTTGTTCAAATTGCCAATTGAAGGCGGAAGCGACTCCAGTCGATTATATGAAAGGTTTAGTACCGCAAGATTTTGAAGTTGTCCGATGGTCGACGGGAGGCGCGTGAGATTATTCCCAAGCAATGAAAGGTCTTCAAGATTTGTGAGATTGCCTATCGCGTCGGGGAGAGTAGTGAGTCGTGTGTTGGTAATGAACATAGTGCGAAGCCCGGTAAGTTTTCCTATCTCGTCGGGAAGCGTGCGTATGGGATTTTGATTGATCCAAAGTCCGGTTACATTGTGGACAGAGCCGATCAGAGGAGAGATGGTCGATACATGATCATCGGAGTCAAGCCCTATAAATACATCTGAGAGACTACGACTGCTTTCTTCCATCTTCACAAAAAACGTTTCTTGTGAATATGTGGTTTCACCATACAGTGCATCCTTAGAGAAGACATACTCCCGTTGTAAGGGGATGCTTCGCATAGCGGGAAGCAAGGCCATCACAACGCGGAAACTCACGAAAGCGGTTATGAATCCAAGAATCATCGCTATTGCGATACGGTAGGGTGCGTGAGTATCGGTCAGGATGGGTGGTTGCGCCTCGATTGTTGTCATAGGAACGTATGGGATACAATATCATTATATGGACCTCATGCCCGATAGTACAAGTGCTCCCGTATGGCATATCGGAAACGCTATTTTTATTGGAGTGCTATTGGCAGCGATGACTGCAATCGCTCTGATTTGGTTGCCCTATGACCGCATCGTCGTTTTTGATCAACCGTGGGCAACCACTGTTCGGATGAGCTCCATTCATCTGAAACAGGGAGGATTCGCCGTTTTGTATCTTCAGGAACCGGAAGGTTGGCGGCAGGTGGGTCAAACATTTTATTTGCCGCCGGGGTATTACCAAAACGTCGTAGTTGGTATTGATATTGATGTGCTCTTACAACATACTGCGAGCCATTTTATCGCACGGCTTTATGAGGATACGGGAGATTATGTATTCCAAGAAACGGTAGATGTGCCGGTGAAGGATGTTTTTGGCAACGTGTATACGAAGCATTTCTGGTTTGACCACGGTCCAAACGTCATCAGACGCGCATTGGGCCGAATGACATTTCAGCCTGTCCCGCTTCTTATCGATACTCTTTTCCCGTAAATCCCTCGTACTCCCGTTTTTTCATAACGTCGAGAATGGCCTCAATTTTTTTCTCCCAGGTATGAGAGAGGGCAATTGTGCGTTCCTGACGTCGCTGGGAGGGCGTCAGAGGGTGGGTAAGGGTGTGAGCGATGTGACGGGTCCATTCTTTGGGGGTAGTTCCCTGTCGAACAAACGGCGCATACCGTGATAGCTCCATAATGGGCGTCGTTATGACATACTTTTGGGCATAAAAGTATTCCATGCATTTCATGGGAAATGCATAGCGATTGAATGGAAGCCGTGTGTTGTAAGGGATGATTGTGGCTGCACACCGGTTGAGAATAGTGGGGACATACCGGGGAGAAACAGCGGTATGGACGACATTAGGTAAAGACAGAAGGCGACCGGTCATCCGTCGCACATAGGCGGCCTCGTAATCGAAGATGTCGTTATCAAAGATCGGCCCGATGAGGGCAAATTGCCATTGCGGATTATCGCGGATGACCCGGGAGATGAGGCGGTAGTCGAGGCGGTAGTCGATAGCGCCTATAAATCCGATCATGGGCTTTGTGGTGGTCAGAAGACCGTTGAGAGGTTTGGGATGGCGAAACATTTCTATCCGAAATCCAAGGGGTACGGTGTGCACAACTGCCCGAGTTTTCCGCAGCAACGCGGTGAGCGTGTGCGAATTTGCGGTAACGATCCATGCGCGTTTGAGAAGTTTGCGTTCTTCATTTTGCAATGTGGCAGCAATACGGGGGAGGGGGTGCCAGACCCGATCAACGCAATCATACAAAATCGGCATATTCCAAAAAACATACGGAAAACACGCGAAGACGGGATGAAAAAATCCGAAGAACCAGAAGACTCTTTTGGCAGTAATACGTTTTATTATTATCGAACACAAAAATTGTACAATAATAGCATTAAGGATTAAATTGATGGCTTGTACTATCGCAAACCTTTTTCCAGGAACTACATATAAGGGTTGATATCGCCAGTGATTTCCGTCTTTCGTAATCATTCGATATGGTTTGCGGTCCACTATGATTTCGCGAAGAGAAACCGCATCACCCCAAAGAAAACAAACGACGATGTGGCGTCGAGCTAGGATGCGTGCCGTCTGGTTGGCATAATCCGTATGCCACTGGTACGGGTTATGGAAGGGAATGATAAAGCAGTATTTTTGCATAGCGCAGTTTATTGCATATTGTATGATACAATCGTCGAAAATGAAACTTTCACAACGGACATTGTTCAGTGTTACCGGGTTGTATTATGTTGCACTTCTGTTGATGCCCGACACAAAAACGTTGGTCGCCGTCAGTGTCCTGTTTTTTCTTTTTTTGTGGAAGCTCTTTGGCAGTCTCCGTATCGCACTGGGTAGTATATATCTTATGCTCCTGCCGATTGCGGTCGGGAAAAAAATACCGATCGAATTCTTGTCTCCGCTAGACCTTGATATACTCGGCAGGTCATATGGGATCTCTGCAGACGTTATCATCAGCCTGCCGGATATAGTCATTGCAGGCATGGGTATAGTGCTCGTCCTTTCTGCGCTGCGAGGTACGCTCGTGTACCGAAGAGATCGGTGGTTAGAATTATTGCTGTTTCTCTATCCCGTGGCTACGATACTGGCAACACTTTTTGGATCGGTGCATCCGGAAGTATCAATCCTACACAGTTTGTTTACTGTCCGGCCGCTTATTCTCTACTATTTCTTTGCTTCCTTTTCTGGAATAACTCCACTCACAGCCATCACATTCATGTCGGCAGGAGTGGTGTTTGAATCATTCGTCGTTGGGGGACAGGTAGTGCGCGGTGGTCCTCTGGAGCTTGCTGTTGAAGCGTATCGGGGGTATATTTCGATTGATTCATCGGCAGAAGCAGGTACCGGGCTCTTGCGCTACGCAGGAACGTACGAGCATGCCAACGTTCTGGCCCACGCGCTCCTCGTACCCCTTACGTTGCTTCTGCCTACTCTTTTTTACCGCTATGGCAACATGGGGAAGATACTATCCGCCTGTTTTTTTGTTGGCCTGGGAGCGCTGGCATGGACCATGAGCCGATCTGCATATGTAGGGTTAGGAGTAGGTGTGGGGATTTTTTTCTTCATAGCAGAAAAAATCTGGCACTATCGCCTCACCATGGTGCATATACGCACTGCGCTTACGCGTGGAATGATAGCCGCCATTATCATTGGCATAGGCGCGATTATGTTACCCCGCATTACCAGTTCGTGGGTTACGGGCAATGCGTACGGTAGTTGGGAAACCCGCATGCTGCTCCTGCGTGAATACAAGGAAACGATCGCCCAGCATCTCGTAAACGGCGTGGGACTTGGGATGGACGTCTACTACCAATACCAGCGGTCGTTCATTGCCGGTGATCCTCAGCTAGACTCACCGAATCGATCGGTTCTTCAGTATTTTCCGGAGCCGGTCCATAACGGATTCATTCGACTTCTGGTCCAAGTCGGATTATTGGGTACTGTTGCCTACAGTATTGTTTTTGTACGGCTTTTTCTGCTGACGATCATGCGGGTGAGATCAAAAAGAGGACAGGGGGGGCGTTTGCTTGGATTGTCATTAGTGATTACCTATATAGCCGTGTTTATAAACAGCATGGCGCAACCACTCCTTCCTGATTTGCAGTTTTTTGTAGTGTTGACTATGATATACGCACACAACAGGGTATGACCATGCAAAAATTTATCCGGCGATTTGGTTTTTTTGAATACGGTGGTATTCTGCTCCTTTTTGTCGCCGTCGCCGTCGCCTATGTCCTCCTGTCACCTCAGTCAAAAGATATATTAATAACGGTGAGACTTGCTGAAAAAGATCTGATCTGGCTGGATAACGGATCCCCGCGAGCGTTTGGAGCCAACGTCGTCCACCCCGGCATGAAAGACAAAGATGCGCTCGGCCGTGTGACGGCGGAAGTAACAGAGGTGATCGCGTTTGATCAACCCCGGCAAGAATCACCGTATGTAGACAAAAAAACAGTCTATGTCACTCTGCGATTACGAGCATCTCATACTACTAAGACCGACCAATATCGATATCAAGGCACGCTTCTTCAAGTCGGCGAATGGGTGCGATTTTCTATCAACTCGACGACCATAAACGGTTTGGTGATCAGCACTCCTTCTTCGGATATTCCAAAACCGGTATGGGTCACGGTCAAAGCTCAATTAAAGCCTGATGATTTATTCGGGCGCGAACCCTTCGATGAAACAACCGGTGTTGATTGGTATATAGCACAAGCAATCACGGTGGGAGACAAAGCAACGGATTCAGAGGGACATATCATCGCCCAGATATTGGAGAAACAGGTCGTGCCCGCAACACGTACAACTTTTGATCTAAACGGCAATATTTACCAGCGGAACCACCCGCGCAAGTTCGATGTGTATATAACGGCGAAAGTTGCCGCACTCAGAGTGAATGATGAACTCTATTACCTGGATGCGTTGCGTATGAAAGTGAACGCAAGGCTGCCTCTTTTTCTCTCTCGGATAGATATCGAGCCGCGTATCACCGAAATCGTTTCGGTCAATGAACAATAGATTTTTTTGCAAGTGCTTTGTTGATATATCGCGTGAGCGTTCGTTCAAATTGGTTGTCGTCGAATTTTTTTGCGTGATTCCTCAGCACACGCGGGTCAAATCGCATGCGTGATAGCCTTTGGATTGCCTCCTCCAGTGACGAAACCGACGGCTGGTGGAAGAATATCCCTGTTTTTCCTTCGATTACTGTTTCTTTGGTGCCACCCCCCCAATACGCGATAACTGGTACCCCGTGGGCATTCGCTTCAAGGGGAACCATGCCAAAGTCTTCATTATAGGAAGGAAAAATAAGCCCGATTGCATGGGTATAGAGTGACGTAATGCGGCGATCATCGACGAATCCCAAGAATTCGATCGTGGGACCTGCGATACTTCGAAGGTATCGTTCATAGCGGGGCTCATTGGTCTTTCCGGCGATTTTTAAGCGAACGCGCAAATGATTGCATGCGGTGATTGCAGTTTCTATATTTTTCGTTCGGTCCAAACGCGAAACGATAAGGTAGTAAGAAGGAGAAGCATTTCTGCGCGGGAGATGCTGTGGGATTGCGATAGAGGGGTATAAAATGGCCGCTGCGACACCGCAAAACTTGCGAAGTACATCTTTTGTGTGGCGGGAGTTGGTTATGATATAGGGCGATTTCATAAGCGTCCGCTTGTAGGAGGGTTTCATGACGCGTTCATAGTGCGTAAGTCGTTGCCAGGGGGTCGGAGGGTCTATGCCAAGGATATTTTTTGGGGGGGATTGTAGATATTGAATATGGCAAGCCGCGGGAGCCACGCGTACCATGTTGCACATAAGTTGCAGCGTATGAGAAATGACTAAGTCAAAATCAGAAAGATCGACGCTGTGCCAGACGAACGGCGCCATACTTTGAAAAAGTGAGGTATGAGACCACAGGAGAGGAATTTTTTGTATCCAGGTTGCGTGTAGCCGGGCAGATGAGAGCGTGGGAAAAAATTTTTGGATGAAGAGTGGGTTATAAAATCCGGTATAGACATGTGCCCGGGGGTACATTGAAAGAATTGTGGCAAGCACACGTTCTGCGCCGCCAAACTCGACTAAACTATCGTGTACGATGGCTATTTTCATGGATTCTTTACCGGATTATATACCTATACCATCCGATGCGTGAGACGAGAGGAAAGACCAGAAGAACCATCATGTAAGCAAGTTTTTGTACCGGCCCGAACTGTTTTGCTGCCTGTATCTCATTCAGTAACCAAGGGATAAAAGCCATGGGATAGGGTAGTGTCTTGATGTCAACATGTACGTGGGATGTCGTCCACGCATCGGAGTACCCGTTCCAATAAGCAGTGGTAAGAAAAGGCCAGAGGCGGGTGCGGGGAACCGCATATGCCGTAATAGTAGGGTCAAACCAGACGATGTTCCCTTGCTCAAGGAGGGTGAGTCCTAATTCTACGTCCTCATTGCGGTAATAGGTGGGTCCGTCGGTGGGGAAGCCGACGGTTTGTATCACACTCCGGCGGATCGCCATGGCTTCGCAGTCAAACATGCGCCCGAGGCGTAATTGCTGGATCCGGTTTGGTGCGTCAAGCATACTGCGGATTCCTTTGGTGTAATAGCTGTATTGGACGGCGGCGTAGATATTGGTAGGCCGGGCATTTTTGATGTGCCCCATGACTGCCGAAAGACGCGGGTTTTTCTGAAAATGCTCACGAAACTTTTCAAGGTACCGTGGGTGGGCCGCAAGATCATCATCGAGATAGACAATGAGATCTCCATGGGCTTTTTGGTTCGCGAGGTTTCGTCCAAATGGCGTGGTGTGGTGCCTTGTGTTGTTGATTTTCGTGAGGGGAAGGCGGGGAGAAAACCCATCGCACACCCGTTCCGTTTCTTGAAAGAGCCGACGGCTACCGTTGACCACGAGAACTTCCATCGGTTTGACCGTTTGCCGGGTAACGGTGAGAAGACATCTTTTCAAAAGTTGTGGTCGGTCGCAGGTGAGAATAACAAGGCTTACCGTCAGTGTTTTATGTTTCATGAAGGGGCGGAGTATAGAGAGATCTCCCTGTGGTGATCATGGATGCAATATCCCCCACAACGGAGAGTTTATTTTTTTTGATGGCATCTTTGGCAGTGCAGATGAGCCAACAATCATTACAGACTTCAGCTTTCGGCAAAAAATGCTGTCTTGGTTTTGAACACCATATTTGTTCAAATGATTGTTTCCGTAAGTTTCCGATAGGCCAGTTTTTTATTTGACACATAAAGATATTGGCAAACGGATCCATATAAAAAAAGTTTTCTCCGGCCCCACAGCGCAGGGGGCGTTGGTGGTGAACCATATACTCGTACGAGTATCGATTAAACCATGCTTTCCCCCAGTCTTTCGGGTTGAGGCTTTTGATTTGTTTTTTAAACAGTCTGTCAAAATCAGCTTTTACATCTTCAGGTTTGGGTTGCAGCGGAGTTTTGCCTGTGCCGAAGTAGATCGGCGAGTCATGGACGATGTTGAGAGAGAAGGATAAGCCCTCTTTTTTACAATAGTCATACACGGTATGGAGCTCATGTTTATTTATATTCATGAGGGTGAAGGTGAGTCCTATGTCTTTTACTCCGGCCTTTTTGAGTATGGCGACTGTTTGTAACACCTTTTCAAACGCATGAGGAATGCGGCGTACTTTTTCGTGCGTTTTACCCCAACCATCAAGCGATACCCGGAAGGCGATTTTGGGGTCTGCAGCAACAATAGCGGGCACGTATTTTTGTATTTTTTCCGGGAGAAAGCCGTTGGTGGTGATGAGAATCCGTGCTCTCGGGCAGGTTATTCGTACTGTTTGGACAATCTCGGGTATGTCATTTCTTAGGAACGGTTCACCGCCGGTAATATCGACCATTTCGAGACTTGCAGGAAGCTTGCGATATACCTCAATGGGCAGAAAGTCCATGCCTCTGTTTTTCCAGATATCACAATGAATACAGCGTGAGTTACAAAGGAGAGTCACTGCCAAAAATGCGCTGGTTGGTAACGATGATGGTATTGTCTGGTTTGTTTGCATACGTCTTTACGTTAGACCCACCCAGCGACAAGAGAGTCAAGATGTGTAATAAGTTTACTATTATTTTCTTGAACTGGTTTTGTTTTACTCTTTATGATGAATATATCTTTGAGCAATGTGTTATCTGCAATAATGCACACGAGTCTGCGCTTTGCCATAAATCGACAAAAGTCGACCTGATGATCATTTAAGTGTTCACCGAATTGTTTTTGTCTGGGCAGTACCCATGGGATTTTGCCGAATGACAGTGCCTGATAAATGGTCGCCGGCCCGCCATGGCAGATAATAACCCGCGCACGTTTCATGCCATCCATGAGTTTTTCGTGGGAAATAAAAGCATGCAGTTCTATATGCGCATGCATGCCTTTTGGTGGGGTACGGCCATATTGAAAGATGATTTTTTCTTGAGGGTTGCAGATTGCTGCGATCTCTTGCACGAGGTTAGCCATACGGGTAAAAGGAAAGAGTGTAGACCCTACGGTCACAAGAATCATAATATAGCTCCTTTATAGTGAGCTTTGGGATAAAACGTGCGCTGATGCGGGTGTTGTACAAGCATTACATCGACCAATGGAGCAAGGAGTCGTCCGGTCAGACTTGGATGGGCCACTAAATCGTACGGTTCTATAAACACCGTTTTGATTCCCAGGAGCTTTCCTATATAAAAGAACGGCGGGGCAATACCGGCGCCACAACTTATAAGAAGGCTGGGTTGTTCGCGTCGCAAAATCGTCCAAGCCAGAAAGATATGGCGTAGCGCGTTAGGAAGGTTTCTGGTTTCCGGATAATAGCCATAATACACGCGTTCTCCTGCAAGCAGGGATGTGGTGTCTTCTCCGGGGAATGTAACCCAGAAGCGGTGATATTTTTTCCACCATGGCTTGAGCCGGTACATCTGAAACAAATGTCCGCCACGAGAGGTAATAATGCCTATTTTTGGATTCATCGATTCGTAGTGTATCCCCATAGTCTGATCCATGCAAGAGTAATATATACCAGCGGCAGCAGGAGCGCCTCTTTCCATTGCAGTCGATATATATACGATAGTTCTCTTTTCCAAGCGCTTTGGATATGAAGAAGCAGTTTTTTTGTCGGGATGGCTCCAAGACGCTCTGATGGGTCGAGAATACGGTCTAGATATCCTTCGCTTGCCGCAAACCGCCGGTGTTGGGCGATACATCCTGCAAATGTTGTTCGTTCGTGATGAAATGCAATGATTGAGGAGTCAAAATATATGGGGACACCCTGTCGCTTGAGGCGTAGGCCAAGTTCTATGTCTTCTGATCCACGTGTCATGACAGGATTGAAACCGTGATATTTGTGAAAGAGTTTGCGCGGGAGAGACGCATTTTTATTATCAAACGTTTTAAGCTTCGAGGGGCCGATTTTCATAGCTTCGAGCCAGTTTTTATAATGGTCGCCCATGATATCCACGTAGAGATTGTCATGTGGTATGCTATGGGTTATGCCTTGTATGAGGGCGTTTGGGTGTTTTTGGTGGGCGCGCCGTATGGCGGCCATAAAGGCAGGGTTGGCGATACAGTCGTCATCCAAAAAGACAATGATTTGACCACGAGCTTTGCGTACAGCCAGATTATACAGCCTCGGGTACCCGGCAACGGTCGTCCTGTACGATCGAATGGGCAGGAGTGATTCAAATGAAGCAATGACGAGCCCTGTCTCATCGGTTGAGGCATTGTCGATGAGAATTATTTCGTCTCCGGGATTGGTTTGGCCGACCAAGGATGCGAGGTTTTTTTTGAGGAATACTGCTCGATTCTTGGTCAGGGTGATGATGGAAAGGCTGGGTGAGGATTGTTTCATTGGGTGGTAATGGTTGGAATCGACGCAATGTCGCTTTCGAAACTGCCGGGCACCGGCAGCATGGAAAGATCTTCCCATACGAGAGCACAGCCGTTGCGGGCGTAGGGATTACTCATGCAGACAATCAGTGTTTGGTGGGCGGCCTGTTGATCGCCAGTCCAGTAGTATTGGGCGCTAGCAAGCTCCATATGGTAGTACCCCCATTGAGGTGCCCCGTCGCGGGCAACGGTCCAAAAAAGTATCGTTGCATCTTTGTTACCCGTGGTTTCAAACAAGGAACGACCGACGAAATAAAAGAACTTTGCGGGTCCATCTATCCCCGAGAGATATCCGAGAGTTTGTAGAAATGAGGAGCTCTCGAGATAGTGTTGAAATTCATCTTTTTGCATATACGTACACAGTGAAGGAGAGGCACGAGATGAACCCTTTTTTGTCAAAGAACATACTGCCTCGCCAGCCCCGCGTAGATCATGTATGTCTATGCGAGAGAGTATATATGCTTGGAGATAGGCATAGTTGTAGGGGTCAATAGACAAGAGCGTTTCATATAAGGGAAATGAGTTTTCGGGTGTCGCCCTTTTGGCTAGGGCAAAAAGTATATCGGGGTCTTTCCTATAGAGAAATAGCATACGGGATTGCATCGCCAATGGGAGAGCGGGAACGGACGATTGTATCATGTGTAAAATGATTTCCTTGCGGTACGGCGCGAGCATGCCAGCAAGGGTAGTGCGGCCGGAAAAGAGTGCTATGCTACTTATTGTATAACTGAGTACATACAGCCAGAGTATGCCTAGCAGTACCCCTTGGAGGGCCTTAAGGGGGCCAGTCAGCGATGATTGACCCAAGGTATTTCTTATCAGTATGCCAATACTTGCCCACACGAGAAGCCAGATGGACAGTTGATCGAGGGTCACCTCAAATGTGCTATACAGAATTGTAAGGAGGACACTGGTTGCAAGCGCTTTTTCCCATGGGTTCTTGTTTGTGTGTTTCAACTTTCTCACCATATGTGATATGACGATTCCAAAAAGAAAAAAGATTGATATAGTGCCCAACACGCCGTTTTCTGCCAGTGTTTGTAACGGGAATGAGTGGGCGTACCGCGCATATTGCCCTGCGTTCGTTTGATAGGCCCGCGATGCGAGGGTAAAGGTGCCCGGGCCTATGCCAAAAACAGGTGCGTGGCGAATTGCTTTGACTGCTTGGTCTATAAACGCCCATCGCTCTTGGTTAACCGGCATATCTTTAAGAAAGAAGCGATTCAATGGATAGTGTGCGATAATGGCCGCTGTTTGTTCATAGGGGATGAGCGAGAGCCAGACGAGCGAGAAAAGGGCTATAGCCATGGCACACATGCCCAAAGCAAGATGCCTATGATGTTTCAAGCGAAAATCTTCTACCACTATTGTGATAAGCCAGAGGACTATGATCAGGATTGCGCCACGGGCGCCGCTTAGGATAAGCGCCACACAAGCGGCAACCAGGGTGATACGCGACACTGCGGTCGGATGGTTTCGGTGATCCACAAGAAAAAGAGGGAAAAAAAATACCAGAAGATACGCGATGGGGTGGTGGCCATTGACCGCAATCATGCCGGTATATGCCGGAAGCAGATGTTGAAGCGGGGCGACGACAACAAGGAGTAGAAATGTCGCCAGAATGATGCGCCCCAAAAGGACCAGGGAAGAAGGAAATGCAGAGCGATATGTTTTTGTGTGCGATGCTATCCACGCCATGAGGAGAAAGGCCTCTATATATCTCACAACGACAGGTATTGACGAGGCGATGCTATGAGATATGGCTGTTGTAACAAGGAGACTGGCAAAAACTGCTATCCACAAAAATTTTATATATTTTGATATAAAACGGAGTGAATTTTTTTGGAATGGCCTCGTGACATACAGGATACATATGATGAATGCCCAGTACACCTCTACCAAATTGTCTATATTCTGTGGCAGAAACAGGGAAATAAAAAAGAAGATAAAAAACACGCCAATACTTACAGACACTTTTGAGTGCGCGCGACCCCGGATGCCGCTGCCGAGCAGTCGGTAACGGCAGGATCTTTACACGTGCTATTGGTGACCGTGTAGTATGTGCCGCTTACATCGCAGGCTGGGGCAGAGGTGATATATCCGGTTGTACCTGTCGTAGTGTTGGCATCAAAGCTTGCATATCCTGACCCATTCGTACAGGCGTCACACGTATACAGACTGGTAACTTCTTGTGTTTCTACTCCACTACAGTTCCAGTCATGGGTCAGAGACGCATTCACGTTATTGGTAAACGTTCCGCTAAAGTACGTAACTTGTCCGGGGTTTGCATTGGCATCACTAGTGCCGCAGTCAACCGTTGTTGCCGTTAATTTATTTTTTCGGACGTAGCCGGCGCCACCGCTTGTAGAACACGTCGTTGGGCTTGCGGAGTAGCCATCCGCGTCGCTATCCAGTACATAGCATTTGACGCCGGGATTCAGACTGATAAAACTTCCCGACACCGCAAGCGTACCTCCCGTCATACTGAGATTGCCGACTCCTAAGTATGTGAAGGCGCCGGAGGCTCCGGAATTTATCGTGACGGTGACTCCGGGTGGGACAATGACTTTGTACCCATTCAGTGCATCATCGGCACCGCTTGAATAATCGTAGTATTCTGCTGATTGACCATCAATGCCGCAGGTTACTGCGGTGACAATCCCATCGGGATCATTATGTGCCCAACCACAGGCTGCATAGGCAACAGACCGTCCCTGCACAAAGAAGAAAAACACTAAAAAAAGAAGCGTATATCGTAGTAAGTTTTTCATTTTCGTTCCCGTATCGTAATTGTCACCATTCCTTTATTGTATGCTGATTGCGCAGTGACGCCGACAATATAGTTATAGGTATAACTTTCCGGCACAGTCCATGATACTTGCCAACTGCCGTTGTCTGCAGTCCCCGCTACCCGCGCCAGCGGTAATTTGGTGGTTTTGGTGTCCGTGCGTATAGCAAGGGCGGCTTGAGTAACTGGATATTTATTGGGTATGTTGACCGTAAATGTTTGTGTGGCCCCAACAGCAGGATCCAACGGATCGATTGCGACTTCGGCAATATTAATATCTGTTGTTGAACCACCGCTTACCCGATAGGTATCTTTTCCATGAAATAGCTTCGTCGGCGTTGGTGTGGGGGTTGGGCGAGAGGACTCTTCCGGGGCGAACGTACTGCTTTGCTCTTGGTTCCGGAGTGTTTGGAGGATTTTTTGGGTGCGGTATGCGTAGGCCGCCGCAAGCAGAATAATAATGAGAAGAGCTACGCTGACAGCGACGCCAGTGTTCTTTTTTTTACTTTTTGATCGGTCAGTCGTTCCCATAGAGGCAGCCGAGAGCGGACTCTTATTTAGTCATACCCCATATCACCATAGTTGTCAACTCCCCGCGTTCGTCAGAAATAACCCTCTTGGATTAGTGTACGCTTTTTTTCTTCATCAATCCAACCGGGAAATTCACTCTTGACTGGTTCATATACGGGGGGACCATTGAGGGTGGCACGAAGCGTATTGTAAAGATTCTGCATTATACCCGAGTTGGTTGCGACAATATTATTTTTTTCGCCGGGATCAAGTTTGAGGTTATAGAGCTCTAATTGTGGGATCGTCTGATTACCTATATAGAGCTTCCATAGACCGTCCCGGATCGATTGTATGGTGTCTCCTCGATGCTGGCTTATCACATAGGAATCGCCCGTGGCATTGGGCTTGCCCAACAGGAGTGGTAGTAAACTTTTTCCTTCAAGTTGGCCTTTGAATTTCACGCCGATTATGTCAAGGAGGGTAGGGTATATATCGATACTTTGTCCTAACGCATCATACGTTCCTTGTCTCACGCGGGGAGCAGACAGGATGAACGGTACGTACGTGGTCGTATTATAAATATTCCATCCATGATCAAATTCCCCATGTTCCATAAATTCTTCTCCGTGATCCGCGGTAAAAATGACAATGGTTTTTCTTTTTACTTCGGGTTTCGATACAAAGGAAAGGAGTGGTTTCAGGGTCTCGTCGAGGCCGTTGATGCGCTCATCATAGAGGCTCCGTACATAGGCAATCATGGCGGGATCCTTTTTATCAATTTTTTCCCAGTACCACGAAGCGTAGAGCTCATATTGTTCATACCCTGGAAGTGACCATACCATGTCGCGAGCTTTTCGCAAATTACTGTGTACCAGAGCATCACGCAGTCCGTCCACAATGGCACTATTTCGCGTTTTACTTTCGGCATTCTCACTCTCTGTTAGGCGCCTGCGAAATTCCCCGAGCACAAATTGATAAAATGGTAATGTATCAGCCTCAAATTCTTTCCGAGTCAGAGGAATTTCCGGAAACGATTTGGGCACGTAACGCAGAGGTTCTTTTTCGGTGAGATACGGCGCGTGCACATAGTAGGTATGGAGAAACATAAATGTTGGTTTTCCATCCAGAAATTTTGGCAGAAGCTTTTCATATTCAGCTCGCCACTCCGGTACCCAACTATTTATCGAATATATTTCATCAAACCCCCGCTCCAAGCCTTTGTCCAGAGGCAGATTCGGATCATCGGTAACACCTGCGTAGATGGTTCTATACCCATGGGTTTTTAGTGTTTGCGTCAAGGTCATAATGGCAGGATTGAGCGTATCTTTTAGCATATTGATCATGTGATGTTTACTGGGGTAGAGCCCGGTAAATATAGACATATGGCTATCTAAGGTGAACGAAGATTGTGAATAAAATCGGGAGAACAAAATATTTTGCGAAGCAAAGGCGCAAAGATTCGGCGCGGTATTGCGGGCGTACCCATAACAGGGCAACTCATCTGCGCGCAGGGTGTCCAAAGAGACCAAGATAATATTGCAATCCGGACAACTCGGTAGTCCCGGAATTATTTTTGGTGACCGATACACGATTTCGTCCACCAGTCGTCTAAGGAATGGGAAAGGACGGGGGAATACGTACGTTAATACCATAACTGCCCCCATACAAAGGACTATAAACGTACGATGTGATGTATATATTGGGTGTTTGATCTTACTCATAGAGCTTTATATTTAGTGAGTGTTTGATACATAAGTCTATTAAATAAGTCTTTTTCTTTGGGATTTCCTTGACCCGCAAGATTCTGTTGTTCTTTGGGATCGTGGTGCATGTTGTAGAGTTTTGTTACTTTCGTTTCTTCATCATAGATAAGTTTCCAACCGTCGTTGGTGCGCAGCGATTTGAGAGAGGTGGCGTATCGATAGGAGGTTTCGGCAAAAACATCCAGTGCTAATCTAGCCCCCTTCATGAGAGGAGCCAGGCTTACTCCTTCGAGTTGGGATGCAAGGGATGCGGCGGGTGTGATGCCCACTAGTGAAAAGATTGTCGGCATGATATCTATCGTGCGCACCTGATCATCTATAATCTTTCCTTTTGATATACCAGGTACCACAATAAGAAGCGGCACGTGTAGCAGTTCGTCGTAGAGCGTCATACCATGATCAATTCTGCCGTGCTCGTAGAATTCTTCTCCGTGGTTGGATGTGAAGATTATGATCGTTTTCTCCGCTAATCCCAATGCCTGATATGAAGCAAAAAAATTGGCAAGGCGAAGATCAGCACGAGCCAGTTTTTCATCATACAATGCCCGAAGTGTCGCCACATCTGCGGGTGTCAAAAAGACATTTCCCTGCGTCATTCCCTCTTCGCGCAGTGCCTTTTCCTCTTCTTTGGCCCCGGTAATCGGGCCCTGATAGGAACGGTCAACAAAACGTTTATCGTAGCCCTCAGGTGGTATATATTGTCCATGCACATCAAATCCATGGAGGAATATAAATAACCGTTCGTTTTTATGGGACGAGATAAAATTGAGTGCGTTGGGGGCTGCGGTATCTAGGCCATGAAATCCATCGTCGGTTATATAGCTATCAAATCCTATATCAAATCCAAATCCGGTGGCAAACGGCCCGCCTCCCATAAAAGCGGCCGTCGTATATCCTTGAGCCTTTAGAGCCCCCGCCAGCGTGACAATCTGCGGGGAAACAGTCGCAAGGTGGGCAGGAATCAAGCCTTCTTGCTCTGTTTTGCCAACCAAAACTTTGTTGACAATCTTATGTGTTGATGGATACGTACCCGTAAGCAAACTCATAGCAGAGGGAAGGGTCCATGGTGCTGGCGCAAACGCATTACGAAACAAAAATCCCCGGCGGGATAGCGAGTCAATAAACGGTGTGGCAGGTCGTGGATTTCCTAATACACCCAGACCATCCGCCCGTAACGGATCAAGAGCAATAAGAATAATATTACAATCCGCGCACCGGAAGGCTTGTTGCGTATGGGGGTAAACAACAGCCCATTGATACCAACCCAACGCGATGAGCATACCCAGAACGGCAATACGTAATGTTATCGATTTCATTCGTGTGGTATAGTTAACTATATCAGATTAGAAATAGAGTATGCCACGTAAGAAATATTTCACCGTTTTCATTGCCATAGGTATAACTATCGGTGCGGTTCTTTTGGTCAGCAAGAATGCTCGTCATCAGTCTCTATGCGATGGACTCAGGTGCATCCGGATGACAGATAGCCAGTCATATCAAGAAAAAGAACTATATAGTGATACTCCCAACGTCTACCGTGCGCTCTATAGCTTTGGAGAGCGGTATATTCGCATCGAAGCCCAGCGCGTGAGTTCGGCAGACGCAGAGCAAACACTTGAGGGTTCCGTGACGCGCATGAAGGCGCTGTTTGAAAATGCTCCCGCCCCGTACCCGGGTGAAATATCCGACACCATCGTGTGTGATAAAGCATTTGCCCCAACATATGCCGAGCGAAGCCCAACCACAGATGGATCCCTAAAATACTTTATCGGATATCTTAACAATCGTATGACCTTTGGGTCGTGTTCTGTGGATCAGGCAGTATACAAAGGGATCATGGGGTTCATGTATTGTCCCAATCGTGCGGTCATTGTGCGTGTTGAACTCATTGCACCAACAAGAGAATTTCAAGCGAATGAGGAAGTCCTTACCTCTCAATTTCTTTCCCTTGGGTGCAGCGGGGATTAGGGGAGAAAGATATCCAGCGGCTTGCCCTGGACAAAATCGGGGATTTTCACTTTAAGCGCTTTCATGATCGTCGGATATTGATCGATGAGGGAAAATGGTGTATTTCCCAAGAAATGATTGCGTTTTATGCCCGGTCCAGCCATGATAAAGGGCGTCCACATTCCGGGAACGTCCTGTGCTTTAATAGCCTGTTTGTATCCCGAGATGAGGGGTTTTTCAAACAGACGCCGGTCTTGCGTCATCTCCTCATTCCATCCGTACCCGGGCGCGTTTGCGATAATAAGGTCTCCTGCGCGGTCCGGATCCATGCGGACATGGTCGCGGGCGTCTTCCCATTTTACAATATCGGCAAGAGGGGCAACTCCTTCAGGAGTTTTTACGTTTTTGAGGGTCTCGATGACTTGGTTTCGCAGAAGTTCATACGCCGGGCCGCTTGCGCGCTCGTAATTTCCATCAAGCCCATTGGGATTGATATAGATATGTGCCATTTTGAGATAGACGACTTTGGAATTTTTCCAGTCGATAATCGGTTCTCCAGTTTTGGGATCAATCGTAAAGGAGAGCCAGCCCTTTTGCGCAAATAGGTTATTGAGGTTTACGTAGGTGTTGATAGGTACCGCGCCGTGATCACTACTGATGACAATATATGAGTTCGGGCCTTTTTTCGCGAGTATTTGCCCGATGAGCACATCAAGCTCTTTATACATATCCTGTACTTCCATCCAAAGTTTTTCCCGTTCAGTAGGCGTTACATCTTTGTAGGTAGTGCTTGCCGGATCCACAGATCCCATCCACCAGCGGCTGGTGAGCATCTGGTTCGGGGTATAGATGTCATGGATTACCACATCAGGCTTAAAGAGGTTGAGGACCGCAGCTACCGCCTTCGTATGCCAGGCGTAGGACATCGTCGCCTCATCTTGGAATATCTGCTTGTCTTCGGGGTAGTAGATAAGCTGGGCGGGGAAGTTATCAGCAAAATCCACCTGCGGGCCCGTGGCCGCGAGCATTTTTTCGGCCGCTTCCTGCGGGAATGTATTGTATTGGTTGAGCGTGTCATAGAGAACGCGTACCCGGAAGAAGCCAGTGGGATCAAGCTTGACGATCGCAAGCTTCATATGGGAGGGGATTTTGATCTCTTCGTCTTGAGGCTTCCAGGTGAGCGTCACCGGCATCCAGTTGCTCCAGGTGGCTTCGGTCAGATCGGCAAGTATCGCGGTTTTGTCCATAGAAAAGGCTACTTTGTCATAGTTTGTTATTTTGTCATCTGTTGTGTCATAGATATATCCATATATGGTAGCGCCCCAGCCGGTTAAGGCTATTTCTTTTCCCGGGCTGAATGTTACCGGCGCATTCTTCCAGTCTTTAACAAGGGTATCGTCTATATAATTGGTGAGAGCTGGCCCGAAGTAGAAAAATCTAGATCCTCTTCCCTGGGCAATTTTTCGGGATACATCTCCTTTGGTTTCGAAAAGGAGGGCAAAAAAATCCGGCCCCCATCCGCCCCAGCGGCCACGCATGACGATTCCTTTTTGAATTTCCGGAGGAGTGGATCCGGGAACCGATATGATGGCGACTTTTTTGCCTGCTTCTTCGAGGGTTTTCCAAATAGGGGGGACCTTTTTGGCGGTTGAACTGAAGCCGCCGATGGCGACTTTATCCAGTGGCTTGCCAATTGCTCTCATGGGGCCATCATCCACGCCGTTTATCTCCGGGTACGAACCCGTCAAAAGCGCGGCAAAGTTCGTCGGCGTATGGCTGGGGAAATTGGGATACGAATAGCCGTAGGACCCCATCTCCATGAGCTTCTTTATATTCGGCAGCTTTCCTTCCTTGGCCCATTGGAATACGGTGAAAAGGTCCGGCTCTGCACGTACTCCGTCGGGAATAAACCAGTAAAGTGTGTATGAGGGGACAAGGCGGGGGATAAGAAAAACACCAATAAGTATAAGTAGTCCGATCACCAGATATCGGAGTCGTGTCATGAGAAATACTATAAGAGTGGTATGGACAAATGTCAAGGAGGCGCGTTGCATTTTACCAGGGTGTATGTCAGACTAATTGTATTGTATGCGTTTGGTAAGACAAAAAGGCTTTACCCTCGTCGAACTTCTCATTGTCATTGCGCTTGTTATTATTATTCTTATCTTGGTCCTTTTAAGCTTGAGGACACAGATAATGCGGGCCCGGGACGCTAAGCGAAAAACAGATCTGAGCCGTATCCAGAAATCATTTGAGGAATATGTTAATGATCGGGATAGATACCCCAATGAGGATATTTTAGATAATTGTGAAAGCCATGACCTCGCTCCGTACCTTGAATCGGTTCCCTGTGATCCTTCTACCCGTGAGCCCTACCTGTATGTGCCCGTTGAGCCTGTGGGCGCCGGGTATCGAGTGTGTACCAAACTCGAGGATAAGAAGGATCCTGACATTAAGCTTCTCGGATGCCATCCCGACAACGGCTGCGGGTACGGCGCCGGGTATAATTATTGTCTGGCCGTAGGCGTACCGGTGACGCCCGACGGATTTAATCCGTTTGCCGAACCTACCCCTACGCCCACCCCTACGCCGTTCTATGCAGGAAGTTACGCCTGTACGCCTGGCGGCGCCTGCAATAATTATGATGATCCGAGTAAACCCCAATATGGCTGTCCGGTCTCCTGGGAATTTGGCTGCCCTGTACAGGGATCAAGAGAGGCTTGTGATAATCCCGCAAACCGTTGTCGTCTGTAAGCTGCAATCTAGTTTATAATCCACCAATTAAATTCAACTGGTACAGAAAGCGGGGAATCTAATCCTACGGTGAAGGCGACATGTGGTATTTTGTCAACCACATACAAAACTTGATTGTCGGTTGAGCCCACCGGAGTGATGTAGATAAGACTGTGATCAGTCACCTGCGTATTGGCAAGGGTGACCTGGTATTGTCCTGCCGCAAGTGTAGCCTGACCAATTGTTGGAGAGTTTTGCGTTTGTTCGGTAACCAACAATCGGGTGGTGGATAATTGTCCGGAAAACGATGCATTGCCCGAGGCGTCTATGGTTCCGACGATATTACCATTGGAGCCGCGGACTAATAGTTTAGCAAACTCACTCCCTTGACTGCCAGAATTAGCAGAATCAGTTGCGGTAATTGGGCGGGAAATATCTATAACTAAGTCACTGGTATCAATGGGAGAGATTGTATTTGCGCCCAAAACTCCAGTAATTTCGAGATTGCCGTTTATCACCACATTCCCCAATGTGTTGACGACAATCGTGCCGTTCATAATATCGAGTGCTGCGAGTTTGCTCTTTTGCAGATAGAGCGTATCGCCAAAGCTTTCGATGCCGCCGGCTCCGATATGCACCGTTCCATCAACATCCAATCCTCCCGCAACAGTGGTCCTGCCGAGGAGGGTCTCCCCGAAGACGGCAAGGGAATTGGTAAGCGTAATATCCCGGGTAATCTCCACATGGTTTTCCGTGACCGTTGCTCCGAAGGCAAACAGCGCGCTGGCTGTTGCCTCACCGATAGACCGGACAAGATCGGGTTGATCAGAAATAGGTGCTGCAGCGGGCGTTGCATACGTCAATTGGGTGATATTGGTAACAAATGTCGCCGACTGGGTGCTCGTTTGGAGTTCTCCATACCGGGTGACAATTCGGTCGGCATAGAGCGTACCGGCAACCGTGGCATCAGACTGGACCTCAAGGTTTTCTGAAACGAGTACACCTGAAAATGTGGCATTTCCTAGGGAATCGAATGAGGTAGTCGGCCTGCCTTCCTGGTCGGTGATCGTTAAGGATTGTTCCGGATTGAGCTCAACTGCGATTCCCGCTGAAGTGCTGGCAATTGGCGAGATTATATCAACGCTCAATTTGTTGATGGAGGCCACGGGGGAGACAAGTGATTGGCCAACCACGATAGTTTGGGCAGCGATGTCATACGCCTGCAAAAACCCTGTGGATACCTGGCCACTGACTATCTGGGCAAACGTTCCCAGACGGGTGAGCAGTTCTCCGGTCTGGTGATTGATGACCTCCCACACATCAGTAACGATGGTAAATGCCCCGCCGTCAGAAATATCAGCGTCGGGGGCCGCGCTTACGGACTGTACAAGTACAAGGACTCTGTCTTTCCCAAGATCCGGCGTCCAGTTTTCCAGTGCGCGACCCATAATGAGGTCTCCCGGGTTTGCCTTGCGGCCACGGCCGGGGATACGGGCAGAGGTGATCGCGTCTCCTGCGGCAATCGCCGCGGAATTCGAGGCGATTTTCACCGGAATCCGGCCCGCCAAGGCCAAAAGTCTTCGGTTGGGGGCTTCCAGGCCAAGCATATTTCCTGCCCTAGTTGAAATGCCGCCGATAAGTTTTTGATCATTGGCTTTGGTGGTTTTGCGAAGGATCGGTACGTCGTATTCATCTAATTCCCCTGTGACGGCAACCAGATCGCCTTCTTCGATCGCATCATCCTCCACGGTATACCACTCGGCAAGGTCGGCTCCAAACACCACCGCGTCAAGCCTTAATTGCTGAGTATCTCCGCTAAAATTATATAGTCTGACTGTATTTGCATCTGTTTGGACTATTTTGAATCCGTTATTCCATTCAATCCTAACGTTATATAGTTTTGGCCGGAAGGCGTTGTTAGTTGTTGTAATAATCGCTCTATACTGAATATATTCATTTGGAGTAGAGGATATGGTATGCCCTGAGGCCGCATTCATGAGCCGTTCTCCCTGAATATTATCGATATACAGCGTCTGGCCAGTTGCATTAAGAGAGGTGACCCTGAGCTTTGTTATAGCATTTCTTTGGGATTCATCGATATCTGTTATATCCCAATAGACTTTTTGCCAGGTATTAACGGAATCTATATTAAATGTTTCTTCTTGTTCTGTTGCAGCACTCTCACCTATACCAAGCTTGAAGACGTTCCCGGTTGTACTGCTATAGACCCACATGCTGATAAGATCATAATTTGAAAGATCAGTTGAAGAGATGGTGGCTCCTGCATATTGACCGGATGCGCTGTACGTATCAGCGCTTCCCGAGTTGTAGAGATCTGTTTTTTCAGTCGTAGAAAGAACTTTTTTCCAGAATCCGACCTCATCGATAAGACCGTCAAAGAAGCTCGTTTCTGCGGTTGTCGTTGCTCCTATTCTGAAGTTGGCGGCGGTATCGGCGGGAACTCCCGTTTCTGCTGCGGAATCTGCCGTACCATTATTAACAGAAATATTACAGGTGTTGGCTGTTGCGTCGTGCCAAGCCAGAACATAATACCAAGTTGCTGTTGTTGTCGCACCAAACGTGTTTGCGGTGACCGTACATCTTGATGTACCACCGCTGTCGAATAACTCGAATTGTAATCTGTCCGCTGTTGCTCCGGTATAGTAAAGGGAGTATTCGCGGACTGTGGCGCTCTCATATTTACTTATAATCGTTTCTTGGGTTGTACCGGCCGATTCACTCTCCATATTTATCCAGGCTCCCACGGTAAAATCAATGTCTCCAGTTGAAGCAGATGAGTTGTCGGCAACTTCAAAAAAGTTGCCATTGGTTAGTTCCAGATCGGCGGCATTGCTTATTTTGCCTGTTCCGCTCAAAATATATGAGGTCGCGGATCGGTTGTCTGTTAAATTATTCGTACCAAAGCTATCACTTCTGGTGACTGGTGTTCCTGCAACAGCACTGCTTTCATTCATCGTCCAGTACGAGGTGAGGGAAGTGGTGAGTGTTCCCGCGGTATCCTGCTGAAAGCCACTGGCGGTAATCTTGGTAATATTTCCGGCGGTTGCCTCGTCTTCGTCTTCAAACTCATCAACGTTGCGAGTGACTGCTGTATCGTCGGCAACGTTAAGCGTGGTACTGGTCCAATCACCGTGCGTATTAGCATTGTTTAAGACTTTAATATTGGTATTGACAACAGCCGGTCTCCACGGCTCCCACGATCCATCCGTTGCGTTATTACTCTTGCCAGTTCTCGTTTGGAACTGCACCATTCCGTAACTATTTTGATCAAAATTAAATGTCAGTTTATTGAGTTCCGTGGAGTTGGGGGTAGCCACCTCATCGGAAACAAAGAGAGCGTAGTTATTTACACTGGTTGACGCACTATCTGCGGTGGGGCTGGTCGTTCCTGAGATTGAGGTGACATAGGATATTGCGATCCTTCCACTTCCTCCGGCTCCACCTGCGTTGGCAGCTGTTGCGCCGCCATTCCACATACCATTACCACCTGAACCACCTGCTGCAGTAACGAGGGATGAGCCTAATGTGAGGGTATTTCCAATTAATTTAATTGACCCTCCCGCGGCTCCGCCACCACCGCCTGAATATGAACTCGCTGCTCCCGAGCCGGCTGTGCCTGTTTCACCTGTTGATGTGATCCCCCCGGAAACAGTGACTGTGTTTGCTGCGATGTAGATAATGCCGCCTCCATCTCCGCCTGCTCCTGGTATTGAAGCACCTGCAACATATTCTGCTCCTTCACCGCCAGCTGTGCCAAACATAAGGTCGGTTAAAACTGCGTCTCCGTATGTTCCACCTCCACCTCCACCTCCACCATTAACGCCTGTACCTGCTCCGTTTGCCGAACTATTAGTTCCACCGGCTGTTGCATCAGCTCCATCGGTAGCTATACCTCCACCTCCCGCGGTCCCATATCCTCCACCCCCACCTCCTGAATCATATCCACCACCACCTCCACCAGCACCGCCGGATGTAGCACTCCCAGTGCCACCAGTATTACCACCTCCACCTCCACCACAATATCCTGTACCACCCGCACTGGCGCCACCGTTGTATCCACCTCCACCTCCAGCTGAACCAGCTGTTCCAGTCACATTATTACCCCCAATCCCTCCTGGGCCACAAAATGCCTCTCCGCCATCTCCACCCGCGCCATTCGCGGGAGCATCATCGTCACTGGTGCCAATATATCCTTTAGAGTTAGCGTTGATAGTAGTTGATGCATTTATGGTGACGGTTCCAGAAGCTCGGAAAAATATGACTCCACCTTCACCAGCACCGTTATTTACTGCTCCAGTGGGGGATACCCATTCATCAGGATAGAAGTCTGTGCCGGATGTGGTTGTTGTGACATTGGTATAATTTGGCACCCTTTGGAGCATGACAATTTGGCTTCCGGAAGAAAGACCAATGCTCGTATCATCCGTCGTATTTGCTCCGTAGTATTTACTTTTACCTGTGGTAAAGGTTATAACATTTGCGACAATACTTCGCACCCGTAACGTTTCATAGTTGCCAACATTGACAAAAGCGGAGTTTCCACCCTGAAGATTAATCAGAACCACTTCATCGTTAACTGCAAGACACCCCGTGGATGGAGCCGATTCAAGAGTTGCAGTAGTGGAAGTGAGCGCAGTAACAGAATAGTTGACAGCATCGCCTCCATCTGCACAGGACCTACCGGAGATTAGACTCGTGGCATTGATACTGGTGTCCGAGGAAACTGTGATGGCACCGTCGGCACCAGTGCCGGGATCGTAGGTCGTTTGTTGGGTGATACTGGTTGGGGCAACTTCGGTATGAATGCTTTTGTTGTTGTCCAGTTCGGATTCCGTCATCTGGAGTCTTCCCGACGTGTAGTAATTCACGTCATTGAGGCTTCTGACTCTATTGGCATCAATCGTGTAGGTCCCAACAGGGTTGGTGTAGGCTAATTGAATAGCACTTATACTTGGTTGGTTTGCAGTATTGGTCGTTGTGAGTATTGCCCGGTATTGTACATAGGTATTTGCCGTGGAAGTAATGGCGGATCCTGCAGGAGTGGTTAAGAGAGACTTTTCTGCCTTTATGCTATCCACATACACCGTAGAATTGGTTTGAGTGATGTACACGCGAAGTGCGGTGACACCATTGCGATCAGCAGCAGCAATATCGGAAATATCCCAATATACTTTTTGCCATGTATTGATAGCGTCTACTGTCACAGTTTCTTGAGATTCAACGCCTGTGTCAGTGATAGAAAGTTTTACCAGATTTCCTGATCCGGTGGCATATACCCAAGCCGAGATATAATCAAAACCGGAAAGATCAGTAGTGCTGATTGTGTCTTCATTGAATCCAGCCGCAGACCCCACAGACCCAAATTTAGTCGTATTACCGGCCGTAAATTCATCCTCGTCCTCATAGTAGTCAACATTGCGTGTCACATCGCCGTCTGTGGGAGTATTGTTGTTGGTCGCAGTAAAGTCAGCGGGGGTATCCATATTGTTTAGATCAATATAGTTTGTGGTAACGGTTGCCGGTTTCCACGCCTCCCACGTGCCGTCAGTAGAATCAGTTGTTGCACCACTCCTAGTTTGGAACTGAACGTTAGTGCCAGAAGGGAGCGATTCTGCCCAGCTTAAATTTCCAAAAGAAGTTGCGTTGGGTGTATGAATTTCTTCTGAAACATAGGTGCTATAGGTGTAGTAGGAGAGGGTATAGGTATTTGGGGTGGGGGTTGTGCTTGTGCTTGAATAAGTCGTTGAATAATGTACCGCAATTCTTCCTACTCCACTATTTCCTCCTTTGGCTGCACTTGAATCCGCGCCGTTGTCGCAGCCGTTGGTGCCGGTTGAACCAGTGGATGTTGTGGTTGATCCAAGGGTGACTGAATTGCCAACAATTTTTATCGATCCTCCAGCTCCTCCTCCGCCTCCGCCAGCATAGTCGCCAACGGCACATCCACTATGGCCTACCGAAGATCCACCGTTTGAAGAGAGTGTACCGGAAACTGTGACGGTATTGGCAGCAATGTAGACAATTCCTCCACCATCTCCTCCTGAACCACCGGTGACGGGGTTATATGCTCCACCACTTCCTCCGGAAGAACCGAACATGAGATCAGCTAAAGCCGTATCTCCATACGTACCACCACCACCTCCTCCTCCTCCATCAGAGCCGGCTCCGGCTGGATCACTCCCTCCGTCGCCGCTGGTGTTTGTCCCTCCGTCTGATCCCGGAGTGCCTGCGCCTGGCTCAAGCCCACCGGTTCCAGATCCTCCATATCCACCACCCCCACCGCCGTCATAAAGGCCTCCTCCTCCGCCTCCAGAGCCACCAGAGGAAGGATTGGGGGTACCGTCGGATCCGAAACCTCCAACCCCGTCGTTATATGTACCTCCTCCTCCGCCTCCACAGAATCCATTTCCGCCATTGCTATTTGGTCCACCTCCTCCACCTGCGGATCCATTACCGCCTGTTGTGCTATTTGATCCTGTCCCTCCGGTTCCACAGAATGCTTCTCCACCATTTCCACCCCAACGTGTAGTGGTTGTATTTGTGACCGCTGTTGCGCCAATGTATCCTCTTGCATTTGCATTAATGGTTGTACTGGCGTTAATGGTGACGGTTCCACTTGCTCTGAAAAACATGACGCCGCCTTCGCCTGGGCCACTAGTGGTGCCACCGTTTGGCGATACCCACTCATCTGGAGTGAAATCAGTGTTGGCAGTGGAAACGGTGACGTTTGTGTAGTTGGGAACTCTCTGGATCATCACAATCTGGCTCCCCGCTGATGTTCCTATGCTCGTATCATCCCCAGCGTTTGCTCCGTAGAACTTAGATTTAGCTGCGGTGAAGGTGATGACATTGGTCGAAATACTCGAAATTTTCAGCGTTTCATAATTACCTACGTTCACGAATGCGCTGTTTCCACCCTGGAGGTTAATCAGCAGGACCTCATCTCCAACGGTAAAACATCCGGCTGAGGGAGCTGATTCCAACGTAGCTGTGGTTGAGGTCAAGGCAGTCACATTGTAATTTACTGCATCGCCGCCGTCGGCGCAGCTTCTTCCGCCAATAGAATTGGTAGCGTTGATAGATGTGTCAGAAGAGATAATGATAGCTCCGTCTGCTCCCGTGCCCAAATCATTTTCGTTGTAGTCGATGGCGACGGTACTGGTTTTCATTTTCTGCGAAAATGGAGGGTTAAACTGATTGTCAAGGTTATGTACAAAGGATCCAACTTTATCTTTAATATTCGTCCAAAGGGACGTGACGGTATCAAAAAACCAGCCGGTGATAGAGAGATCGTTGGTGTTTTGGTTGTGGGCTATTTCTATGTAATTTTGGTTGGTCACGGCGGCATTTGTTTGCGTGTACTTGGTCATGTCTAGGGCGATTCTGTGCCAGGCCGCATCACTCCCGCGAAGGAACAAATGATCAGTTGCGGAGGAGCCAATGGAATCGGAGTCATAGAAAACCGTGCCTTCGGTCGTTGAGGTGGAAGAGGTGATAGGGGTCAGGAATATCTCGCC
Source organism: uncultured Gammaproteobacteria bacterium (assembly GCA_964515005.1). Classification (GTDB taxonomy): domain Bacteria; phylum Patescibacteriota; class Microgenomatia; order UBA10105; family UBA927; genus XYB1-FULL-47-11. The sequence continues at coordinate 376,892 of CAZEVT010000001.1, forward strand.
GCCGGAAACGTAAATGTCATCACCGAAGACTCCGTCACCGGCGACATTAAGTGAGATGACCGGCTCAGCCGGGTCCAGATAAAACGCGTTGTTGGCGCTGTCGAGGAACCGCTGTCCGATGAAGTCACCGTCGTTTTGGATTTGGTAGACGGAACCATGGAACAGGACATCGCCGGTGCCATTGGGATCGAGCGTGAGGTTTTCGTTCGTGTCTTGGGTCGTAACCGTTGGGGTCGTACTGTTGAGTCCCAAAACAAGATCGCCTGCTGAGATATCCCCGGACGTGCCGTTAAGAAGAATAAGAGCGCTTGCGGTGGCTGTACTGGACCTGGGGACCGCATCAGTGCTTCCCAGGGCAATCGTCCGGTCTACGACCGGGTAGGGGTAGATGACGTTGTTCGTTTGAGTAAACAGATTTTCTCCATTGGCACCTATTTGCCCTGTGGGTCCGGTGGGGCCTGTTTGTCCTGTGGCTCCCGTGGTACCTGTAGACCCTGTACTCCCTGTGGGCCCGTTGGCACCGGTGGCTCCCGTGGCTCCGGTTGATCCGGTTGGGCCATTGGCTCCTGTTGCGCCCGTACTTCCCGTGGTACCCGTGGCTCCGGTTGGCCCACCGATTCCGGTAGGCCCATTGGCCCCCGTGGCTCCTGTTGCCCCTGTTGCCCCCGTTGATCCGCTCGGCCCGGTAACACCGGTAACGCCATTGGCCCCCGTGGCTCCGGTGGCTCCGGTAGGACCAGTAACGCCTGTAACCCCATTGGCTCCGGTGGCTCCGGTGGCTCCCGTTGATCCGCTCGGCCCGGTAACACCGGTAACGCCATTGCTTCCTGTAGGCCCCGTGGCTCCGGTCGGGCCAGTATTTCCGCCGGTTCCGGTTGGTCCACTTACCCCTGCCGTGCCGGTTGGACCGGTCGGCCCGGAAGAACCGGAAACACCAACACCTCCTGCCGATCCGGATGCTCCGGTGGCACCGGTCGGCCCACTTGTTCCGAGAGCTCCTGCCGCCCCCGTTGCTCCCGTGGCTCCTAAAGGTCCGGATTGACCCGTTGATCCCGTTGGTCCGGTTTGGCCTCGTACAGCTGCGGTCTGTGCAGCTCCACCGGATTGCTGTTGACCAACGGTTCCGCTTCCCTCCGCCGCTTTCGGGGCTTGCCCACTTTCTTGTTGTGCCCCACCGCGTATGCCGAGAATTTGGATGGTTAGCGCTCCTGCTCCCAAGAGTGCCAGAAGTAGCAAAAGCGCAATAACTGCAGGGCTGGTTCTTCTGTTGCCGGGGATAACCACGGTTTCCGAGGTTGCAGTGGGCTGGGCTTCCGTGGGGGCCGCGTCAGGTGAGGTAAAGATTGGAGCGAAAACTTGTGGGGCGGCGTTTTGCACTGGTTCAACGTTTAGCGCTGTGGCCTTAGGCGTAGGAACTATTTCTGGTTTTTGTGGTTCATCTATTTTTGGTACACGCTGGTATAAGGCTCTATCCGATAAAGCTTTATCAATCTGCCCAGGGTCATACCGACGGGCCCCCCCGGCGGTCCGCGTGCTGGTAACTAACCCTGCTTTTTCCCATCTGAGGAGTGTGCTTTTTGATATACCTATTCTCTTGGCGGCACCCGCGATAGACACGGGAGTCGTGCCGCTTTGGCCGGTTTTAGCTGAAGCAATAGTCGTAACCGGCAATTTTAGTTTGTTCAAATTATCCTGGGCAAAAACATGGATGCCATGATCATCGATGGTCGAAGAAATTTTCCCTGCTTTTTCCCACCGTTTAATGGTCGAACGGGAAACTCCAGCAAATTTTGCTGCTTGACTTATAGTTAGTTTTTTTGTGTTACCCATATCCTTCATATTAATTTTCTCTTTGGGACGCTAGCTATGCACGCTTTACGGGAAAACACTCTGAAATGTGATGACGAGGGTTTGCGCGAGTTTGCGAGGCAGGATGTTGAGGCATAGTTTTATTACAATGGTAAGATGGAGGGGTGTCAAATCAGATGCGGTAATTAATGCTTATTGAGGCTAAACTATAAGTCTGTTTAAAGATACGACTATGGGATTAAAATTGCGAAACAGAAGAAAAATATGGGATTTAGGTCGTCTGTACAGCAGAATTCATGCAATCTATATTGCCAGTTATTGCGTTAATTGAGGATAAACCAATGGAATGTAAGATCGGCTGACTGTGAACTCGAGATTTCTACGGTAAATGACCCTGATTGTGTAGCTGTCGTTTCCTTCACACTCGGTATCGAGATGGTTTGTGCAGTTATGGTTGCTGGTGAGGTAAATACCCGCGACTTAGATGTGAGGCTGTTATTTTGAATGACGAGTTGTGTGTATCCTGCTGGGATAGAAGACGTGCCAAGACTTTCGGATGAGGTAATGATAAGCCTGCTAAATTGCCCGCTTCCGGAAGCTGACACATTTCCTTGCTGATCAATAGATACTACTTTGTCACCGTTTGATCCTTTTACATTAAGCGAGCTGAAACTTGACACACCAGCCACATCAAGATTGCCGCCGATACTCAAATTCCCATTCATCATAACGTTTCCAAGGGTGTTGATCACAAATGAGCCTCCCATGAAATTGATGTTTGCCAGGCGTGATTTTTGGAGATAGAGCGTATCCCCAAAGCTTTCGATGCCGGCCGTGCCGATGTGTACCGTGTTGTCGATATCTAATCCTCCGGCAATCGAGGTGTTTCCCAGCAGGCTTTCTCCAAAAACAGCGAGCGACTGGGTAAGCGTGATGTCTTTCGTAAGCTGCACATGTGTGCCGGCATCAGCAACATTTGCCCCCAGGGCAAAGAGCGCACTGGTGGTTGCCTCGTAGGTCACCTGGGTCACGTTGGTGATGTAGGTGGCAGATACGGTACTTGCCTCAAGTGTATCAATATTCCCATACCGGGTGACGATACGGTCGGCATAGAGCGTGCCGGAGAACGTGGCGTTGCCAAAGGCGTCAAAAGTGGCAGCCGGCGTGCCCTCTGTATTATAGATGCCAAAGGTCTGTTGGGGAGCAAGTTTCACTGCAATCCCTGCTGAGTCGGAGGCGATGGGGGAGATGATATCGGTATGGAGTTCACGGATTTCTCCAATGGGTGAAGTGATATATTGTGTTGTAATAAAGCCTGCTTTGATCGTGCCGCTGACGAGCTCGGAGAACGCGCCGATGCGCTCCACGACGGACTCGGTGCCATCAACCGCGACACGCACAATCCGGTAGACGATATTGGCCGCTCCCCGGAAGATGCTAAATCCGTTCGCACTCGTCAGATACGCATCAGGGTCAAACCAGGATATATTAACTAAGGCCAGAACATTGCCCTCACACACGGGTTTTTCCGTTTGAGTTTGTGCGGAGTCAGAGGCTGTGTTTTGTTCTTCAGTGGGAAGACAGTCAAAAGCCTCAAGGGCTTTCCCCACAATAGTACCGGGTTTGATTGCTTTCACGCCAACGCCGGGTATCTCAGATGAAGTAATCGGGTCTCCCACTGAAATTGGGCCATTTTGGGTTGACACCTTCACGGGTGTTCGTCCGGCAAGGGCGACTGCTGGTCTATCAGGGCTGTTTCGGCTCGCTGCGTTGAAGTTGAGGTCTACCAAATTTTCATCCATGACGATACCGGGGTTTGTGGTGACGATGCCGATAACCTTAGCGTCATAGGGCTCGCGCGCGAGGGCAACCGAGGCTTCTCCACCGGCGACCGGGCTTGCAATAGAAAGAATATCTCCGGGATACACGGGTTCCGTGGATCTATACCGTTCTGCAATATCGGCCCCTCCGACACTGCTGGCCCAGGAAGTGCCGTAGCGGGCGATGTACGTATTGGTTTTCGTGCTTCCTCGTTTAAAAACGAATTTAAACGTCATGGAACTGCCTGCATTAGGGAAGGCAAATGAGTATTCCCGCTCCGGCGGCGTTTGGTTGCTGTCTGTTTGTATCCAGGTCCCCAAAACCCAGGCGTTGTTACTCTCACACAGGGCTTGAGTTGCATAGTTATTGCACCCGTAGATGTTCACGATGTTGCTGGAATCCTGTGAATCGAGGGCAATCGACGTCCAAAGATAGGCAAACTTGGTATTGCTGGCGAGGGTTTGCGTTTTGCTAAACAGTGAACCGACTAAATTATTGGCATTATTATCCGGTGCCATAGATTTAACACCGCTTGCGGCCGACCCCACCGATTCCAGCTGATACCCAACGCCAAGCGAGGTAACATCTTCGTCAATCAAGAGTGTGCCTCCCGCCGGGACGTTGGCAGCAGCATTGAAGGTTTTTATGTTTGTATCACTATTGAGTTGGATTTTAGAAAGGCCTCCCAATGTGGTCGAGTTAAGTCCGACATACATAAACTGGTTGTTGTAATCAGGTCGCGCGTCCCCAACGGTATTTGTGCCTGTTGAAATAAATCCAAGCTGTTGATTTTGATCTGCTCCTGGGCCTCCCAAGGTTGTTGCATGCCCCTGCAAAGCTCTGTATCCAACTTCATACATATGTTTGATTTGGGAAGCGGAAAGAGTGGTGGCTGTGGCGAATGGTTCGTCAATCGAACCATTAAATAAACCAGATCCAGCGCCATACGGCATTCTTCCAATATTAAAATCTGATGTGGAATCTGTTATTATCGTTCCACTCGTTGCATTACTTGAAGCTTCGAGACGACCATCCACATATATATAAATCGTTAGTGAAGGAAGATCAAAAACGCCAACAACATAATGCCATTGATTATCGGTAAGCACAGTGTTGCCTGTTGCTTGTAAATATGATGTGTCGCCGATAGCTCCAATAATGTTGACGGCTTTTCCACCACTACTTAAAGCAAGTTGGTATGCATGCCCTCCGGCGATTGACTTTGCCATAATCGTTTCTGATACAGTTGAAGTCTTGATCCACGCTCCAAGGCTCCAGCTATTACTTCCTCGGTCCAGTTTTGTTGTTCCGCCGCAGGCCGCATCGGTACAGGAGAGATATTGGGTGGTGCCGTTAAAAGTAACTCCACCGCCTCTTACTCCTGTTACAAAAGTGGCAGTAGCATTGTTAGTCAAAGTATCTGCCTTGATCGAAGCGTCGGTCATAGAAATGGCACCATTAGCAGAAAGTGGCCACATGCCACGGATATCGGAAACCATTTCTTCGGAAATATAATCTTTTGTGTAATATTTGACGGAACCATTTGATTCAACGATTCCATCAGTGGTTGTTTCTCCGCCGCCTTGTTTTTCCTGAAGAACTGTTACTCCGGATCCTGTACCGGCATATATTGTGTTAGAAACTCCGTCAACCGTCGATGTGCCTTGGGTCACATTGAGCGATTTTATTTGCTCCGTACCTGTGGCTGAGCCGGCGATGGTGGGGCCATTGGCAGCCCAGCCTGAAGTTTGGACTCCTATATAATAAAATCCACTTCTATATTGCGCAAATGATGTTTCAGATTGTAATCCATGAATTCCATAATGAACATCTAACCAGTTAGTGTTTGTGGTACTGTCAGAGTTAGATAGATAGAGCGAGTTGTTGGATATTGTAATTTTATTTTCCCATAAAACGTCGCCAGATTGTGAACCGACCAATACATCTGCTTTTGTGCCGTCCGTTTCGTTGATCACGGTAGTGCCACCATCAGCACTAGTTGCTCCTGTCGCCACAGCCACAAATTGTTTGGGGGAGACTTGCCCGGTTGCGGTCCATGTATAACAGAAAGTCCTAGTAGAGCTTAAATTATTAATTAATCTTCCTTCGATTAATTTTGCCTGAAATGATGAATTGGTTGTCGAAAGAGCATAAGCATTTGCAGTATCTGTAACTAAAGTACAATCTGATAGTTTGGTTGGTGTTGTTGAGTCCGTAGCATGTCCGGCTGAGGATATTTCTATGGTTGGATTCGAATTAAATTTATAAGGTAAATTGACAGTTTCTTCGATTTGGGGTGTGTTGTCTCCAACAATATATCCCCACCCACTGACGGTCACGGTTTGGGTGGGAGCATTGGGGATGACGGCGGCAGAGACGTCATTTGCCGTAACAGTAACGATGGTGTTACTGGTATTGATGACGTTATAGGTATTGGCTGCATTTCTTCCATAGATTGCGGTGTCAGATAATCGATAGTCAGTTGCATTTTGCCTAAAAAGGGCATCATGAACAAAGTCAAGAGTGTAAATACCGGTGGCTGACGAACCGTTGGCAGTAACATAGACTTTACCGTTGAGGGAGTTAACCGATGAAGGATCATTATTGGCATCGGCATCAAGTGCAAAGTTAGAGCCTTGAGAGAATCTCATCCAAAGTTTTTGAGTATCGGCATCGATGATATCTACACTACTTGCTGTGGCTATAATATTACTTCTTTCCGGGAACTGGGCTTTGGCCCCGCGAGTAGAGCCTGAAGCTTCGATAAACCAGGAGGCGACTTTGAAAATATCCCCGACGTTGTAGTTTGTTTGTGTAAATGTGACGGAAACACCGGTACCACCAAGAGTTTGAGCGGTGCCTGGAGTGATGGTTACGGCGGTCGCCGCGTCGCCCTGATAATTGGTCCAGTCAAAAGTTGTCGGAGATTTAATAGTGATATAGATCGTGCGGGGAGTGCTGTCGGTGCCGGTGACTTTAATAAGAGAGCCATTGTATGATGTAGTAAGATTGGGATTTTTATTGTAGGGAACAGTTGAGTTTTGCGACAACTGGGCGCTGGTTGTGGCAACCGCCAAGGTCACACCGTTATACCAGTTTGGATCAATTCCCAGCTCAACGAGTACGGCAGGCGCACTGTCTTTTGTTCGGTCGTAATAATACTGAGCATTGACGGTATTGCTACCCAGATAGGTATTACCGGCGTTATCCGTCGTCGATGTGGCATACGTTTGCCCGCCGGAAAGACCCACTCTGAAGGGGGCAGCGGGCTTGACAGGCGCGGCTGGATCGGAAACTTTGAAGATAGCGCTACTGGTTGAGTTGGTTCCGTCCATTTTTGTTGTGTCGGCGAAGGTGTCAAAAAACAGGCCGCTTAAGGTTTCATTGGGGTTTAGGTTCGTTCCTTCTCCTTTGGCAATATAGTGATTGGCCCAGTTGAGGTAGTCATTGTGGGAGATGTATTTATTGGTATTTTTGAGCTCATTGAGTGCGCCCACGATGGAAGAGGCGCCAAATCCGGATAGCGCGGTGTTAATTGAATCTCCCAGGTTGATGCCTGCCGTGACATTGGAGTCTGCTATCTTACCCAAGATGCTGAGTGATATATTGGAGTCGGCAGGGTCCAGGTAATAGGCGTTGTTGGCGCTGTCGAGGAACCGCTGTCCGATGAAGTCACCGTCGTTTTGGATTTGGTAGACGGAACCATGGAACAGGACATCGCCGGTGCCATTGGGATCGAGCGTGAGGTTTTCGTTCGTGTCTTGGGTCGTAACCGTTGGGGTCGTACTGTTGAGTCCCAAAACAAGATCGCCTGCTGAGATATCCCCGGACGTGCCGTTAAGAAGAATAAGAGCGCTTGCGGTGGCTGTACTGGACCTGGGGACCGCATCAGTGCTTCCCAGGGCAATCGTCCGGTCTACGACCGGGTAGGGGTAGATGACGTTGTTCGTTTGAGTAAACAGATTTTCTCCATTGGCACCTATTTGCCCTGTGGGTCCGGTGGGGCCTGTTTGTCCTGTGGCTCCCGTGGTACCTGTAGACCCTGTACTCCCTGTGGGCCCGTTGGCACCGGTGGCTCCCGTGGCTCCGGTTGATCCGGTTGGGCCATTGGCTCCTGTCGCACCGGTCGCACCGGTCGCACCGGTCGCTCCCGTACTTCCCGTTGGCCCATTGGTGCCGATACTTCCCGTGGCACCGGTCGCTCCCGTACTTCCCGTTGGCCCGTTTGCTCCGGCGGCGCCCGTCGCCCCAGTACTTCCGGTCGCCCCAGTACTTCCGGTAGCGCCCGTTGGCCCGTTGGTTCCCGTGGCACCCGTGGTTCCCGTGGCACCCGTGGCACCGGTCGCTCCCGTTGGCCCGTTGGTTCCCGTGGCCCCAGTGTTACCCGTTGGTCCTGTAATACCGGTGCTACCCGTTGGTCCATTTGTTCCGGTAGCTCCCGTTGATCCGGTCGGGCCGGTATTTCCGGCAGTCCCGGTTGGACCCGTGAGTCCTGCGGTGCCTGTTGGACCGGTCGGGCCGGAAGCGCCGGAAACACCAGCAATTCCTGCCGCGCCTGTTGCGCCGGTTGAACCTGTCGATCCATTTGGTCCAAGAATTCCCGCTGATCCTGTAGAGCCAGTTGATCCGGTTGGACCATTTGATCCGGTTGCCCCAGTTGGTCCGGTTTGGCCCCGTACAGTTGCACTTTGTGCAGCTCCACCGGATTGCTGCTGGCCCACGGTTCCGCTCCCACCTGCAGCTTGCGGGGCTTGTCCGCTTTCTTGTTGCGCTCCCCCACGGATGCCAAGAATTTGGATAATTAGCGCTCCTGTTCCTAAGAGTGCCAGAAGTAGCAAAAGAGCAATAACTGCAGGGCTGGTTTTTCTATTGCCGGGGATAACTACGGTTTCGGATGTAACCGTTTCCTGTGTAGGTTCGGGAGGAGGGACAGTAGGCGGGACTATGGATACTACTTGAGGGGGCACCTGGGTCGGCGCAGGTGTTGGTGTACTGGGTTTTTTGGGCGGAATGCGCTGATAGAGAGCCCGGGACGTTGTGAGCTTTTGTACGTCCGCCGGGGCAAAGCGCCTCGCGCCTCCGGCTGTGCGTGAGCTCGTAACAAGTCCTCCTGCTTCCCATCGCAGAAGCGTCCGCTTGGAGATTCCCAGTTGTTTTGCCGCCTGGGCCGCGGTCATAAGCCCGGAGGACTGTTGGGGCGTGGATTTTGGCCTGGCCGCCGCCGAGAGCATGTCTTTGGGAAGACTCGCTATTGCCTCATCGGATATAACGTGAGTCCCGTAGGAGTCGGTCTCCGAAGCAAGTTTTTTTGATTGAATCCAGCGCTGAATCGTGCGCTTGGAAACACCGAGGAGCTTCGCGGTTTGACTTATAGTGTATTTTTTCCCAACTGCAGCCTGTATCATACCAGCGTCCTATTTCTTGTGTATTTCCCTGAGGGAAACTGTCGATAGTTTGTCATGCTTTGTCATCGGGGATTTTTGGTCTCTCCTTATTACAAAGAGTAGACGGGGGTTTGTCAAAAATGATGCGGGAATATAAGGCTGTTGAACTTAAACTATAAGATAGAGGAAATCAGTGATAACCTACGTTGTATAACTTATGTTATGGGTCAGTTTTTCACTATATAACACTACGTCATGTCTTTTGGCCCATACCAATAGGAAAATTCATGCAATCCATATTGCTTGGTATTGCGTTAATTGACGATAAACCAGTGGAAATTGATGTCAGCTGGTGCCAAGAGGGGGATTTCGACCGTAAATGACCCCGGGGACACTTCGGTTGCCGATATCTGATGCGTTACTGATATTGCCTGTGAGGTGACGGTGATGGGTGTTATGAATATATGCGAGCCTGCGGTGACGCGGTTGTTGAGAATGGACATCTGCCGGTAGCCGGCAGGTATAGTTGCAGTGCCGACAGAATCGGACTGGGTACCCGAAGCCCCAGGAGTGAATACGAGCTTATTGGTTTCTATAGCTCGGGCCAAAACGTTAGAAAATGTTCCGCTTCCTGAAGCTACAATGTTTCCAAAAGCATCAATCGTCGCTACCGCTTGTCCGCCTGGACCATTGACGATGAGGGATCCAAAGCCGGGCGTGCCTGATGGTGTAGCTGAACTCGTTGCATCATAATAGCTTTGGGAAAGGTCAAATGTAAGATCGCGGGAGCCCGTGGGTTTGACGGTATGGGCTCCAAGCACTCCTGCAATTCCCAGGTTTCCGTTAATTTCCACATTTCCATTAATGACTACATTCCCCAGGGTGTTGACGACAATCACCCCATTCATGATGTTGAGGTCAGCCAGGCGGCTTCGTTGCAGGTAGAGGGTGTCCCCGAAGCTTTCGATGCCACCCGTACCGATATGCACCGTACTGTCAACATCCAGGCCGCCCGCAACCGTTGTCTTTCCCAGGAGCGTTTCCCCGAAGACTGCAAGGGAATTGGTAAGGGTAATATCCCGGGTAATCTCCACATGGTTTTCCGTGACCGTTGCGCCGAGGGCAAACAGGGCGCTCGTCGTGGCCTCGACTTCATATTCTGCGGCTGGTGTCGCGTAGGTCACTTGGGTTACGTTGGTCACAAACGTCGGAGAGTCACCGGCCGTGAGTTCTTGTCCATTGGTGATGATCCTATCGGCGTAGAGGGTCCCGGAAATGGTGGCGTCTGACTGGACCTCTAGATTCTCTGAGGCGAGCGTGCCTGAAAATGTGGCATTCCCTAATGTGTCGAATGTTGCGGATGGGGTGCCTTCGTTGTTTGTAATAGAAAAAGTTTGTGTTGCCCCAAGTTTGACAGCAATTCCTTCGGAATCGGCAGAGAGCGGGGAGAGTGTATTGGTGCGTACCCTCCCTGCGGAAAGCTCGGCAATGAGCGCGTTGGAAAATGCTGCGACGTCCTCAAATATAGCGCCAAGAGCGGTGTAGATGGTGTATGTTTCTCCGGTTTCCACCAGCGTCAGACCATCAAGAATTGATGTGGCGGTCGGAATGGGCGATATTGCGGTCGTGCGGCCTTCGTTGGGAATAAGGAGGCCAATAAGCGCGTCATCAGGCCGCCGGATTGGCCACATAGCGGTATCAAACCGAGGGGCCGTCAGGCGGTAGGAAACCGTTGTAGGCTGCGCGGAATAGATTGAGACGGTCTTGGATCCGGGATCGACCGCATACCACACCCTGGTGGATGATCCTGGAGACAACAAAACGACAAGATCATTGATGTGGGTACCGATATCCGTAGTTCTTCCGAATAGCCAGATTTCAGAGCCTTGCGGCGCGTGCACAAAATCCAGAACTGCGCGGTATCCAACACCCGGAATATATTCGTTTGTTTGGACCCTACCTGCGGTTTCTTCATTGACGCCGGTCATCGTCGCCATGTAGGTCGCGTAATTGACGCCTTCGATCGTATAGGGAGGGTCAACGGTCGCCACATCGAGTTTGCCGTCGCAGGAAGCCGATCCGTTGTAGCGGATACAGACACTGGTACCGGCAGATACTTCTGCTTCAAGGAAAATATTAAATGTTGATCCGCCGGCGTCTATCGTGATGTCGCCGCCGGTTCCAAGGGAGGTATCCGAGGTTATTTCAAATGCGCCGTTACTGGCAATATCTCCATTGATGAAGAGCGATTCGCCTCCGTCGGCTCCGACCGATGCATCTTGTGCAGGATCCAGGTAGTACGCATTATTTGACAAATCTTCTAGTTTTTGGAGCTGGACGTCTCCTTCGGAGTCTATGCGCATACGAACTCCGGGGGTTGTACTTCCGACCATGGTCGTGAAATAGAGTTCGGAATTGTTTGATGCATTCAGGAATACGGCCGAAATGCTGGCAACGTTTCGCATCGTCCCGCCGGAATCTTCGACTCTAAACTGAAGCCCGGCCCCCAAGCCGCTTGCCGCAGTGCCGCTTGTGGATTTGTCGACGGTGACAACTGTTTCGGATTCGGTGGTTGTCGAATTTAGGCGGTCAACATGGAGATTAGACAAGGGAGTAACGAGTCCCACGCCCACATTTCCCGACGCGTCGATAATAAAGGGCGTGGTGTCTGAATCACTGGTTTCGTCATTCACCCGGAACGAAGTAGACGAGGCGCCTCCCAGGTTGGTAACCAGGAGCGTATTGTTGGCATTGGAGGTGCCGCTATTGGTAAGGCGAAGTAGGGCGCCCGTATTTGCCGCATTGCTTCCGGAGAGCGTCACATCAATCATGTTGCCGGTGAAGGCCGTGGCCGAGCTCGAAAGCGATATGCCGCTGCCTGACGAGAGTAAATTTCCACTCATCGTCATAATGTTGCCGCTGGTGGCTCCGCTTGCGGTAAGATCTAAAAGCTCTCCGCCTGTCGTAATCGTGCCGCTTGAGGAAATGGAAACTGCCGTACCAGTGGTGAGGCCATTGGCCGTAAGAGTTATGACGTTGCCGCTATTTGCGCTGTTTGCCGTGAGGCTGACCAGTTCGCCGCCGGTTGTGATGGTGCCGGTGGAACTCAAGGCCAGTCCGGTACCGGTTGAGAGGGCATTGAAGGTGCCTGCAATGCCTGTGCCGGTTGATACTGCCGATCCGACGACATTCAAAACCGTTCCGCCGGTGATACTGGTTGACGTAAGATCGAGCATCGTACCGGTTGTCAGAATGGAGTCATTAAAGTCCATGGCAGTAACTCCCAGGGACTGTCCGAGGTAGTTGTAGATGAGGTTGCCGTAGCTATCGACCGAGAAGGCAGGTGTATCGATGCGTTCTCCGGACGTAGTCTGCGCCGCGTTGTTGTACGTGTTGTAGATACGGAAAACATTCGTAACATTGAGGTCATTTTTGGTGAGGCTGGGTCCGGCGATCGCGCCCAGAGTGCCGTAGAGGGTATATGCCGATGATTCCATCCATACCCGGGTGGCGCTGTCGTTGGTGCCGGCAATGGCGTGGACGGCACCATTGTTGCAGGTAGTACTTCCGCTGTTGTAGCCGTGACAGGGGGTTCCGGCAACCGAGATGGCTACCACATCATTTGCGCTAAACTGGGTCCCTATATCATCGTCTTTACCGGTGTTTGCTGTGGCATCGTAGAGGTCGAGCGCGGAATCAGAGTCTGCGCCGATAACCGTAACCCCGCCGGTGTTTGTGGATCCATCGTTGAGGCCGACGTAAAGAAGCGAACGGCTGTCATCCAAAGCGATTGCAGTGACAACGTCCGTCGTTGACGTGCCGCCTGCGGCGTTTCCCATGAGCCGCTGGTAGGAGTTGGTGCCGGTGACGCCTGTTATGCGACTTGCCGTATGGTTTTCCAGTGCGCGCTTGCCGATATCATACATGCTTTTTATTTGCCCGGGGGAGAGCGTTTCTGCAGTCACAAAGGTTTCGTCTATATCCCCATGGAAGAAGTTAGCCGCGGAATTGGCGGCGCCGGAGAGGTCAGATCCGACCGTTGCTGCTACTCCGCTGTTGGTGAGGCTTCCGGTTTGGGCGTCGGTGTCGACGAGTTGCCCGTCAACATAGAGCCGCTGATTGGCTCCATCATAGGTGCCGACAACGAAATGCCAGAGGGTTGTGTCGGTATAATTTGCCGTGGTCGTTGAGGTGACGGAGGCAGCGGTCCTGGTAATCCAGGTGATGGCGTCTCCCGCGGTAATCTGCAGCTGAAAACTTTGATCGGCCGCTGCATTGCCGTGTTTGGCAATAATGGTATCTGCGTCTGCCGTATCAGAGTCGCGCCTCACCCATGCGCCCACTGATAAAAGCGTACCGGCCGGATCCAGATCCGCATCGTCGGCACAGGTGGGGGCAACTGTTCCGGTACAGACGTAGTCGTCGCTGCCGTCAAAATCGAGGCCCGAACCGCGAATTCCGTCGGACGTTGCAGGCGTGTTGGTGGCCCCCGACGTAGTCCAGCCATTTTGTTTGTCAGCAACGTCGGTGTCATTTGCGCCAAGGAGCGTGTCTGCGGCAAGAGTCGTATTTCCGGCAAAGGGCATCATGTTGCGGATATCGCCGACCAGTTCTTCGGTAATGTAGTCGCCGGTATAGTATTTGACCGCACCGTTGGTTTCGTCGTTGGCCTTGGTTTGAACAACCGAAAGACCGAAGTTGCTGCCAAAGTAGACCGTTGGCGATCTTCCGTCTGCGGTGGAAGTGCCGTCAACGACATAGAGGGCCCCGGCTGTGGTCTGGATCGAGGGAGCTGAAGCGCCGGGGACGAGCGCTGGGATAGTAGTCTCATCCCATGTGACATCGGGTGTGGTCTGATCGCTGACGTCGTCTATAGCTTTTGAGTATTTTTCCAGCGTTGCCGTGCTTTCATTGGTGGCCCAGAGGTTTCCTTCGGCATCCAGCCACACCTGGTTGTAGTCATCTGCTCCGTTGTCGATGAAGTCAATCGTTGAGTTTTCGCTCGTGAGCTTGAGAATAGCTGCGCCTGCGTCTGTTGCGAATGCCGCAAAGTAACTGTCGCCGACGCGGGCTACATGGACATCGTTGACCGTTGCGTTGGGTAGGGCAAGGGTCGTTCGCACCTGGTCGAGGTAAGGGGTACCGGGATCGGTATTTCTGCCGTCTATTTTTTCGCTGAAATCGCGAGCATCCGTGGTGTTGTAGCGGGTTATTTTGTCGGATTTAAAGTCGATGATATACGCGCCTGTTGAAGAGGCTCCTTTGGTCGCGACTACTAGTTTGCCATTCAGGCCCCAGACGGCTGAAGGGTTGTTGTCCGCATCCACGCCGAGGGCAAAATCGGTTCCCTGATCAAACCGCATCCACATCGTGTTGTCTTTGGCATCAAAGATATAGATATTGCTCGTGGCCGTCACGATGATCGCTTTTTCCGGAAATTCCCTTCTGCCGCACCGGTCATTCGTCGCGGGATTGCAGAGGGTAGACGTGGCATCGAGCGTTTCGTTGTACCAACTGCTGGCCTTGCCGCGTTCATCATTTCGCCATACGCCGCCGTCGGGGTCTTTCCCTGTATCGTAGACAAATACGTCAGAGACATCGCTTATCGCCCGAAGATCGGTGCGGATATTCGTTCCCAGAATCGTATCGGCGCCGGAGATTTCTCCGGTATCACCGTTGAGGAGAATGAGCGCACTTGCGGTGGATGTTTGGCTCGGGTTGTCAGCAGGAGAGAATGTGTCACTTCCCAATGCAATGCTTCGGTTGACGACCGGGTAGGGGTAGAGGAGATTGTTAGTCTGAGTCATGATGTGCTCACCGTTGGGACCGATAAGGCCGGTAGGTCCGGTCGGTCCGGTAACTCCCGTTCCTCCGGTTGATCCGGTACTTCCGGTTGACCCGGTGGGGCCGGTGATTCCGGTGCCTCCGGTACTTCCTGTTGACCCGGTGGGTCCAGCGTTTCCTGTAGCGCCGGTACTGCCGGTGCCACCGGTTGCACCGGTTGATCCCGTCGGTCCTAAATCACCCGTGGGGCCGGTAGCGCCCGTGGCGCCGGTCGATCCGCTGGGACCGTTTATACCTGTTGGTCCCGTCGGGCCGTTGGCACCAGTGGCACCGGTTGCCCCGGTGGACCCTGTTGACCCGGTGGGACCGTTTGCGCCGGTGGCGCCTGTAGACCCTGTTGACCCGGTGGGGCCGTTGCTTCCGGTCGGGCCGGTGGGTCCAGTGACTCCACCTCCACCAGTGGCTCCAGTGGGGCCGCTTGATCCGGCTAGTCCCGTGGGTCCCGTCGGGCCGTAATCACCGCGGAGTCCTGTGGCTCCCGTCGGTCCATCAGATCCGTCGCCGCCCACTCCTCCCGTTGGTCCATAAAACCCGGACGGTCCCGTGGCACCTGTCGTGCCGGTTGGACCTGTGGTGCCGCTTGAGCCGGTAGGTCCTGTTTGTCCTCGGACACCAACGACCTGCGGTCCGCCGCCTTGTCCCTGATTTTGTCCGACGACGCCGCTCCCACCTGCAGCTTGCGGAGCTTGACCGCTTTGTTGCTGTGCGCCGCCCCGAATACCTATAATTTGAAGAATTAGCGCTCCAGTCCCCAATAGTGCCAAAAGCAGCAGTAACGCAATCGCCGCAGGCGTAGCAAAGCGTCGTAAGTCGCTTTGTATTGGAGGCGGGGCGCCTGCGGGAATGACGATGGTTTCAGGGGCTGCTACCGGAGGTTGTTGTTCTGTCGTGAGAATTTTGCCCGGAGACGGAGGGATGGATTTGACCGCTGGCACCACTTGGGGAATTACTTTTGTGCCATCCGCAAGAGGAATAGGGATAGGCACGACCGTCGTTCCCTTAGGAGGGGGAAGTAAATGTTCTTCCTGCAAGAGATGATCAGTGCGTGCTGTCTTAGAGTCGTTTTTTGGAAGATTGTTGACTCCTGGCGTCGGGTCATCCGTTACCCATCCTTGGACGACTGCGCATTTAAAAAACATGCGTATGGCCGACAATCTCCGGTTTATTGTTGCGCTGGGGGTACGGTCCAAAACTTGTGCCTGTTTATACTCTTCGAGCCCCTCGCGTTTTACGTAAGATACGAGTTCTTTGGCATTCTGGGGATCTGCGGCAAGCTTTTGTTGATATGAGTTGAGCGCCCAAGTGAAGAAGTGTTTGATATCAGTGCGGTAATTTTTTCGAGTTATTTCAGAAGCGCCCTGCTCGAGAAGAAATCCGGCAAACGTTCTCTCTATGAAGTCTTGATAATCCTGCAGATTAGACAGAATTATATTAGCCATATATATACTTAAACTCATATATAATAACGCTGTCAAGGGGGGAAATGATGTAGTAACGAAGTAGTGGAAAAATGCGGAAAATATAAAAAAGTGTAAAGATTATGAATATTTCACAAATTAACGCATAGAAAATACAGATTCAAATAATGGTATTAAATATATCTTTATTAAATTATCATTTGATTAATTGTCAAATTTATACGTCAAATTTCATCTGCGGTTATAATTTAGTCGTTAAAAGTTAGGAGATAGTTTAGATTGGTAGAATGACCTTCAAGTGGGTGATACCCTGTAGTTATCATCGTATTGAACTTATAGTAGGAAATGCAGGTGTATACGCTACCTTATAGTAAAACTCATCAATTATCATTAAAAATCAGGCAAATAATGAGGCTGAAAAAGAGGTAGCAGTTAAAATTTTCTGGTGCTATGATTGATTCAGATCGTTTGAACAAGCTGTAAATCTAAAAAAATCCGTTCGTGAAAAAGTTTGGTTGGGAATTTTACCATTTAGAATTGTTGAAATTTGGAGCACGCTCGGAGCTGCTATTAAAAATGGAAAAGGTATTTTCTGGCAGAGTATAGACATAAGTGCTATTTTTTATACAGGCCATAGAAATAGGCTAGTAGAGTGTGTCTTCTTTATAGACTTATAGTGATTCGTGCGTGGCACGAATAATAGGGATAGTATGAAGGGACTAGATTTTTCTCCAAAAAAGTTTCGCTGACATCGGTGGTTTCCCATAGTTTTCACGCAAAGAATATGGACTTATAGGAAATTTGCTTCCTTGGTTCCATTCCCGCATTAGCCATATTTGGCCTTCACAAATGTGAGTAAGATGGGTGTATAATAGATTTTATATGCAAAAGGCGTTGTACGACCATACAAAGGTCGAGAAGAAATGGAGAGACACTTGGCTTGACAAGAAGCTCAATATTGTCGATGTAAAGGCCGCCAGGAAGCCATTTTTTAAGCGAAGCTTGCAAAACGGATCCAAAGGACCGTTTTATAACCTCATGATGTTTCCGTATCCATCTGCGGAAGGTCTTCATGTAGGGAATATGTATGCGTTTACCGGATCAGATATTTACGGCCGGTTTAAGAGGATGCAGGGACATGATGTATTTGAGCCGATCGGACTTGACGGATTCGGTATTCACAGCGAGAATTACGCCCTGAAAATCGGCAGGCACCCCATGGATCACGCTGTTGTAACGCAAGAAAATTACTATCATCAGCTTACACAAATCGGCGGTATGTTTGATTGGAATAAGACCGTTGAGACGTACAATCCGGATTATTATAGATGGACACAGTGGCTGTTTACGCAGATGTTTAAACACGGCCTCGCGTATCGGGGCCGCGCAAGTGTTAACTGGTGTCCCAAAGATAAGACGGTTTTGGCTGACGAACAGGTCATAGATGGGAAATGTGAACGATGCGGGAATATTGTAGAAAAAAGATTATTGGAACAATGGTTTTTCCGTATTACCGCATATGCGGAGAAACTGCTAGGAAACCTTTCCAGCCTTGATTGGTCGGAAAAAATAAAGGTCGCTCAAATCAACTGGATCGGGAAAAAAGAGGGGATAAACATTACATATCCCGTCGTTGACGAAAAAGGTAAGGCGGTTGGGAAGGTTACCTGTTTTACCACTCGCCCTGATACCAACTTTGGAGCGACTTTTGTTGTCTTGTCCCCGGAGCATTCTTTTGTCAGTCAAGTGCTATCAGTGACAAATAAGGAAGAGGCTACTGCAATAACCCGTTATGTCGAGGCTGCGAAAGCCAAGTCAGAAGCCGAGAGAATTGCCGATGGTGCCAAAAAAACCGGAGTATTCACGCAGTTGTATTGTATGAATCAGCTAAATAACTCCAAAATGCCTCTCTACATATCTGATTTCGTACTTGCCAATGTCGGAACCGGGGCGGTCGTGGGTGTTCCGGGGCACGATAGAAGAGATTATGACTTTGCGATACAGTTTGATATACCTGTCATTCGTGTTGTCAAAGGTAAAGACGGCGATACATCAAAGATTTCACGGATGGAACAAGTACAGGAAGAAGAAGGAAGTATGGTGAATTCAGACTTTTTAGATGGTTTGGATATCCACGATGCAACCGTGAAGATGATGGATTATTTAGAAAAGAAAGGTTGGGGCAAACGCGTGACCACGTATCATCTTCGTGACTGGCTTATATCCCGTCAACGCTACTGGGGGCCGCCGATACCCATGATTTACTGCAAAAAGTGTGCGGCGGAAGGCAAAGGAGAGCGTTCCGACATGCCGGGTTGGTATGCAGTCCCGGAAAAGGCACTCCCCGTTGTTCTTCCTAGAATTGAAGATTATAAGCCTGGAGATGATGGTGTGGCGCCTCTTGCCAAACATAAGGAGTTTTATGAAACCAAATGTCCGGGATGTGCAGGAGCAGCTGTTCGGGAAACAGACGTATCTGATACATTTTTAGATAGTTCCTGGTATTTTTTGCGCTATCCGTCCATTAACAGTCAGACTGCAAATACCAAACCTTTTGACGCTGCGATTACCAAAAAGTGGCTTCCGGTGCACATGTATACCGGCGGGGCTGAACACAGCGTCCTTCACCTTATGTATTCCCGTTTTGTCACCATGGCACTTAAAGACTTCGGATTCTTAGACTTCGAGGAGCCGTTCACCCGGTTTTACGCGCATGGACTCGTAATTAAAGACGGCGCAAAGATGAGCAAAAGCAAAGGAAATGTCGTAAATCCGGATGAGTATATCAAACTGTATGGCGCTGATGCACTTCGCTTGTATCTTATGTTCATGGGGCCGTTTAGCGAGGGCGGGGACTTCCGGGATAGCGCCATGGAGGGGATGAGCCGGTGGGTAGGGCGGGTATGGCGCATAGCAGTAGGAGATCAAAATGAAATACTTACTCGAGGGCTTCACAAACTCATCAAAAAAGTCACTGAAGATATCGAAAAACGCCGCTATAACACTGCAATCGCATCCATGATGGAATTTACGAATCTGGTCGCGGACCACGGCGGGGCACTCGTAAAAGAAGACCTTCGTACGTTTATCCTGCTTTTGGCTCCCTTTGCCCCGCATCTGACGGAAGAGTTGTGGGCAAGAGTAGGGGGCGCATTCTCTGTCCACCGGCAACCCTGGCCGACCTTTGATGAATCTAAAATTGTTGAGCAAAGCGTCCAAGTGGTTATTCAGGTGAACGGTAAGCTTCGTGATGCCATTACTGTGACTAAGGAGCAAAGTATGAATCAGAAGTATATAGAAGAGTCTGCAAAAAAAAGTGAGAAGGTTCAGAAATTCCTTGCAGGATCAGGAGTTCGCAAAATGATTTTTGTGCCGGGAAAATTGTTAAACTTTGTGATCTAATTCATGGACATCTTCGCGGTCGTCCGGGAGTATAAGATCCCGCTTGTGCTTGCGGCGGGAAGCGTATTCTTCATTGTTTTTTCCCTTGTATTGCTTGTCAAATCAATCCAAACAACCACTCCGATCCGGTTTTCAGAAGACGCAGCGACTACCAGCTCGACCTTGGGAGCCATGACCGTGGCCGTCGATGTGGAGGGCGCCGTGATTCGACCGGGTCTTTATACGTTGTCTGCCGGAAGCCGCGTCGAGGACGCCATAGTTGCCGCGGGTGGACTTTCGACAGACGCCGATCTTGCGGCCCTTGCCAAAACCATAAACCGCGCGGCGAAGGTAGTGGACGGCGGGAAGGTCTATATCCCAGATAAATCAGATCCTCAATCGCAAGGCTCCGGTATAGATTCAGGGCTGCAAAACGGACTAATTTCTGTAAACGCATCTTCTCAGTCCGAGTTGGAGGGGCTTCCCGGGGTAGGACCGGTGACCGCCAAAAAGATTATCGACAACCGGCCGTATCAGACACTGGAAGAACTGGTTGGGAAGAAGGCTGTCGGGACAGCCTTGTTTGAAAAGATCAAAGCACAGCTGACTCTATGATTACGGTTGCCGACTTTAGCGCCGTCGTGAACCAGGTTCTTCCGGAGCCCCACGCAGGCTTATTAAATGGCATCATCTTCGGCACGAAAGCATCGCTTTCTAAGGATTTTTTACAGGCCCTGATTACCACCGGTACCCTCCATATCGTCGCATTATCCGGCATGAATATATCGATTCTAGTGGGCGTCATGCAAAAAACGCTCCTTCGGGTCGCGCCCAGGCGCGTTACCCACCTCCTTACTATGCTCCTTATTGCCGGATTCGTCTGGTTTGTGGGACCGACTCCAAGCGTCATTCGGGCCGCAGTGATGGGATCTCTCGTGCTTCTGTCTACAATTTTGGGCCGGCAGAACTGGACAATCCTGACTTTTATCCTTACCTGTGGCATCATCCTTCTTGTCAAACCAAGTTGGCTCTTTGACCTTTCGTTTCAACTATCAGCGTTTGCGACCTTAGGAATTATTTTGTTTGGAAACAACGTGGGGGAGGCAAATCAGAAGACAAATATTTTTTGGCAATTCATTGAAAACGATCTTCGGGTAACCCTTGCCGCGCAGGTATTTACGATTCCGCTAATTCTCTTTACCTTTGGGAGGATGTCTCTCATTTCCCCTGTCACCAATGTTCTTATTGGTTGGACGATTCCGATTTTGACTCCGCTCGGGATGCTTATTGCCATAACCGGTTGGATATTTTTGCCGGTCGGACAACTGCTTGCATACGTGGCATGGATGCTTTTACAATATCTCATTGTCGTTATTAATTTTACTGCCAACATACCGTTTGCAAGCATCGGAAGATGAAATTATAAGAGTATGTAGCTTTGGTTTAACTATATCAAACTGATCTAGGCATGGATAAATAGCACGAAAAAAGCAACATAAATCCATACACTAGAGGATTACAATTATGTTTAGGTTACGCACAGGATACCTCATAAGCGGCATAATTACAGGCTGCATACTCCTTTTCAATTTCGTGGGGTCCTTGCCCGACGGAAAACTCCATATTTTCTTTTGTGATGTCGGTCAGGGCGATGCAGCATACATAAAATTTCCGGATGGTCGGGATATGGTGGTGGACGGCGGACCCAACGATCAGGTCCTCGGATGTCTTGGAAAATATATGCCGTTTTGGGACCGGCATATTGACATGGTCCTCATGACGCATCCCCAAAAAGATCACATGCAGGGCTTGATTTCCGTGTTTGAGCGCTATTCAGTGGACTATTTTGTCAGAAGCGACGTCGGGAACACAACAGAAGGCTATCAAAAGCTTCTTGCCGTAGTTACCCAGAAGAGAATCCTGGTCAAATATATGACACGGGGCGAGCATATAGCCTTGAGTGATTCGTCACTGAAGTTCGTGTGGCCGTCTGGAGATCAAATTGCCAAAGGGGAGAGCAGCGTGTTGGGTGCAACAACCGGTGACCTGAACGATTACAGCCTGGTTTTTACCCTTCGGTACGGCGCATTTGACGCGCTGTTTACCGGAGACGCGGATATCAGGGTGGAAGGAAACTATACCGGCGACCCGTTATCAGACGAACGGGTTGAAGTGCTCAAGGTTCCGCACCATGGGAGTAAAACAGGTATGAACAAGGCGTTTGTTGACTGGGTCCGCCCGGAGCTTGCCGTCATTTCCGTCGGCAAAAACAACTACGGCCACCCATCGAAGGAAGCTCTTGATCTGCTACAGACTATCGGTGCACGCGTCTTAAGGACGGATCAAGAAGGGGACATCGAGGTGGTGAGCGACGGAAAAGATTGGACTGTCGCAATCAACTAAAAAGTGACGCATAAGACCGTTTGTGGTACACTACAGGTCTTATGACGACCATAAATGTGGAAAACGGCGGAACGATCGGTGTCTATGGGGACATCTTTATCAGCCGGCAAAAAGAGAAATGCATGGTCAGTATTCAAGGCGAGATTGCGAAAGTATATCCGCCCGGTCTCATGGCTCTTTTGCGTGACACTCGACCCGTTTCCATACATACCGACGATTTACCCGGAAAGGTGTTATACGTGTCGTCAGAAGGCGGGGATCCGGTGATAAGCGAATATGTACAAATTCCAGGCGATGTGTCTGTTGTATGGCTAGTGTCGGAAGAAGACGCAAAGCTGATTCCTTAGTATTGTTGGAATGATAATTTTTGCCCCTTGACAATACTCATAGAAGATGTATATAATTATTCTTTGTTCTTGAAAATTGAATAGGCGATGATGGTGTCGAGCACCGGAGCCAGCTTCAGAAGAAAGTCGCCACAAGCGACAAGTACGAAGCATAAATGAGTCAACTCATTTGCTGTCAAGGCTTTTACAGCAGATTTTTTTGTTTAAAAAAACAAAGGGTTGTAAACAAAGGTGGCACCACGGTGCGAATCCCGCGTAGCGGGACAAACCGTCCTTTCGGGCCTCCATCCCTCTTTAGGGATCGAGGCTTGAGCGGACGGTTTTTTTGTGCTTTCGTAGCTATTTCCGAGTCATCGAGGAAAAGCGTACGAAGAACAATCCCTCCGAAGCTTTAGCGAAGGGGGATGATGGTGAAGTAAGCATGGTGTGGGGGTTGTGGAAAAAGTAGTGAAAGGGGGTGAATCATATGACAAAAACAAAAGAACAAGGAACGACATCTCAAGGCGGGTACCCCGCTCATTGGTTGGAGGAATTCGCCAAAGTTGAGAGCCAGAAGTTGACTGGTTTTATTACGCCGGTTGCATCTAAAGTGGACGGAACGTTTGCTGGGGGCATCCTGGTGGTCAAAAAACAAACTCATAACGGAAGCTATTGGGGCTGGATTGATTATCTTCATGTCGAAGAGAAAGAAAAGGGGAATGGTTTAGGAACCGCCCTTGTTGCAAATGCTATCGATAAAGCAGGATTCAATAAAATGAGTCATCTTGAAGTGATAATACCGTTGTTAAGTTACCCGTTAATGCATGTGTTTTTAAATAATAACGGTTTTATTGGATATAAATTATTGGAAAGTTATTTTGGCTCGGAAAATCATGGTTTGTGTATCCAAAAAAATCTTTCTATGGGATGGCATGGTCTTTCAAAACATGAATACGCAGAAGCTGTTGGGCTTCACCCGTCTACATTTTCAAAAGTCTCGGTTTCTGATTATCAAGCTTTTCAGCACAAAATTGCCGATGGACATGTACTCGTTGGTGTTTTTGAGCCAAAAGTCACCGGGCTAGAAAATTCAATAAATCTCTTTATGAAGATACCGAAGGATTTAATTTTGAAAGGAGGTGAATAAATATGAAAGATTTACCAAAACGATTTTACAAAGCGATACTGAAAAAGCTGAGCTTTTAAAAGGAATGACTATCAGTTCATGGTCGTCCGAGGAAGCTCCGGCCCTTTATGAGGGGCTTGAGCATCCGAATTGGGCACCATGGCTGGAAGCGGGAATATCCTCCCTTGCAGGGAGGGCAAAAGTATTCCCGGAAGGGCAATTGGTGATGAAAGATGGGCAAGGCCACTATGCCGCCAGCTTATCCTTAAATCAGATCAATTGGGACGGAATCATTGAACATCTGCCGAGTTGGGACGATGTAGCAGGAGATCCTACGGATTACAGTAAGACCTATACGCCAAATGGTAACACGCTCGTCTTGCTTTCGATGAATGTCGCGCCGGAGTTCAAAGGATTGCAGCTTCCCAGCAAGATGATAGATGCAGCAAAACAGGTCGCGAACACGCTCGGCGTTTCCCATTTGATCGGATCATTTCGTCCAAGCGGCTATGGCGAAATTAAAAAGGGCGTGCCAGATTTAGAGTTTGAAACATACTGTATGTTGAAAAAATCCTTTTCAGACAAGCCTATTGATCATTGGTTGGGAAGTTTATGGCACATGGGCATGAAGATGCTGGAGGTAGACCATAAGGCTATGACTGTTATGGTGCCTATGACGGAATTTGAAAGTTATAAACAGGCCGATTGGAAAGAAGTAAAGCCGGGAATTTGGGAATGTGGCGAGGTGGGTCAGTGGAACGTGGATGCGGAGTCTGGCACTGCAACGTATCAGGAAAGTAATGTGTGGGGATCATTACCCCTCACATAAAGGGAGGTGGGCAAGCGGGGTGAGGCTAACCCCAATTGCTCAAAAATATATGAAAAAACAATGGTTTACGGTAAAAAAAATTCGTCCGCAGCTCTATGCTCTGGCGGAATTTGGCCATTTCGAAAAAGTGGTTTCGTACCTTGTGGTTGGAAAGACTGAAGCCTTTCTCGTAGATACGGGAATGGGCTACACTGATATACACAAGGCTATTAAGGCTATTACAAAGCTTCCTGTGACTGTACTATTGACTCACGCCCATTGGGATCATATCGGCGGGGTAAAAAAGGCTGATCGCGTATATGTTTTTGACCACCCGTTTGAAAAAAAGTCTATCACACAATTACATAATAACTATGTGTCAGTTCAGGACAGACAAATCCTGAAAATTGGTAATTATACCGTCAAAGTGATCCATACGCCAGGACATAGCCCCGGTTCCACCTGTTATTTTATCAAAAACTTAAATTGGCTGTTTGTAGGCGATACGCTCTATCCTGGCCCACTTTACGCGCATTTACCTGAGTCGGATCTATATGCGTACACAAAGTCTCTAGCAAGGTTATGTTTGGTTGCCAATAATCAAACCCTCATTTTACCTGGCCATAACAAGTTGCATTGCAGCTATGCGCTACTTAAAAAGGCTGCCGTCCTTATGAAAAAGGCAGTTAGGACGAAAAAAATGGGTATCTCAGAATTGAAGGGTGACGGCTTTTCTATCCTGTTGTCTAAGCTAGGAAAAAGCCTGTGAGTTTGCTATCATGGAGGCATCCTAGATTATGAAGAAATACATCCAAGCACTGCTTGAAGGAATTCTTGAGTCGATGGGACTTGAGGAAGCAGTCAGTCCACAGGTTTCGGTTCCGGAAAATCCGGTCCACGGGGACTACACCACGAACGTTGCAATGCTTCTTGCGGGGGAGTTGAAAAAATCGCCGCTGAAAATCGCAGAAGACCTAAAAGGTATGATCCAAAAAGATCAAACTGTATCACGTGCGGGAATTGTCGACCGTGTGGAAATAGCGCCCCCAGGCTTCCTAAATCTGTTTCTCTCCGAGGCTAATCTTATCAGTCAGGTATCGGAAGCGCTAAAAATGGGCGAGGCATATGGTTCTGTGATGAAATCCCCCTTCGCCAAGGCTTTGGGGGACGAGGTGAAGCCAAAAAAGACCCTCGAAAAAGGCAAGAAAACAGAAGAAGAAATAGCAGGTTTCACGGATAGGCAATATACCTCAAAACAGAGCAAAAAAGACCGCCAAATTTCCCGTAAATCCGCCGTACCGGAAAATTTAGCCCGTCAAAACAATAAAAACGAGGTAAATGGTATAGGCGAATTAATTCCCGAAGGGGCAAAAAAGAGAATTATGATAGAGTTTGCCGACCCCAATCCTTTTAAAGAAATTCACATCGGTCATGTCCGAAACATAGCCCTTGGCGAAAGTTTTTGCAGGCTTTTGGAATCGCAGGGGAATGAAGTCCGTCGGGCAAACTATGAAGGCGATGTCGGACTGCATGTTGCCAAGAGTCTGTGGGGTCTTGAAAGACTTGGGAAAGACGGCGTAGACATCAGTGGAGTGGGATTAGATACTCAAGGGAAAGCAGCTCTCCTGGGGCGGGCCTATGCTGTCGGGAGCAAGGCGTTTGAAGACAATGCATCGGCGAAGGAAGAGATGATTGGGGTAAACAAGAAACTATACGCGATGGACGAGGGAATCATTGCTCCTTGGAGGCGCGGCCGCCAGTGGAGCCTGGACTACTTTGAAACCGTCTATGGCCGCCTCGGCACGCACTTTGACCGGTATTACTTTGAGTCTGAAGTGGCGCCAATAGGCGCTGCATTGGTTCAAAAGCACCTTGATGACGGCATTTTTGAAAAAAGCGAGGGCGCAATCGTCTATCGCGGTGAAAAAGTCGGCCTCCACACACGGGTGTTTGTGACGAAAGAGCATTATGCCACGTATGAAGCCAAAGATTTAGCCTTGGCGCCGCTGAAATACTCCGAATGGCCCTATGATAGCTCGATTATCATGACCGGCAATGAGCAGTCGGAGTACTTTAAGGTCATGCTGGCGGCACTTGCCGAGATTAATCCCGAACTAGCCTCAAGAACGCGACATATACCCTTTGGGATGGTGCGGCTGACTACCGGCAAAATGTCTTCACGTACAGGGGCTGTCATCACTGCCGACTGGCTCACAGAAGAAGCTAAAAAGCGTATCTATACCATTCTGGAAAATAATAAGTCAAACTATAGCAAGATAGAAAAAGATGACATTGCTGAAAAAGCCGCAATAGGGGCGATTAAGTACTCTATGCTTCGGGTAAATGCGATCAGTGATATAGCGTTTGACATAGAAGCATCGGTATCATTTGAGGGGGATAGCGGACCGTATCTCCAATATACCTATGCCCGCGCAAAAAGCGTTCTTCGTAAGGCTGGACAGGGTACAGGGGATAAGGTACAGGGTTTAAACCCTGAAGAACGGATTCTCGCCCGATCCATCATGCAATTCTCTGATGTCGTGTCTGAAGCGGCTGAAAACTTTGCACCAAATACTATTTGTACCTATCTATTTCATCTGGCCCAGCAGTTCAATCTGTTTTATGCGAAGCACCCGATTGTCGGAAATGATCTTCGACTCACACTCACTGCCGCTACAGCCCAGGTTCTAAAAAACGGTTTGTATCTTTTGGGAATAGAAACCATGGAAAAGATGTAAACAATGTCTTTGTGTGATAGAATAATTTTTAAGAAATGGAGGTTCTTATGCTAGAAGGAAACACAGCAGAGGAAACCAGTGCTGGGAGTCAAAGCGTCACTCCTCCGAGCGCTGACGATGTTATCAAGTGGGCCGAAGCAGACGCTCTGCGACGAGAAAAGAATCGGTCCAAAGGAAAGTCAAAGTTTGAATCAAGAGAAGGAGTAGAAGTTTCGAAAAAAGTGCAACGATTCACGGTCGTACGTACCGGTGTTGCAGAGGAAGCAATGGTTAAAGGAGCCCCGATAGTTGGTATTTCTGGTTCACGTCCAGTTAAGCCAGAAAATATAGTGAAGTGATGAGGCGGAGGTTAGCGAATTATTCTTGCGACAGCCTTGGGATCCACACGAGCCTGAACCGCCCGTATTTCAATTCTTTTGTCTGAAAATGGTCCGTTTGGATTTTCTTTGTGAACAATGACGGCTTGTTTGAGCAAGTCATTTAGGCTGTTGAAAGCCATACTCTCTTCATGACTTTTTTGAACTTCTATTTTTTTCATATACGTAATTATACCACAAGCGCAATCTAATTCAAGTATCGTGATGCGTCCAGACAGGGATACCGAGCCGTGGCGCGACAAAGTTATAGATTTCCTGATTCCGGCAGATGAGAACGGGGACACGCGGTCCGACTTTATGACGGGATGCATATTGAATGATATGCTCGGTGTGTATAATCTGTCCTTTGTTTCCCCGTGAGATGGCCCCGGCCTGGTTGGCGACATAGCCCCACAGTTCATACCACGGTTGGCCTTTGGTGATGTCGACCATGACATCGGTGGGGGCGCCTATAGGAAACAACATGTCCAAGAGTGCAAATCCACCGAATGTAGGCTGAATGTTAATGGAGATCTCGGGATCGTGAAATAGCGAAAGTTCTTTTATGGCCTCAAGCCTCCTTGGGAGTACGGCCACCCGAAGAGTTTTTGACTCCGTGCGCCATGGTTGCTGTATTGGATACTCCATTTGAAGACGTTTGGTATTGTGATCATAAAACAGATAGGTTGTGTAGTTGCCTTCGGTCATGATAATACGTTGGTCTACTAAGCTTGCAATCGCCGCTGCTTCGAAGGATCCATCAGGTCGGGTGATGACAATACTCGTCGATTGTACCGCCCGTGGGGGCTCCGCGGTGAGTGCGCTGGTTTCATCGACAGGGTCCACCATCACTAAATGCTTGCCGACATATAATGGATGGTCAGGGATAAATTGCCATACCGGCGTTTCTTCAACGAACAATTTGACGGGTGTCACAGCGGACTGCTCTGTAAGCAGCATCCGTACAAGGTCACCGCCGATTTCATCAATTGCCAAATGGGGATTATACTCGGGTCCTCCGGTTTGCGTAAGAAGTGACGGGGTTGTGTGACGATTGTCAATCAGCGGGCGCAATAGTTCGCTTGCCGCCAACGCATACGTAAGACACGTGGATCCTTCCGGTGAAAGGGGCAATTCTCCCAGACGCAGAATGGCACGGGCATGGTCAAGGGACGCCTGATAGGCTCCATCATGTGGGGTCCCACGTTCTTCCAGTTTATTCTGCATAGTGATAAGAACCCTATTGTACCATGCCAAAGCCATGACGGGCGTACGTCATAAAAAACGGCTTGAATTTTCCGGGAATCCCATACTGGGAAATTACGTTATTTTACCGTTATGAGAGACTTAGTTGATTATACCATTACAATAGGCTAAAATTGGCCATCATGGTTTACCAAGAAACATCAGTAAATAAAGAGAGAATACACCCCAATAAGTATCTAAATGACTACGTGACATTTTACGCGTTACAGTACTTAGATGAGTCCGGTATTTTGACTGCACTCAAGGAGCGTAGAGAGATTGCGCTTGGATCCAAAGAGTCGGTTATTCAGCGGGGTATCATGAATCATTTTGTGGGGTTGGGAGTTTTGGAACGAGATGGTGGTACGTATCGTCTGATTAAGGAGTTGCCGAAGTCGGAAGATGTAGTGCGAGGAAAATTTTTTGTTGAAGCGGTGGCTATAGCGCAGAGAAAAGTTTCGTTGAATGAAGGAACATCCGTTCGCTCATTGATCGATAAAGACGTTCCCGCGCTACTTACTGGTTACTCTGGCCAGTGTCTCATGGCGTATTCATACCGGGAACTTTTAGAAAGCTTATATGCTGTGGATAAGGGAAAAAAGAAAGCGGGAAGGGTACAACCGGATAATGCGTTGGGATCAGGAAAAATGATTGAACAAGCTGCAGCCCGCATTGGGGGAATGATTGCCAATTTTCTTCTTAAAAACAACATCCACGATATAAACATTCTGGAACTAGGCAGCGGAAATGCCAAAGTAATTGTAAATATTGTAAAACAATCACTGGAGAAAGGCATACACGTATCCAATGTACTTCCTTCTGATAAAGACAAAGCAACGAGGGGTCCAGCAGAAACTACGTTTAAGAACGAGAAAGTGAGTGAGTACTTTAACTGGATGCCGATTGACATGGGAAATTATGATGATATGAAAACAGCAGCGGAAGCAACCCAGGGAAAGCAAGTCGTCATCGATATCGGCTATATCCTTCATGAGTCAAAAGAGCTTGCTTTCAGTACGCTCAAAAATATCAAAGCATTATTTCCGAATGCGATTCTTGCTATATGTGAAGTGTTTCGACAAGATATAATTACGGACATGGTCCAGCTGTGGTTTCGGACGATCCATGACGTTTCCGGTCAGGAACTCTTTTATTACCATGAGTTCATGTCTGCTTTTGATTCTATTGACTTCGTTGAAGTCGACCGGGAGGTACTCAACGCACCGGATAATCCCGATGATCCACCGCTCAACGCAGTACTCCTATTTATTTCGAAAAATCAGGCTGCTCGAACAAAAATTTGAGTTTAAAATTCCAAACTCCTTCCGGGAACTAAGATTTTAAGGGGTCACCGGTACCGCCCGGGTTACGAAGCGCAAGGAGTCCAGGAGTCCCGTGCAGGTATAGAGGGTAACCACTTCGATGTTAGTGGGGGAAAGAAGCTCCGTTTGGCTTGGCGGGACAATCTGCGTTTTCGTTATTTTGTACCGGTACAGCTTGCCGTCGCTCGTTCGAATACTCACGGGATCACCGACTCTGGCATCTACCAGGTAGCCAAAGACGGTATTGAGATTATGCCCGTATATGATGACATTGCCCTCCTCTCCCGGCCGGGCCGATGTAATGACATGGTTGGCGGCCGTCCGCGACACCGTCCAGACGCCATTCATCTTGCCTCCTTCGACCACCTGGAGGCCAATGGTATTTCCCACAGTGATATGCGTAGGGAAGGCCACTTGATCCGTATTTGGCCTATAGGCCGCAAGAAGGGCATCTGACAGGCTCAAAGACCGGTTGTAGAAGAACTGATGTACGCCCCAGAGCCCTACCATAACCAAGCCTATGGCCACGAGCACGTAGGGGGTAGTCTTTGTCTTTTTTCTTCGTTTTGCCATGCCTCTATTATACTCCATGAAAAAAGGCCCCGCGGGGCCTTTTTTCCTACTGCAAAAGCAGAACTATTGTTACGAAGTAGAGTTATTTGTTGAATTTCTTTTTAGCAATCATTGCAAGGCCGCTGGCGGTTGAAAGTCCACCGAGGGCGCCTACTGCATTCATGAGCATGTCAACTGTCGTTCCCGTGCCTGCAAAGTCTGTGCTGGCACCGAGTACTTGGCCACTTGGAGCTTTGGTACATTCCGGACAGCTTGAGCGTCCATCGCTTCGGCCGTCTGAAAGTCCGTCTCCAGGTCCACCCGTGTTGGTAGACGATTGCGTCTGTTCCGGTGTCGGCGTAGGTGTCGGCGTCACACACTCTTCCTCTTCCGGATCGCATTGCACCGGCGTTGGTGTCGGAGTAGGTGTCGGCGTCGATGCATTGTCTTCACACCATTCATCTCCATCATGGGTCGGTTTACCATCGTCTGTCGGACCCTGATAGAGAAAATCTCCTTCATGGTCGTCATGGCCATTCCAATGACCGTCATCATTCACGCGGATGGCTTCATAATCGCCGTTCCCTTTTTGATGACAGATATTTACTTTAGCCTGTGCTATAGAAAGTACTTGGGTAGGATGGGCAAATAACAATGCGCCCAGTGTAAAAGCAGAAACACCAGCAAGAGTCAAAACGCGAAGCATGTGATTTTTCATAATACCTTCCTTTTGGCAGGAAATGATTAATGTTTTGGGAATATATCATACTAGAGGTTAGTATGTCAATAGGGATCTTCAGTAGATCAAAACAGGGGATGAGTTACTTGGCTCTTGCGGCGGCACTCACGGCAGCATAGGCAGCTTGACCGCCCCGAACCGGGACAATCGAAAAGTAGTACATTTTGCCTGAAGTGAGCGCGCCGACGGTGTATGAATTCATTGGTTGTCTTCCCACATTGAGTGCTCCCCACTTCTGGACGCCGGGTGCATCGCCATAGACGACATGATAATTTGATGTATCCCCGAAAGCATTCAGCCAAGTAAGTGTAACTTGGCCTTTGCCGGGGCCGGGTTTGGCACTAAGTGAATGTTTGCCGATGGGTCCGGTAAAGAAGGTTGTGGCGGCTGATCCTGTCGCTGCTTTTGCCATGACCGATTGGGTGACATAATTGACCGATCCATCTGCTCGAACACTCGTGAGATGGAAATAATACGTTGTGCCTGGAGAAAGGGATTTGATGGTATATCGGTTCAGGTTTCCGGTTTCGGGATTAGCCCGACCGACGTTGAGTGCGCCGTACATATCTTTACCGACAACGGTGCCGTAGGAAACGTGGAAATTCACGCTCTCCGGTAAGGCCTGAATCCATTTGAGGGTGACCATGCCGGCTTCGGGGCCGCTTTCTGCTTGCAGCATCTGTTTATCCACAGGGCCACTCGTATACGCCGCATGAACACGTGAAAAAGGAACAAGCGTAAGAATAAAAAGAACGGGCAAGAAAAACCTTTTCATATGTTCAATAACTAATATTTCACGGTTTGTACATTGTTGTCAAGTACCCAATTTGAAGCTACCAGCCCAATAGCTGTCCCGCGACACCCAGGATTGATGCTGCCGAGATAATGATGGTTGCCCCAATGAGGAGCGAGTTTTGGAATTTGGTGTTTACATAGGTTCCCATGATTGCCGCGTTATTGGCAAACTGATAGAGGAAGTAGAAGATAATAGGCAATATGGCTCCGTTGACGAAATTGGCAATGAGCGTGATTGTGAAAAGCGACACGTTGGGCATAAGCGCGACCCCCATGGCAATGACCAGCTGGACCAGAAGCGTCGCGTAAAACAGCCGGCTTTTGCGGAAATTTTCGTCCAGTGAGCCTGAATAGCCGAAAAACTCGGAAAACGCGTATGCGGTCGTCAGGGCAACCACGATGCACCCCAGCATTCCGGCTCCCAAAAGACCAAGGCCAAAAAGGAGCCCGGTAAACTCGCCCGCAAACGGGCGGATGGCGATGGCAGCGGAGGCTGCATCCGTGACCGGGATGTGGTTGACAAAAAGTGTGGCGGCAACGGCAACGATAATGAAAAAACAAAGCGCGTTGGTGAGGACCGCGCCGATATAGATCTCCGCCCTGTTGTATTTCAGGTGCTCGGTCGTCAGCCGCTTGTCTTTCACATACGAGTTGATGAAAAACTGCCCCCAGGCGGTGACGGTCGTTCCCAAAACGGCGATTGCTACGTAGAGAAATCGGGGGGTCAAGGGCCCTTTGGGAATAAGAAGCGCGGTTGTTGCCTCCTGCCAATTGGGATTGGCGAAAAAGGCAGAAGCGATGTAGGTCACGTAAAAGGCAATGAGGACAAAAAGAAACCGTTCTATCATATTGTAGCGGGCAAGGACGACAAACAGATAGAGGGCGGCGATGATGGCAGGCAGGAAGATCGTGGGATTGAGGCCAAAGAGGGCAAGGGCGGCTTTCATGCCGGAGACATCCTGCACAACGACCGCGAGATTGACGAAGAACAAAAGCGCATAGACGAATATCGCAACCCGGATGCCGTGGCGTTCGCGGATGAGGTCGGCAAATCCCTTTTCCGCCACAATTGCGATTCGTGCCCCTATTTCCTGGGTGACGGCAAGAAGAATGGTAATGGGGAGAATAATAATGAGAATCTGATAGCCGAATGTGGCCGCAGCCACCGAATACGTCGCGACCCCGGCCGCATCATTATCGGCAAACGCGCTGATGAGGCCCGGGCCAAAGATAGCAAGGGCCAGAATGATGCGTTTTCTCCATCTTTTGATCCAATCTCTCATAGCATTTTTTCCTGTATGGACTCGGCTAAATCGTCAAAGGTGACGATGCCTAATATTTGTTTTTTATCGTCGATGACCGGGAGAGCCTCGATTTTGTACTTGAGCATACGCTTGATCGCTATCTCAACCGGGGTGGTGAGGTGGATAACAACGACAGAAGGCGTCATAAAGCGGTACAGAGGCGTGTCCGCGGCGGTCAGGAGGAGCTCGTGAAGGTTGACGGCCCCCACAAGCTGACCCTCGCGGTTGACGGCAAATACGTAGGAAAGCGCTGAAAACTCCTTTGTTTCTTTCCCGATTCTTCTTTTTATGGACAGCGCGGTTTCGTCGGGACTCGCCGTGAAAAATTCGCTCGTAATGAGACCCCCGATTGGGGTTTTGGCAAGAGATAAAAGCGAAGAGAGCTCTTTTGACTTCTGCGGCGTCAAGGCCTTCAGAATGGCATCCCGCCGAGCTTCGGTCACCGTGAGGAGAATATCGACTGCCTCATCCGGGTCCATACGCGTGATGAGTTTACTGGCTCGCTCCGGCGTAAAGAGCTTAAACAAATTCTGCTGATAGGAAATATTGAGGCTCTCGACGACCTGGGCCGCAAGGCCTTCTTCCATAAGATCGAGAACCCGGGTGATGTTTCGTATGCTCATGGTCTCCAGATGATCCGCCAAATCCTCGGGCATGAGGCGCGAAAGTTTTTTCTCTTCCTTTTTGAGGACTACGGTGCCGCGCGCAAGCGCCAGCGGCTGGATGTCTGCCCACGAGAGGAAGCGCGACGTGACGGTTTTACCCAGGAGCCGGAAGAGTCGCCCGAACGTTTCATCAACGCCAAACCAGCGCAAGATCCCGATAATCCCGACGTCGACGCCGGCAATCATCAGTATCGGTTTGTCCTGGATTGCCACGTCATTGACGCGGACGACTTTGTTGCCTTTGATGTCGATAATTTGCTGATCGAGGACATTTTTTCGGATATACAACTCGTTTTCCGAAAGCGACTCGATGCTAAAGCCGTCGGCGATCGTCACGGCGGAATTCAACTTTCTTATTTGTGCCACCGGAATGACATAGATGTGATTTTTGCCGCCAGATACGACCACCTTGGTGACGATAGGCTGGGTTGCGGCCAGAAACACAAGGTCGGTCAGACGGCCTAATTTGGCACCGTTTTCGGTGACGACCCGGCGGCCGGAGAGTTCAGAAAAATAGAGCATGATCTATTTATTGTACTCCTCTATTCATAAAGTCAACTAGGAGGGTTGTCTATTGACCAATGATTTTTCACGATGTAGATTGAAGTTATGTTGACAAAAATAGATATTAAACAACTTCTTACCGCCTTTAAAGAGGTGTTTCAGACGAAAGATGAAGCTCAAATGCGGCATGATGCGGTAATCATTAAATTGAATACTATTGAAAAACGCGTCAGTAATGTAGAGCATGATGTAACTTCATTCAATGAGGCAATGGTGCCTATTTTAGGTAATCTCCACGAGTGGACAGATGAAATACACAATGAGGTTGTACGTGAAAAACTTCTCAAACGCGTCAAACGATTAGAAAGACATCTCGGTGTCCCCACGCTAGTTGGCTAATGCCGAATTTCCCGTGCTTCTGTGCTAAAATGCTGGTATGAACCAAAAAAACATTAGAAATTTCTGTGTCGTGGCACACATTGACCATGGGAAATCAACGCTCGCCGACCGCCTGATGGAGATGACGGGGACGGTTGCCCGTCGTGACGCGCGGCCGCAACTTCTGGACAGCAACCCGATTGAGCGTGAGCGGGGGATTACGATCAAGCTCGCGCCGGTCCGGATGAAATACAAAGAATATATTTTAAATCTCATTGATACTCCCGGCCATGTGGATTTTGGATACGAAGTCTCCCGGAGTCTTGCGGCCTGTGAGGGGGCGCTCCTCGTCGTTGATGCGACGCAAGGGGTGCAGGCCCAGACGCTTGCCAATCTCCATCAGGCCCGCGAGCACAATCTCACCATTATTCCCCTGATTAATAAAATCGACATGCCGACGGCGAGGATCA
This sequence comes from uncultured Gammaproteobacteria bacterium, assembly GCA_964515005.1. Taxonomy (GTDB): domain Bacteria; phylum Patescibacteriota; class Microgenomatia; order UBA10105; family UBA927; genus XYB1-FULL-47-11. The sequence continues at coordinate 412,280 of CAZEVT010000001.1, forward strand.
AAGAGACGGAAAAAGAAATTCTCGACATCGGATTTAGAAAAGAAGAGATCATAAAGATTTCAGCAAAAACCGGGGAAAATGTCGACAACGTTTTGAAAGCGGTTGTAGAAAAAATCCCTCCGCCAGCTGGCGGATCCGAAAAACCACTGCGTGCCCTCATATTCTCGTCACAGTATGATACACATAAAGGCGTCGTGGTGTTTGTCAGAATCGTCGACGGAAAAATTCCGTTCTCGTTCGCCACTAAACTTCAATTTATGGCTTCCGGGGCGTCAGTAACGCCTGTGGAAATGGGGTATTTTATTCCTCATATGCAGATGATTGGCAATGGAGACAATTTGGAGACAGGAGAAGTAGGGTATATCGCAACCGGTTTAAAAGATGTTCGATTTGCAAAAGTTGGTGACACGGTAACCCTGGAACATGTTCCAGCTGCGGGTCCCTTACTCGGATACAAAGAACCCAAGCCCATGGTGTTTTTGAGTCTTTTTCCGCTTAACGCGGATGAATTTACCGACGCCCGTGAGGCGATGGAAAAATTGCGCCTCTCCGATAGTGCATTCACCTTTCGACCTATTTCGTCTCTTGCCCTTGGCAACGGATTTCACTGCGGATTTCTGGGACTACTGCACGCGGAAATCGTACAGGAGCGGCTCTCGCGGGAGTTTAATTTGAATATGATTGCAACGGCTCCGAGTGTGGAGTACCGGTTGCGGACTACGAGCGGGGAGGAGATAACGATCCAATCCGCATCGGAGTATCCGGACCCGTCGGCAGTGGCCCAGTCCCGCGAGCCGGTGATGAATGTGACGATCTATACGCCGAAGCGCTACGTCGGGGCGGTGATGCAGCTCTCCCAGGAGAAGCGGGGAGTATATGTTGACTTGACCTACCAGGCCGAGCAGGCAGAGTTTACCTATCGTATTCCTCTCTCGGAAATGATTATCGACTTTTTTGACCGTTTGAAGAGTGTGACCGAGGGGTACGCGAGTTTGGATTATGAGTTCTATGACTACCAGCTGGTCGACGTAGTCAAGATTGATTTTTTGGTGAACAAAGAAAAAGTGGATGCGCTGTCTTTTTTAGTGGTACGGGAGCAGGCCCATGCCAGAAGCATTCAGATTACCGACCGGCTGGCCGCCGTCATCCCCAGACAGCAATTTGAAGTGCCCATTCAGGCGGCAATCGGGGGCAAAGTCGTTGCCCGGTCAGACGTGAAGGCATTTAGAAAAGACGTGACCCAGAAGCTCTACGGCGGCGACCGAACGCGCAAAGACAAACTCCTCAAAAAACAAGCCAAGGGTAAAGCAAGAATGAAATTAATAGGAAGAGTGCAGATTCCGCAAACGGCATTTTTTGAAGTGCTGAAACGAGAGTAGGTTGATGCCTAGTCCTACCGTTTTATTATCTTCCTGCGGGTTATTTTTTCCATCAAGGCAATCAAAACACGTATAAACAGTAATCCTGCGATATTGAGCACGAACACGATTCCTAAACTTTTGGTGAGGGCGTCAAGAATTCGGAGGAAAAAAACAAGAACCGGCCCGGTGATGCCCACGCGGATGCCGGCGATATAGGCCGCAGTGCCAAGAATGGCGATAGCCAGAATAAAAGGGATGAACCCTTTGAGATCTTCTTTCGAGGAGAACATGGAGTTGGAGACGGCCAAAAGAGCATACATAGCGAGGAGCAAATAGTAAAAAGTCGGATTGGAGTACCAGGGGAGCTCGCTTACTATGAGTGTATTCCAAAGACTGGGAAGAAAATAGGAGAGGGCAGAAATGGTAATCATGCCCACAAATACCGGGGCAAGTCCCACGGCATAGCGGCGAAACGGATCCGTGGCAGCAATCATCACCGAGCCCGCCTTAATTTCTTCTTCACGGATGTTTTCGGGAACCAGGGTGAGTTTTCCTGTCTTCACTCCCAACACTTCCGCGGTAAACAGGTGCGAGAGCTCATGGATGACCGTGCCGGGAAAATTAAGAATGGTCACCACCATCACGCCCGCCGTGCGGGAGCGAAAGAGGAGAACCGTGAGGTCATACAAGCCTTGTGTGAGGCGTGCGGCAAGAATATAGAGGAGCAGTAGCTCGCCGAAAAGAAGAAATAATTGCATGATAATAGTATAGAGTCAGGGCGTCTATGTATCAAGCGAGGCGAACAATTATCGACCTCGCTTCAGTAAAAGTTTTCTTCGTTACGATAACGCAAAGGTTTTGAGGATTTGACGGGAGAAGTTTTCTCGAACCGCGCGATTTTTTACGCTTCTTTTAAGAAGAATATAAAAGCGCTTGGAAAGGTTTTTCCATTCAAACTTCCGTTGAATGGTCGTCCGAAATCTGTGTGCCGTCGCCCGGCGCGTGTCAGCGTGATCAACAGCCCAGAGCATCGCCCGGCGCATATCTGCTTCGTTTTTTTGGTCAATCAGAAGACCAGTTTTGCCATCGGTGAGTGCTTCCTCAACGCCTGCATTTCGGGTTGCAATGACAAACGCTTCCGTGGCGCCGGCCTCTAAAATGACATTGGGGAATCCCTCATTATGGTGGGACGGGTGTACGAAAATATCGGTGGCACGCATAAGATCACGGACCTCGCGTGCATCAAGAGCGCCAGTCGTAAATATCCGGTCCGTCAGTCCATCTTTTTTGATTTCTTCTTGAATGTCGCCGAGTAGGTTGCCGGGACCGGCAATGACCACGTAGGTCCGGCGGGGGAATTTGGTTATGCTGTCGCGTATCGCCCGGTAAAAATAGGTCATACCTTTGGACCAGATGACGCGGCCGGCATACGAAATGATCGTATCGGCATTGGCAAACGTTCTCCCCACATGCGGAACACGGCGTTTAAGTCCTCGTTTTGGGCTAAAATACGCGGCATCGACCCCGCCGTATGTAAGATACACGGTTTTTTTTATCCCCATAACATTTTTTAAAAACCACCGTGCGGATTTATTTGTCGCTGTGATATAGTCGTATCGAGAAATGGACCACTTTGCAATTGTCTGATCAATGAGTTTGGCAAGTATGGTCACGTTTGAATTGCTATGGACCGGATGGGAGGCTACGTGTTCGGTAAATATGCTGGTGGCTCCGATGAACTTTGCATACATCCAGGCCCACCAGGTTGCGTCAAAGAACCGGATATGGGTATGGACAATGTCATAGGAATTCTGTCGGTGCGCCAGGAGCCATGAGAGAAGGGCAAAAGGGTTGGGAAGGGCAAACTGTCCCTTTAGAATGTGCCAGCAAGGGATACGATAAATGGTCATACCGCGATGCTGTTCTTTACTACGCACGTTATCTGTGTTGTAGGTGAGAACATCAACCGTTACCTTTTTATACTTTTTTAAAAGGTGCGCGTAAAGTTCCTCCATATACCGCTGGGATCCGCCTTTATGCGGATGGAAAAATGGAGAAATAAGGAGTATGGAAAGATCTTTTTGTTTTTTCATAGTGCCGCCTTTTCCATTGTCCCGGTAAGCAGATTTCGAGTTGCCATGACGGGATTATCCACGGTAAACCGGCGCTTTATAATATACCACGCATGTGCAAATCCTGTCACAAAAATACGCTGTTTACTGACTTCATGTTCGCGGCTAAAGTGTGCGATGTGGTATTCGCTTGCGTGTATTTCCGGATTGGTAAGTGCGGCGAGTTTGATCTCAGGAGAATAGTTCCAATCGCCGCTTTTGACATGTAAATTTTTGAGTGACTGGCTCCGGCCTACCCACATACCGGTTAAAAGGTCATGGGATTTTTTGCCGTACAAAAGACGTACTTCGAGATTGAGAATCTGGATGCCAAGCCTGCGGATCCAGGATATCGCTTTTATGTTCGTTAGAGGTAATCGGTTGCAAAAGACTATATCCAAAGAGTACTTTTCCATATATTTGACGATAGCTTGAATGCTGCGCACCGGGTAGGTATCGTCGCCGTCCATAGCCACGACATAGTCACCCGTAGCTTTATTCAGGCCTTTTTGATGGGCAAACCCATACCCGATACCGTTGACACTTCTCTTTTCGGCAATCACGCGTGCTTCGGCCCGTCGTGCGGCCGCAACCGTGCCGTCTGTCGAATTATTATCAACAATGAGTATCTCATCTACATACTTCGGAACACGTTTAATAAACGCATCAATAATGCGGGCTTCATTTTTCACCGGGACAACAAGTGAAATTGTTTTATTTCCCATCATATTTTAAAAATGACAATGCTTGAATTTCGATAGACTTCTTGGAAGCCTAACTTTTTAATATAGAGTTGATCATTCATCGATAAGGCGTTTGGACGCCAGATATTAAACGCAATGTTCATCTGGTCTTTGGGGTCAGCTGCAAGCCATTTCATGGTCCGGGCGCTTATTGCCAAAAGAGTTCCGTGACTCACATGCATGCCTAGCAGATTTTGGCGGCTTTCCGAAGTCATATAGGCTCCGCCCTGCGTGTCGATCCCCGAGAGAGGTTCCAGAATATATTGCGTTGCCGGGTCAGAAATGAGAAACGCATGTTTATAATTCTCTCGTAAAAATTCGGCCGCGGCACGTTCGTCGCCGGAAACGTGCGAAGCGATACCGCGAAATACCACCGGGTTTTTCCATTGGGAGGTATTGGTTATAAAGATAAGGCCAGCGGCTATGGTGAGGGCGGCAAGAGCCAGGTAGCGGCCCAATTTCGATGTCACCGGGCGCAGAAATTCACCTATGCCGATTGCCATGACCGCAATCATTACATACCGGATGATAACCATAAACTTCAAAACATACGGGAACGGGGAGGCCAATAACCCAGCAGAAGCTGCAAGCATAAGAACAAGGCTCCGGTTTGCACGTTTCAAACCCAACAGGAGAAAGGGAATTGGGAGAAATCCGTACCAATGACGAAAGAGTTCAAGTTTCTGAGGCAAAGTTTGATTGAAATATTGGGCTTCGCCGGCATTCAACTCTGTTAGTCCAAAGTGACTGGCAATATACGTAGGTATTGCGTAGCTTGCTATGAGTACAAGCGCCCAATGTATTTTGGGTTCTACGGCCATAGTAAACAGGAATAAGGCACCCAGTGCCCCGACTATCGCATGAAAGGGGAGGATAATAAGAGACGTGATGAGCGCAACGAGTAGCTTTTCCCGTTTTGTTTTTCGAGTTGCAACAATCGTCATTCCGATAAGCCACATGAGCGCGGCTACGGTCTGTGGAAGCAGAAACAGCGTAGTGAATGCAACTGCTGATTCAAAAAGTCCAGCCGAAAGAACTCCGCCGGCAAAGGCAGCGAGTTTATTTTTGGTTAGGGCATAGACGAAACCATAGGCTGCAATGGTTGTAAGGACGAAAAATATTCCCTCTGCAATCCACCAAAATCCGAGGACATTTTGGACATTTAATATCGTTTGTAAACCGGCAAGAATGGTATGGAAAAGTGTCGTATATCCGTCAAAACGGAACGTATCAGACAATTGTGAAGGGAGTAAAGCAAACGAACCGCCACGGATGGCGTTTATCACAGTCTGATGTTCCAAGATGTCCCAGTTGAGCGGACTCGGGTATGGGCTGTTCCACCGCCAAAGAGCATAAAAAATTATAATGATAATGACGAGTAATTTTTTCATATATTGACGGTATCGTGCACAATAATTGTTTTTATTGATCCTTCAATTTGTTTTTGATTGATATCAATGTGCATATTTGAACCCCTCAGTTCGAGCATTCCTGGTATATGTGGGTTGACGAGATAGATTGCCTCCGGAAGAGTAACAGTACTTACTTTTTTCATTCGCAGATAATCAATTTGCTCTTGTGGCGGATCTGTATAAATAGCTGTTGCATCAAAGATAATATCGTCACGGCTATAAACAATTTTTGATAGTGCATCTATGGTGATCACTCTCCCTTTGACGCTAAACCCGGTTGCGTCTACAAACTGCACATCCGCGTGTTTCCCGTCTTGATAAATGGCGACACCATAGGGATTTTTGCTGATTTTGTAATAGCCAATAGACGTTTCCGGTTTTGGCCATGAAGGAATACCGGCAATACCGGTAAGGCAAAGAAGTATAAAACCGATGAAGGTAAATATATGTTTCATAGTTCGTTCCCGAAGGCAATGATGTCTTCAGAAACGAACTAGGCATAACAGGGTGTCAAAATGACAATACACCTGGAAGGTGCAGCCTAGAATCGTTGACCTTTGGGGGTCGGGGTTTGCTTTCGCGTTTGCGTGTGTTGGCTAGATGCCTTATCAGACTGGTTGTCCTCGAGGATTTCTCCCTTCAGCAGTCATACGGTAGGTAATCCGCCCATGGTCTCAATGACCATCAATGTACGCATAAACGCTTCGGCGGCGCCCGACCCTTACGGATCAACTGAGTGGCCACGGTGGCCTCTCAGTTAGCGCGCATCAATGGTGTTGATGTTTGCCGAGCGGTCGTATGGACCCCACCAGACCAGACTCTCATGAGTCGGTGCAGCGGTTGTGTAGTCCACAGTGATGGTAACAACGCCGGAATCCGGAAGGATCACAGTGATGTCGCCCATGTCGGAGGTAGCCTGCGTTACGGTCTTACCCGATGCAGTCACGATGGTTACCACAGATTCGGGAGCGATGCGGACGTTGATTGCCGCTGGCAGATTGCCGTCGCCCATGAACTGCGATTTCCATTGGCCGGTCGTTAGGACGCCCAAGCACCAAGTGAGATGCGTTGAAGTGCCCCTATAGACGATCTGCCCGGGATTTCCATGGCTGGTCCAGTTGCCGCCGGAGTTAGATCCGAGAGCAAGACTCATGAACCATGAATCGGCTCCGCCCCAATTATTCGCCTGGTTGAATAACCGCTCGTTAAAGACGCGGTGGAACCATGCGTTGGCCGAGGCGAGCTCGATCTTCGTTTTGGGCATTGCGTCCAAATTGCCAGGTGCGGCAAAAGCGCAGCTGCCTGACACGACGGGTGCCGAGTCATTATTGACGGGATCCGAAGCAGGTTGGCCGGGATCACTGTTGACCACGGGCGCTGCGGTAGCGGGAGTGTTTCCGGAGCTGCCTATGGGCGCGTTCAAGTTGCATCCTGCGGCCAGAAGTGCGGATACGAGCAATACGGTGAAAAGAGTTTTGTTCATCTTGTTCCTCATTTTCTCTTTTTTACCTCGGGGCGAGTGTTGCGGCGCCACCAGAAGTAACCTCCGATCGACAGCACCAGGCCGGCCAAAAGCCAGGCGGCCAGCAAGGGGTCGATCGACGCGATCACCACGAGGGTGATGAGCGCACCGAAAATCATGGCGCGCAGCGGGACCTGGCGGCGTTGAAACCACCAGTCGGACCACTTGTCCGGAACCAAAAGGTCCCATCCAAGGTCGTAGGCGGCCAGCATGATCAAACCAATGATCAGATGGCCCCATGTTAGGGTGATACCAAACACGTTCATTTTTTGTTCCTCCAGATTAGTTTTGATTAAACCCGTTTGATTTGTGCACGAAAATCTAATGTGCATCCAAGGTGGGTTTCGAACCCTGATTGTTTTTGAAGAGTGGATCCACTCGAAAGACCATGTTCGATCTTCCCAGTGGATCCACCCAAAACCAGTGATTCAACTCACCCTTTTTGGAGAAACGTTACCCTTCCGCTTCGCTACTCCGTAAAACTATGTAGGCTATTTTCCCTGTTATGCCTATGTTAAAGTGCTTGTTAGGTGATTCAAATACATTGCGCATTTGCAACGCTTTAAATACCAAATCAACCCAGGTATTGAACCCGGGAAAGAGAGTATTCGGTCCTGCCGTACCAAATACCCTCATTCCCAAGATCAAAGCCCACAAAAAACCGGCAATCCCTTGCCGGTTCGTTAGTTAACTTTTTTTTCAGCGCCCGGCAGGATGCTCTATGTGCCGTGGATTAGCTTTTCTTTTTCAAAAGTGCAATACCCATCAGGCCTGCTCCCGCAAACGGCAGAAGGAGAGCAAGGTCGTTAAATCCAGAGACCGGCAGGGTAGTGACCCCGAGTACATTGTTCTGAAGACAAATTTGTGCGGTATCAGAGTCGAAGCGGTTCAAGGCTTTGACTTCGGCATAGTTGGTCACACAGACAAATGATTTGCCGTTGAATGAGCTTGTATCAATCACCCGTGCCATAACCTCAACCGTGCGGGTTTCGCCGGCGTAGACTTCTTTGAGTTCAAAGGTGAGCGTGTTGCTGTTTTTGTCATACGTTCCGGGGCCAGATACAAAGGTCAGATATCCGGGAAGGACGTCTTTTACATAGACAGGATTAAACGTTTCGCCGCTTGAATTTTTGATGATGAGCTTATAGAGCACGTCAGATCCCGGGGCAAATGTCGGGTCAGAGGCGCTTAAGTTTTCGACGAAGACATTGGATGTGGCATTTCGGATCTGCTTGTTGATCGTCAGGTCAGATGGTCGGCAGGTTGTTTCGCCGCCATACTGCGTGGTACAAACGTCGGCGTACGCGGGAGATGCCAAGCCGGCAAGAACAAATGCAAAGAGAGATAGAACGATAGCTTTTGTTTTCATAGGATATACTTTTAGACAGTTCGGAGATAGTATCATATATGACAAAGTGTGTCAAGTGTTATGGGATATTT
>CAZEVT010000001.1:420968-433119 GCA_964515005.1 uncultured Gammaproteobacteria bacterium
CAGTTCGGAGATAGTATCATATATGACAAAGTGTGTCAAGTGTTATGGGATATTTTCCTTAAGCTGCAACTGTAGGGTTCACTTTATAAGGGAAATAGGTTCGATACATGGCAAGGGTGATTGTTAGCTCTTCCAGCTTCATCTGTTCGGGATCCCGTCCCAGCGAAGTGGAAAGAGTAGAAAGGACTCGTTTGCCGAGATCATTTTGCCCCGCAAGAGCGGTCCACCCGCTCGGATCAAACAGGATTTGCAAAAAGCCTAATTCTACCCTCTTCATTTCATCGCTAACTCTGAAGCCGAAATAGTCCTTATTCAAGTGGCCAAAGTCAAAATCCGGCTCCAAACGCAGGCCCTGCGCTTCAAACTCCGCCGTCAGGTCATACGCCAACCTGACCATATCTTCAGGATTCGTAGGTGTTCGTGGGTTTTCGATTGTCATAGGTATAAGGTTTAGGTTGCTATTATAATACAAAACAGTATTTTTTCCAATAATTAGTACGCCTCTACTAAGTCCGCGAAAAGGAGTAAACGCTCAGCCACGGATCCCGGAGGCCAGCAGGTTTGCAAGATGAGGCTCTTTTTACCAGCTTCAGGTACGAGGTAGGAGATCTCGCTGGGCTTGACGATGCGCTTATGGGTAATCCGGTAGGTATACCGGGCTTCTTTATAGTAGAGAACCACGAGATCACCCGCGTCAAGATTCTTAAGAAGATAGAAAACCGCATTGAGATCGTCCACAAACCAGTCGTAGTTGGTCGAATGGCTGAACAAGTAGACCGTACCATCCTGGTCAGGCAGGAAGCTGGTGGAGGCGTGGGCAACGCCTGTTTTGAGCGCAGTTGCATACTCACCGGGGTTCCCAGGATCGACGTTGGCGATAACCGGCGCATTTATCCCGACTTTGGGTACAATGAGGCTAAAGTCACGGTTTACGGGATCGATAGGGCTTCCATCCGGAGCCACGAGTGGTGTGAGGACCAGCGTGGGAGACGCGGGAAGGGGAGGCTTGACCTCCATAGTCTTGGTTTGTGCAAGCGCATAGGCGGCTTCAAGGCGAAGAGCAGGGATAAAGGGGCCGGTTAATCCTCCGAGGCTAAGGGCAAGGAGCGTGAATCCGACGACTTGGCCCAAGGTGAGGCCAAACTGACGGGTAAGGAAGCCCTGCTTTTTGTGCGTGGGACGGATGATAACCGTGGCTGTTTTGGCGGCGTCAGGGGAATACTGATAGATGACTTCCCAGGTTTGCATGGATAAGGATTGTATACTATGGGGTAATAGAAGTCAACTAGTTATTCAGTGGGTTTTCCTGACCCAGTCCACTGGAGCTTGACGTCCTGGGAGATGGCTTGTTTGGCGAGTTTGGTAGCGGCATCAAACTGGCCCTGACGGATGAGTTCTGTGACGTTTTTTTCAATGGGGCGGACGATTTGCTCTTCATATTGTCTAAGGATAGGGACGATAACCGGTGAGAGCTCATTGACCGTATCGTCAAGCTTTGCGACGGCCGGGTACAGCTCCTCAAAGCTCATACCGGGCTTGAGAGTATCCAAAACTATCTGGGATGCCTGCTGGGCGCGCTCTTCGGTCATGGTGCCGTCGGCGAGCTTGCTCTTGATAAGCTCGACGATTTGCAATTCTATCTGTTGCCGGAGATCATCGGGGGTCATATTATCTAGTATTATGTATCGGGAGGTAGGTATCAAGGGGAGAAAGTTTTGAAAAATGTGGGATAGTAGTATATACTTTGTTCATATGTCAAGACCGGAAATAGTACTTCAATCAGTTCAAACCGAACCTCTGGAGATTACGACGCTTGAAAAAAAGGTGCTTCCGCAGATCGAGTCGGCAGCCCGCGTCATCGGCAGATGGGCGTATGAGCATGAGCTCATTACTTCAACCAAACTTTTTAATCAGGCGAGCGGCTACCCGAGCGGAGTAGTGCTTTATGCTTCGGAATCGCACTCGCCGGTCATGGAATTTCGAAGGCAAAATCAGCATTACATCACCGTTGAGTTCAAGGATCATGCTCCGGACGAGCTCCATGCGAAATTTATGGCGACTGCCTTTGGCCTAAAGCGCAACCAAAAATTTCAGACGGCTTTGACCATGGAAAGCGCTTTGGACAAGACGCTGGATTTTGAAAAAACCAGGGGTGAGATTTCTTTTTCTGACAGCGAGGTTCCGTTTGAACTCATATATCGGTATGATATCAAGACCCAGTCCGGTAAACTTGCAATCGGGGAACTAAAGAGTGATGTTGACGAAAAAACGCTCCTCGGAGATGTGGAGGCGGGGCAAATGACTCTCCGTAGTCCGTGGCCCGGACACCTGCCGGAATATCTTCAAACTGTGTTGCCCCGGTATACCAAAGAAACGTTTCAACAGCTTCTTTACAGCATGATCTACAGTGTGGACTTAACGCCCGACTGGAAGCTGACGCCAATTGTTTTTACCCGCAACGCATTTGCACTCATCCATACGGCGGGGAAGCATGGGTGAGAGGGAATATCATAAGGGGGTTACATGATGAACCTTGATCCAAAAGAGAAAGAAACAACAACTGATCAAGAGGATGAGGCCCGTATCAACAATATGATTTCAGAAGGCGGGCCGGCATACGACCAGGATGTGCCAGAAGAAGAGTCGAAGCAGACGGATAAGAAACAGGATCAATCAGTAGCACCTTCTGCGTAGTAGCTATTGGACCGCATAGCCGTGACATAATCAATATGCGTGCCAGTTCTTTCGCCAAAACGGTCAAAGAAGGTCACAAAATAGCTGCCATATTCAATATCAGTATATCCGATCCCTTCCAAAATCGCACACTCTTGTTCAGTAACGAATGGACCTACTTCTCCTATAAGGGCCGCAACATCACGATTCGGTGTTTGTGTCGTATCAAGAAGTAATATTCTCCCTTCGGGAGCGAGGAGGTGTTGTGTTTGCTGTGCAAGATGAATTTTCTCATTTACATCCAGGTATCGTGATAGGTGCATAGCCAGGACAAGGTCAAAACGTTGATGCCACGATGCTGGATATGGATCATTGCCAGCGTCCAATATACATTTGTATTCCGCTGGCACAGGGTTTTGGGATAAAAGTAATGGGGAAATATCTGTTGCGGTCAGGCGTGTTTGAATGACTTCTTGAGGGAACAATAGTCCGGACGACGCGCCGGCACCAAGCTCAAGAATTTCTCCTTTTGAAGGAATCCATTGACTCGCGACGAGTTTTTTATATGTTTTTTTATAATAATCTGCCTGTTCCGTTATTGGCCATTGTTCACCGTGAATTTCAAGGGAATGGGGGAAGTGCTGGGCAGCAGGGCTTTTCCAGAATTCTTTCGCAGCGGTTGTCATGGGCTTGACTATAACAAAAATCATTCTACTGTTCAAATGATGGAATATTTGATACCATACTCCTCATGAAGAAGCCTCCCTTTGATAAGGTAACCCTAAAAAACGGCGTACGGCTTATGATGATCCCGATGGAGGGAGTCAACAGTATCGCAACCTCCGTTATGGTTGGTGTAGGAAGCAGGTACGAAACTCCGGAAGTGAGTGGTATTTCCCATTTCCTCGAGCACATGGTCTTCAAGGGCACGAAAAAGTATCCGACGACGGAGGATGTCAACACGATAGAACGGGCCGGAGGCTTACAAAATGCGTATACGGATATCGATATCACTAACTATCATAACAAGGTACTTAGCACTGACTGGTCCTTAGCGCTAGAGATAAATAAAGAGCTTGCTACAAAGCCTCTTCTTGAACAAAAACACGTGGATAAGGAACGCGACGTCATCATCGAAGAGATGAAAAGGTATGAAGACGAGCCTGCGGCCAAAGTCAATGAAACATTCCATGAGATGATGTACCCGGGCACAAAGCTCGGCATGCGGATTATCGGGACGGAGAAATCTCTGCGAAGCGTTGCTGCCCGTGAGCTGAAGGGCTTTCACGACTCGTGGTATAGCCCGGGGCGGATGGTTGTCGTACTTGCCGGAAATCTCAAGTCACACGTTTCAAATATCAAACAAAAAACAGAAGACTGGTTTGGACCCCTTGAAGGCGCGGCGATCGGGGATATTGAGGTGGTCACCGATACGCAAAGCGAGCCCAAGGTTGAAGTCGTGACGAAGCGTGATGCTCAACAGGCACATCTGACGGTGGGGATCCGGGCATTTAACCGGGACTCGGAAGACCGGTTTGCCTGGAACCTGTTTAACCTCATCATGGGTGTATCGTTTACCTCACGGCTATTTAAAGAAATCCGTGAGAAGCGGGGGCTCTGCTACCATATACGCAGTAGCGCAGATACCTGGAAAGATGTGGGGTATTGGAGTATTTACGCAGGAGTGGCAACCGATAAGGTCGAGGAGACGGTGAGGGGGATCATGGTTGAGCTCGGGAAGGCGGTCGACAAAGGGGTGAGCGAAGAGGAGGTTCGTGTTGCCAAGAAGAGACTCAAAACCATGCTTGCCTTCAAGAGCGAAGACCCGGAGTTCATGGGCGAGTTTTACGGCCGTCAGGAGCTTTTTGGGCAAAAACTTATCACTCTGGACGCGTATCTTGCGAAAATTGATGCGATAACCAAGAAGCAGATTGATACACTTTTACCGAAATATATAAGGCAGGATACCCTGAATCTTGCGCTCGTCTGGAGCAAGGCGAAAAACGAAAAACTTCATTCGTTATTAAAGATCTAAATATTCGTTTTCCCTCGAAACCCGTTATTCCGCATCATCCTGTGAAAGTATCTTGCCGTTTGTGACGATCGGAACGTGTATATCGCGGATCGTTTCACAGCGCTGGACAATGTATTTATCTACGTGTTCGATGAGCGTATCTGCGAGAGCCGGCGGCAGTTGACTTTTGTTGTGGACCCATTGGGCGATACTGTTTACCGCTTTCTCGCTCATGGTGCGATCAAATTTTCGCCATAATTCGTGTTGGGTGTTTTGAAGCAAAAAGCCCATCATTTCGATCTTGTCTTCCCGGGATAGCTCATGCTGGATGACATATTGTCGGTAGAGTTCCCAAAGTTCTGATTCCTGCCTCCAGGTAACCTTGGAATAGTCAACATCTGAAACGAGCAGTCCGACGATTTGTGACTTCAAATGATGGGTGGCTTGCGGAAGCTGCCAATTGGCATCGCCGTCTATTTTTTGAGATTCCCGAAGCGCGACGGAAAGTATGCTGTCGGCTCGGTTAAAAGCGGTGGGATGCGCGGTCTGGAACCGTGTCATCACCGCGTCTACCTTGTGGATAATGTTTGCGGGCGAAAAGCCTGCAGGAGTATTTTCTTCGGTAAGTTGTCGGGCGATCCGTATGGCGGCAATAAGGCTTAAGGTGTCAAACGAGGAGTATCGGAAAAGCTTTTCGTCACCAAAAGACAGTCTGTCTTCCGTCTGAAGGGAGACCGACCAGTCTATGCGCCCGCGTTTGGGTTTTCGCAGGGCCCGCATGGCCACATAGCCGAGCTTGGTCCGCGTCCGCTCATGCGTCTGTTGCCCCACGGGAATTTCGACGCCGACCAAAAGCTCAGGAATTCGCTGTTCAGGTTGGCTTCGCCCAGGTATTCCCAGTTGCGTCGCTTCAATCAGTTTGTTCCAGCTGACCAGGCGACCTGAGGCAAGATACATGATGCTTTGTGGAATCATAAACCCGCCGGATTCATGGGGAGGGGATCCTTCGGTGTATGAAGAGGCAAGTTCCGCTTCCGGCAGCCGCATACCAAAGGCGTCTTCTTGTATTTCCGATGCGAATATTTCCGCGGCCGCCTGCACCGCTATCCGGCGCCGGGCTGCCCGGGGAGAATCGATGAGCCCCAATAGCCTTTCGTCATATTCGCCGAGGATTTCCTGACCCGACCCCTCGTGGGTCATGACCCAGGCCATGTACCGGCTATAAAAGGCGGAAGTCAGAAGAATGCTTTCTTGTTCGGTGGGAGCCGTCTGAATGGCGGCCGGCAAAAACAATGCAAACTCTTTTGAAGTATACCTCCGGCTTTATGAATGATGTCTACTGCCGCAAAGCCTGCATATACTTTCCCGAGCATAGTGTGACTGCCGCTTCCGATGATATCCTGAAGTATTTCAAGCGCATTTGCCGCTTTTGGGCTCCATCCCACCTCTCCGGCGACTGACCGGCGGATGTCCTGCACGGTTGACCAATCCGCTTCTGTTTGGTGTCGCAAGTCCGCGTCTCCGATATACAGGATTCCGTGGGCGATCGCCCGGAAAATTTCATGCGCATCTTGTTGCTCCTGCGGCCGCAATAATTCTGCTATTCTCTGTTCTTTCCCGTTCCCTCTCATACGGGAGGATTCTATGAGACTGTCCCGGGTTTGTCAATGATGAGGGGCCGTCATTTGGACCTAATCTATTGACACCGCAAGGAATAATTGCTATAAGTTGACCCTATGTCGGCACAACCAGAAAAAAATCAACAACAAGTCCGATGGGAACAATTTTTGACAACCGTGTCAAAAGATGTCCTGGAACAAATAAAATTTCCGACTGCAGAAGCATTTGCGATTAAGTTTTTTCTGCAGTTGCATTTTTTGGAACACGAATACGGGAACACATTGCCTCCGGTCCTCGAAGCACAGGGTCAAATTTTGGCCGATCGTCAGGCAACATGGTCAGGTCTTCCGCTTCGCCCGGATGTGACTGCCGACGAAACAACCCAAATCTTCAACGCGGTTCGTGATGCGTCAGAGCGCCTAGAAAGCGTAAAAAAAGCGCACGCCGATTCGCAAAACTTTCAGAAAGTTAATTATCCGCAGCTTGTCGCCGGCATCATGGAAAGTATTCGACTGCACGGCCCGACACCGCTTCCAGAGAACGCTCTTGCCCTCTTAACCCGGTCTCAGAAAGAAGAACCCATGGAGCAATTCGGCGATACCCTCTTGTCAACGTTCAGTGTCTTATTCGGTATGCCTGAGACGCCTGCTGTGCAGGCACTTCCCGCACCGGTTCAATTCGCATTGGCTATAGAAAAAAAGTCGATAATGTCGGCTGATGTTGATCCGGGGTTTCACTGGAAAGAAATAGGAATAGATCACGGCGGTGCCGACTATCAGTCGTATAACAATGCGCTGTTGGACCTTGCGGCTCGGTTTCCCGAAATTCTGCCTCAACCGGAAAAGAACTCTCGGCGTCTGGTGTTGGAATTAAAAACACTCCCTGACACACAAGTATTGGCTATGTTACAGCAAACGTTTCAACCCACAACGAAAAGGTCGGAGCCGGAAAAACCTATCGCCCGGATGCTGGCGCTGATTGCGTGGAAAGAAGGCGAGAAGGTTCAGGATTGGCATGTGTTTCTTGAACATGCGCGCACCATAATGGATGGCACCGCCAGTACGCTCTTGCCGGAAATACCAACACAAGTACCCCTGGGGTCTGCGCAGGGAGCGCAACCGGTTAAAGAAGCTGCGGCTCCAACGGAGGTGGTCCGCACGGATCGGTTCCCGCATAACGACGAGGAAATTGCACTATGTATACAGTCTAAGATTGTGCTCATTCAACAACGGATAAAAGATAAAGGTATTTCTGTAAAGTGGCCCATGAACCAGGCGACGTTTGAAAATATTATTAAGTTAGGAATACCTCTGGTGAATGATTTACGCGCTGAAGGTTTTATTAAACCTGACGATCTTGATGGAAGCACACCGTATTTTTATCTGCCCAACTATATCAAGATACTTGCTCTCAAAGAGTATCGGGGCAATTATGGAATGTCCAATAGGGAAGTTGCCAAAATGCTTGAACGGTTTGATGAGATATACCGCGAAAAATTTGTAAAGCGCTAACGCCTCGTGCTTGTTGTTCATCCTCAGATTTGATACTATTTATTTACGATGGAACGAACCGTTGTCCTTATCAAGCCCGATGGAGTAGAAAAGCACGTGATTGGTAAGGTAATTGACCGCTTTGAGGCGGCAGGGCTGCGGATCGTTGCCCTGAAGATGATCCGGCTGACCCAGGAAATCCTCGACGTGTGGTACGCCCACCACAAAGACAAGCCGTTTTTCCCGGAACTTTCCCGTCAGATGATGGCCACTCCAGTGGTTGCGTTTGTACTCGAAGGAGAGGGCGCGATACAAAAGGTATTTGATATATGTGGACCCACGGATCCGGCGGAAGCCGCGCCCGGCACGATCCGGAAAGATTTCGGCGAGTCTAAGCCCAAAAATGTCGTTCACAGAAGCGATAGCGCTGAAGCCGCGCAAAAAGAGATTGGTTTACTCTTTAAACCCGAAGAGCTATTTCCCACAGCATAATTTTTTCTCCGTGGTGGTTTTTTCTTGCTAGAGCAGTCCCCATAGGCTACAATCGCATCATGTTAGGGTTCATAGAAAAAACAGTGCGAGAAGCCGAGCTGCTGGCGCAGGAACAGGAGATGGTAGAAAAACGGCTGCCATCGCTCTCTCACTGGCTTCACACTGAACTGACGAAAGAACAATTTTCCGCGGTTAAAAGCGAGCACCTGGACATGTTAGGTACCGTTATGGCCAAAGGGGTTTTGGGAAAGGAAGGCATTGCCCTGGACCGGATGGTCGTTCACGCAGGCGGACTTGCCTGGGAGGCCAAGGAGTCGCAAAGCCTGAAAGACCACGTTGGTGTTCACGTTATCTATGAGCGTGGGCTTGGGTTTGCCCGGTCTATTATCTACAAAGGAACGGGGGGCCAGAGAGGGTACAAGCTCGGCGTGTTGTTTGGAAAAAGCCTTGAGGAAATGCGTCGGGTTTCAGAGGATTCTCAAGCGCTCGCAGCAGGGCACCCGGAGCGCGCCGATATTCGTTTTTCCGAAAAAGATCATTCCTTGACTGCCACAAGAGAACGCCCGGTCGATGTTATTACCAATGAGGTATATCATCTCCTGCGCGCGCCGTACGCGGGCGCAGGTCACGCGCCGATGCATGTGTGGGTGTACGCGACTTCTTTGAGATGACAGAATTTTATTCAAGCATTGTGTTATTTGGATCATTTTGATATATTCAGATACAAATTGATTCGCAGGATATGAAGGAATACGAAACAATACTAGAACATATTGGCCCAGATCTTCCTGAACTCGCAGGAGGTGCTGCGCCTTTATATGCGCAGTTGGTAACTGATCTGAAGTCAACGCCTCCTCAGGAGGATCGAGTTCTTTTTAGATTGGGAAAAAGGGGAGAGTTAACGATTTGGACCGCTTCTGGGGTTTCTGATCTCATGGGGTTAAAAAAGAATGTTGAACTGTATATGTATATCGGCAAGGCGACCGGGCTAACGCTTTTGGGCGGGCGGGAAGAGTTCGTTGGAGTGTATATATCGTTACTAAGTCCTGCCGGCGAATCTTTGCGGGGGATATTTCAACAATATGTGTTGCATAAAGACGGTCAGATCGAGCACTTTAACGTTTTTCCCAACAATAACCACGATCTGCAGCCACGAATTCTACAACCTCCGGAATTGCAAGAACACGTAAAGATTCTTCAATATGCCCGACAAATCTTATTTGGGTAAGTCGAGTCAAAAAACCCAAGAGTAAACACAGGGAGGGGAACGTGTACATTAGAAAAGATGTACGATGATTTTTCCCGCCTCAAACAAGCCGTAGACCCCTAGCCCAATGAAAGCAAGTGTTCCGAGGAACGATACCCATTCGTTTTTGACGGCAGTGATGGTCTTTTGCGGTGAGAGGAAGAGGGCGATATTCAGAATCGTGTGAGAGACGATAACTCCTATGGCAAATCCGTAGACATTGACGACATTAAAAAGCGGCACGTAGCCGGCAAAGTCGTCAAGGCCTAGAATAAAGGGGACGGAGGCGGAAAACCCGAGAAGACCTACCCAGGTCAGTCCCGCGGCCCCCTTCATGGCACTCCCGAGATCCGGCATGATGCGCGAGAGGATGGGGTCTATGAGCTTTTTGACGGCGCCTAGGCTCCCCTGGAGGCTCAAGAACGCCATCTTTTTCATGCCGCCTGCTCCTTCCCAGCCGGCAAAGTGTTCCAGGCTCCCATGGGCAAGTTCAAAAAGGACAAGCGACGCGACGAGGACCATGGCGGCCAAAAGAATATCGATGTCCTTCAGAATCACCCAGAGGCCGACAATCGCAATTGTACCAATCGCGTTGCCTGCAGCCGTGCCTATTTCAATGGCCACGCGATTGCGCCACCCCGGATTTGCCGCCATCATGCGGCCGATGAATATGGCAAAGTCGATACTGGTTTTGAGGTATATCGTCCCGCCGACCAAAACGTCGTACCACCGGATTTCCAAAAGGATTTTTTCCGACGTCGGGACGAGGTTAAAGATCGTGATTGCCCCGTGGAGGAGAGCAAGAAATATCGCCATGACGACCAGCGTGAGGGCAAGGGGGATGAACTGGGATAAGCTGCGGGAGTTGTCGATCCGGGAAAAAAGTCCGTTCATGAATCTATTGTAGCACTGGACTATTTTGCAGGCTTAGGTAAATTCCTGATTATTATTAGTTGCTTTGCAAGATCAGTAAGGGTATTGGCACGAATAGATAGAAGGTCAGCAGATTCTTCTGGAGATAAGGCAAACGCTTGTCCAAGATAGCCCTTCTTAAGCGCAGCGGATGGATCCGAAAGTAGTAGACTACGGAATTCTTCGTTGACCACCGCAGCGGCAAGAACAGAAGTTAATCCAACGAGTTTATCATTATCTATTTCAGGTTGCATAGGATTAGATAATAATTTTCTGGGCTCGGAGAATCGGCAGGAGGACTTCAAAGGGGAGGCCAATTACGCTGGTGTAGCTTCCGTCCATTTTGGTCACCACATCCCACGGGGCTTCGTTTATGGCATAGGCGGCGGCAAACCGGGTAAAGTCAAAACGGGAAATATAGCTTTCGATTTCAACCGGCGTCATTTTGCGCATGGTGACGCGTGTTTTGACCATTTTATCCCACTGCTTTTTGATCTTCGTTCCGTCAAAAAGCACGATCGATACTGCCGTGGCAAAGACGTGCGTTCGGCCCATAAGCGCCTTGAGCATCGCCCGGGTGTGCTCGCGGTCTGTTGATTTGCCGAATGTCTTTTTCCCGATAACCGCCATAGAATCGGCGGCAACAACCAGCGATTCTCGGGTTTCGGGGATCGAGTAAACCCGGGGGTGGGTGATGACCTCGCGGGCTTTGGCCGCAGCACGCATCTTGATCATCTTATATGGGTCTTTATCAACAATCGCATCCTCATCTACGCGGGACACGACCACCCGGAACCGTAGCCCTAGTTTTTCAAGGAGCAGGCGGCGGCCGATCGACTGTGAGGCAAGGATCACATCCGGGGGTGGGGGGATTTCAGGTTCGTTCGATTTACGGCTAAACTGAAGCTTCATTTGGGTATTTTACCACATTTTGGGTTGGGAAGCGAGGGGATATTTGGTCGGAATGGCGGGACTTGAACCCACGGCCTCGTCGTCCCGAACGACGCGCTCTACCAACTGAGCTACATTCCGAATATTGGTATTCTAACACAAAAAAAGTTAAAATAGCGATGCGTCCCCGTAGCTCAACGGATAGAGCAGAGGTTTCCTAAACCTCCGATATAGGTTCGATTCCTGTCGGGGACACAAGGTTTTGTTTTGAGCGAAGCGAAATCCCGATTTGATCGGGACAATTCCCTCTAGGGGCGCTTATCGCAATAGACGCGCATAGTTATTTTATACGGGATTGTATATCTTCGAGTTGATCAATTCTACCGCTAAGATAGATGGCCAAACGTTGGCCCGAAGGCCTATTGTTAAGTTCACTCGACCAAATGATTTCCCGCGCTTCTTCTAATCGTTTAAGGGTAAAATTGTCGAAATCTGCTCCCGTGGCATACATATTTTCGAATATATTTTCTTTTCCGTGTTTATCTACCATTTGCTTGACTGTCTCAATCCAAAAGTCTGGATTATAGAGCTCAATCATGGTAAATATTTGGTTGATTGCTATTGATGCGGGCAAAGCCTCTTTTTCGTTCATGATCGGTATTATATCTCCAGCAATGGATTAGCGCAAATTGACGGTATAGAGGTTCGGTAGGCTTTTTGCGTCGCCGTTTAGATTCGTCAGGATGATAATGCGACTGCCGTTGGTCCAGGGAGCCACGAAGTTGTCAACAAACGGACCCGAATAGATGGTCA